>JBATEC010000129.1:0-24823 GCA_049663825.1 Methanothrix sp. | reverse complement strand
CACGCTTCGCAATGACAAAGGAACTTCGATTCATGAGCGAATTATGACGACACTGGCAACATGGGGACAGAAAGGCTTGAACAGTCTCCAAATGCTAACTACAATGCTGGCCAGCTAAACACATACCGAAGCACATAGACTCGGATGTCGAGATTATGCAGAACGTTTCGCAGTCATCTCCTTCATCCGTCGAAGAACAACTTCAATTGAGGGAGGAGACAATAGTGAGTTAATGGGAGTCGTTGCCCGTTCGCCTGATCTTCAGGCACATATCAATGGCACGATTTACTTCTGTCTGCATGGCTTCATCGGCAGATCCCAGCAAGCCCACGATAAGATATGATTTTATACTAGATATTTTATTCAATTTTATGACTGAATTCATCATCAAGCCAGACTTCTCAAAGGAATGAGTTCCCCTCGTTACCAAGACTTCACAAGGAGATAGGACTATCGGGGTTTTTGAGGAGATATAGGCGATAGTGATCTCTTTCTCAACAGCATCTTCATAGAGGACCAATGCCGGCCGCAACTTGCCGTTTGTCAAGTCAGAATTAGGAAACGGAACGAGTACAATATCTCCTATCATCTATATCGAACTTTTAGATCACTTAAGGTATAGATATCCGGTTCGCTCGCCAAGAAATCATGTAGTGATAGCTCTGAGAGCTTCATGAGAGATTCGGTGATTTCCTCTGGCTCTTCAAGGTCATAGGGTATATTCAGCTTTAGATTTTTGCGCTCCAAACTCTCAAGCATATCGGATTCCATTTGTTTTATTACTATTTAAAGCTTAATTTCATTCATCTTCATCTCTTCAGCGCAAAACAAATCCTTTGCAGCGCCGTGGCATTGGCCAGCACCACCGTTATTGCTATGACTGCTACCAGCCACTGGGTATTGAAAAGCCCCAGGAACATTCCCGTGTAAAGCAGCATGAGCCTCTCAAACCGCTCCAGCAGTCCGCCCATCTTCTTCAGCTCCGCCTCGCCCTTCACTATGCCCCGGTGATCGGCATAAGCCCTTACAAAGGTGGTCATGAGCGATCCGAAGAAGAGCAGCATAAACCAAATCTCGTAAGCCAGCCCGAGAAACTCGCCCTTCCCCAGGTAGAAGAGCAGCCCCAGGTAGAGCATCAGCTCCACATACCTGTCCACCACCCCGTCCAGGAAGGCTCCCTTGGCCGTTGCCTGGTGAGTCACCCGGGCCACAGTCCCGTCCACGATGTCGAGAAAGGCAGACAGTGCGAAGAGCACCAGGCCCCAGGCCAGCTGCAGCTGCATCAGCGCCGCCATCCCCGCCAGCGCCGGGGCCAGGGAGAGCAGCGTCCAGGCATTGGGTGAGAGGCCAAAAGCTGCCAGCCCGCCTGCCAGCCTGTCCGTCTGCTCCGATTTAAATTTAGCTTTAAGCATTTTTCATCGTCTCTAAATCAAATTTTATAGGCCGGAGAGGAATATCTCTATCCTGTCCAGTGCCTCAATCAGCTCCTCACGAGATGTGGCATAGCTGCAGCGCAGCAACCCTTCTCCGCTCGGCCCGAAGACGCTGCCCGGCACCACCGCCACCTTCTGCTCTTTGAGGAGCCGCTCCGCGAACTCCTCTGAGGACAGCCCCCAGGCTTTCACAGATGGGAAGGCGTAAAAGGCTCCCCTGGGCTCGAAGCAGTCCAGACCTATGCGGTTTAAGCCGGAGACGAACATGCGCCGGCGCAGGTCATACTCGTGCTTCATGTGCAGCATCTCCTCCTCGCCCTTTTGCAGGGCTTCTATTGCCGCCACCTGGGCCATGGTAGGTGCGCTGAGCATGGTATACTGATGCACCTTGGTCATGGCTCCCACTATGGCCGGATCGCCCAGCGCGTAGCCCACGCGCCAGCCGGTCATGGCATGCGACTTGGATAGGCCGTTCAGGATGACTGTTCTCTCCTGCATGCCCTCCAGTTGTGCGAAGCTGACGTGGCTTCCGGAATAGGTGAGCTTGGAATAGACCTCATCGGAAATGACGAGAAGATCGTTCTCAACAACTACGTCTGCCAGATCCTCCAGATCGGAGCGTGTCATAATCGCTCCCGTGGGATTGTTGGGGTAGCTGAGCAGCAGGGCGCGGGTTTTGTCCGTAACCGCCGCGGCAACGTCCTCAGGCTGCAGCCGGAACTCATCCTCCAGGTGGGTTGGAACTGTCTTCACCACTCCCCCGGCCAGAAGGATGTCCGGGGCGTAGGCCACATAGCAGGGCTCAGGCAAAATGGCCTCGTCACCGGGGTTTAGCGTGGCGCGAAATGCCAGGTCAACTGCTTCGCTGACGCCGGTGGTGATCAGTATCTGCTCGGCCGGATCGTAATTAAGGCCCAGGTCACAGCGTACCGACTCGCAGATGACCTCCCTAAGTTCGGGCATGCCTTTGTTTGAGGTGTAGTGGGTGATTCCCGACTCCAGTGAATAGATGCAGGCCTCGCGCACATGCCAGGGCGTGACGAAGTCCGGCTCTCCTACACCAAGAGAGATCGCCCCCTTCATCTCGCTCACCAGATCGAAGAACTTTCTTATGCCAGAAGGAGGCATGTCTTTGACAATACGGTTTAAATGCTGGTCGGTATTCCAGGCGGGAACGGATACGTTTTTCAGGCTCTGCTTCATGGAGATATCACCAATCTCTGGGGCTTGGGTTTTTCGGTAAGGATGACGCCGTGCTCCTTGTAGCTCTTGAGGATGAAGTGAGTGCAGGTTGATTGAACGCCTTCCAGGGGCGCGATCCTCTCCGCCACGAAATAGGCGATGTCCTTCATGGACTTGCCCCGCACTGTGACGGATAGGTCGTGACCTCCCGAGATCAGCCGCACCGACTCTACCTCTGAGAAGTTGGCGATTCTCTCCGCCACGGCGTCGTAGCCCGTCTTTCGCTGCAGCGCTACCTTCAGCTCCAGGACGGCGAAGACAAAGCTCTGGTCGAGCTTCTCCCAGTTGATCAGAGTGATGTACTTTCTTATGACGCCAGCGTCTTCCAGCTCCTTAATCTCTCGGGCTACGTCCGCCTCGGGTTTTCCCAGAAGCGCCGCGATCTCGGATGGGGTTGTCTTGGCGTTTTCAGAAAGAATCTCCAAAATCTCGTTCATGAATTTCTGTATTTACCACGTTCATTCAATTATAGGCTTTGCGCTTACCAGAGTAGTAAGGGTAATCATATACAATCGAAAGTTATTAATACTCTTATTACAACTGTATTAATATGAAAAAGATGAGATGTCCCAAGTGCCACTATGGATGGGAGACGAGAGTAAATAAGCCTAAAGCCTGTCCCAGGTGCAAAACCAGGCTGGATATGAAGAAGGTAAAGAAGGCCTGAGAGAAAAATTCAGGTTCAAATCACTTTCGCCCATTGATCTGATCTCTGTAATAAAATAACCAAAGATTGTGATTTTTTTTTTACAATTTCGAAAAATATATGGTAAGGAAAAAGCCCCGAGCGTGATTCGAACACGCGACCTATTGATTACAAGTCAATCGCTCTGGACCAGCTGAGCTACCGAGGCGCTAATCCCGGTTATTTCCCATCTTTACTTAAAGGCTTTGCCCTTGCCGGCCCTTTCTTGTGCCGGACCTTTTTCCAGGCCGCGCAGCAGAGAATAATTTGTGCCGGGATGCCGACAGTCAAAGTCGCAAAGCAGCCTCTTTGCAGCAATGCGCAGCGCATCTGTATTGGACAATTCTCCGGCATCAGCAAACCCGAGATCTTGTCCGATGGCATAAAGCCGCACCTCTTTTCCGGGAATACGTCGCAGCGGCTTTATCCAGGCGACTCTTTGCTCTCCGCTCACAGAGCCTTCCGGTACGATTGCATCTACGTCGCCCCGCAGATAGCTTATGAAGATATCCAGGGCCTCATCATCCAGGGTCTCGCCGGTGGCGAGAATGCCAGCTCCATTCTCCTCTGCAGTGCAAATAAGTAGATCCCTCTTTCTGGCAGATTGAACCATGCGGGGCGGTTTTTGATCCGCTAGATGCGGCAGGCTCTTTACAATATAGGGAACGCCCAATTGCTCTGCCACAAGGCAGGCCTGGTCTGAGGTGAGGCTTGCTTTTTTTCCCTCATCGATGATGACTGCCAATAGGTCTATGTCCCTTCGGCGAGCAAAGAGGTTCCTGAGAACAAATGCCAATGTGGCGCTCTTTCTCCCCCCATCCAGTCCCAGGGCGATGCGCGATCCGTGGCCGAAGAGATGAGTCCTGCGCAGGGATTCCCTGATCTTGCGGTGCACGTCCTCTTCAAAATGCTCCCTGCATAGATGCATGCCGGAGTATCTCTGATAGATAACGCCGCAGCGTGGGCATTTGTCGCACTTGGTCATTTTCTTGCTCTCTCCTTTACAGTGCCCCAAAAGTTCGCGAACTTTTCAGGCAATTTTGAATCGAAGCAGTGCCGCCACGCCGCCCAAAGAGCGCAGCCTATCTCCTGGCTCAAATTCCGAGCTGAAGATAACCACCTTCCCCCGCGCATCGGCCACTTCGCGCATGATCTCATCCACCCTTCCCCTACGGGCCAGCTCATCCAATACCAGCAGCTTTTCAATCGCACCGTAGTTCTTGGCGGTTTCCACCTCTTTTATGCCGTAGGCGGCTTTGCCGTCCGTGGCGATCTCCCGGAAGAGATCTTCAATGAGCAATGCTTCGCGGGCGATGCGGCTGGATTCAAGCACGCTCTTTACCGCCCCGCGACGCAAAACCTCCTGAAATCCGGATCTCCCGATGGACGATGTATCATCCATGGCAATCCTTTTGGCCAAATCGGGAAGGCTGGAGTCGATAACCTTCTTTAAATCCTCTTTGGTGAATCCGGGTCCCGCCAGGATAACCTCTGCGCCATCCTTTGCCGTCGTATCGATTGCCTGTGCCACATCCCGCAAAAATCCGGCGCGCGTATCTTCGCCGCTCCCTTTGCCGCTGCCCTGGCGCAGCTCTGCAGCCGTCTGCACCCCGAACTGGCGCAATACTCCGATGGTGGCCTCGCCCTCCTCCACCAGCGCAATGATCACTCGCGGTCTCTGTGACTCGGCTACCGCCTCATCTATGCGCGCCAAAAGGTCCGGCCTCCAGTGGTACTTGAGGATGGACAGGTCCGTTCCCACCTCTATATTCAGAGTATGATATGCTCCGACATCCATGCCCGACTTGATAATGCCGTGCAGCCGCAGCCAGTTGGAATACATATGAAACTCGACATCTTCCACCTTGACCCCCAGGCGCACCGTCTTTCTCTCCATCTTCTCCGGGCGCGCCTTGTCGGCAATGGCTGGAACCTTCCGGTGCGTGAGAGCAAAGACAAGATCTCCTCGGGAAATCAAGTGCTGTAGATGCCATAGATCGTCTAGCGACTCGGGAAGAAGGGCTATCTCCCCCTCGTCGCCTCGCAGATTCTTCTTCAGGACGCGCATGAAATCTACCTTCTAATCAAAAGGCTTAAATCATTGTGCATCGAGGGAGGGTGTCGAGCCGCCATAACTCAGTTGGTAGAGTGTCTGGCTGTTAATTGCTTAGGAGCAGTAACCAGAATGTCACAGGTTCGAGCCCTGTTGGCGGCGCATTTCTTTTGGGCCTGTAGCTCAGTCCGGTTAGAGCGCTCGGCTCATAACCGAGTGGTCGCCGGTTCAAATCCGGCCAGGCCCATGCCTGCATGATCATGGTTTTTGGCCAGACTCATCTTTGCCAATCGGTCTTGTAAAATTTAAGATCGTTTGTCTCTGTGGTTGTAGTCCGTAGCCATTTGGTCATAACCAGTGGATAACGACGTTTCAACCACAGAGATCACAGAGGACGTACAGAGTGAAGGGCAATTCTTTCTTCATCGCAGGATAGTGCCTGAGGTCGGCGATCATGGCTTCTTCGTGCTAGATCAGGGGTATCACGCGAAGGCGTGAAGCCGCGAAATGCAATTCACTCGCACGGTCAGGCCTTCCAGCCTGAAGCTTTGAGGGCCGCATCCGCCTCTTCTTGCAGCCACTCCCCTCGTGATCTTCCGGAGAACTCACTCAGAGCCTATAACACGCCGCCAATTTGGGGTTGATCTCTGCTTTCAGATCTTCATCCGCTTCGCCCAAAATGCGTATAATAAGAGCTTTCTCCACAGTCGCGAGTTTGTCCAGCATTATAACTGAATCGGATATTAGCCCTGAGAGAGCAAAAGAAGATCTGCATCGTGAAATTAAGACATCCTCCGGCGATGGGATCGAAGGCATGTTTGAGGATATGTAGGCAACTACAATGTCGTATTTGGTTTCATGAATAACAAGAGCAGGCCTACGCTTAATTGAACTCAAATCTGTAAAAGGGAATGGGACTACGACGATCTTTCCTTTCATCAATAAATGTCAGGCTCTTTATCCACATATTTAGATAGCGCCTGCTGTGAGAGTCTCATAAGCCCTCTGGTGATTTCCCTCTCATCGCCAGGCTCTTCCAGATCGTAAGGGAGATCGTTGGTTATGATCCTGCGCTCCAAAATCTCACACATGGATATTACTCTCGATTCTTGATATTTAAAGTTTGATCACCAGAGCTGCGGCCTTCATCGCCCTGGCCTTCTGGCGGGCTTCCGCGGCGTCTATCTTCCTGGCGCACCCCGAGGCGTCACGTCATGTCGTCCTGGCGCCATCCATCCGGTAGGTGCAGGAGCTCTTCCGGCTCTCTTTAACCAAAATCTCCTTACTCCCACACCGTCAGGTCATCCAGCCTGAGGGCCTCGGCCTCTGACAGGGCCAATCACCCACCTTGCAGCCTTTGCGTCTCCAGGCGGGCCGAGGGTGTGCGGGCGGCCTTCTGCAGGTCAGGTGCTTATCCTTCTTCGCCTCTCGTCTCCTTAAGTAGCCTCTCCATCCTTTCCATGAAACTCTCCGCGCAAGATTGCTAATGGTTTATAGTACTGTGCACAATCTCCCAAAACCGGCCTAAATCCCCATTGGCCTAACTACCCGTTCACATAGTCTTGGTAAAATTGGGTTTACAATTGGAGGATTGCGATTAATCGGCATCCGTGACAGCAAATAGCAGAGCCACAATCCTTCGCGCAACATATGGGGGGGGTTTGAGCCCGAAAGCATCCTTATAATAATTTCTTTTGGTTTAATGGCTATCGAAAAGAGTGGAAATGGATTGCATGTTACACACAGCTCCACGGCTTGGAGAAGGCCATTCTACTCTGCCTCAATAGCAACCGGCGTCCCACCCTTTGCATTCTGCCAGATCCTCAAAGCTGGAGCCGCTTTGCCTCCGGTTAACATAGTCCTGTACACGATACGGGTAATAATTCTTGCACTCATTTTGGACCCAGAGGTAGTGATAGTTATCCCAATCTGGCGGATGGTCTGGCGTGTGAACACACGACAAGGTGGTTTTTCCTGTATCTCCGCAGAGTAAGCACCACTTATCTATATATGTGCTAGGATATATTTTCTTCGCACATTTATCTTGTTGTTGGAGCCATTCATCGATAAGCTGGCGAACATACGGATCATCCCATGGATTAGTTACAACGGGTGGTGGCTGAGGTTCATTGGAGCTTCGTACCCAACGAGATCCGCCATAGCTCTCTGGCTTCTCCCTTGCTTTTAGCTCATCATTTGATATAATATCCAAGACCAAAGTGCCGTAACCATCAGAATTACCCTCAGGCACATCTGCATAATCCAGCGTAACTGTATCGCCGCGTATAGTGCCGCGTGCAACATTAGCCCAGCTGGGATTGTCTGATGCTTCCTCACCATCCCACCAAACGATATCTTCGAGCTGTCTGATGTAGTATATTCCGCCATCATCGCAGCTCCAAACACCTGTTAGATTCACGTCCGTATTTGGACCGTCGCCACCGGGAGGCATTACTCTAACATTATCGAGCGCAGGTCCCCAGGGCGTAGTTGTCAAGCCTTCAAATTTCAGCAACGTGGCACTGGTAGTGGCAATGAATTCCAATGACTTAGTCTGCCACCCCATGTTCTCATACGTCTTATCTTTCGTGTTGAACGTGAACTCTTGATACTTATCATCTGTCCATACGCGAAGTACTTTTTCATACGGTTCGCCATCGGGGTTACCTGCCATATCAAAGAAGAGTCGGTAGGTTGTCCCTGGGACGGTATTTAATGTTGTGCTAATTGCACCGGCATTTCCACCGCTTAAATCGATGCTTCGACTTCCTTCAGAGGGTTGCCAGTATCCTCCAATGTAGTCTATGCCATTCCCGCTGACAAACCATCCGTTAATAGTAGTATCGTCTGCGGATAATCCTACATATCCTGCCCCAGGATCTACTGCAGCCTTCTCAAAGCCTCCATTGATGTCCATTTGACACGGTCCCAATGGGATTGATAACATAGTTATCAGCAATAAACCGAAGATACGTCGATCCCGCATATCTATCACAAATATACCTTAATTAAGCAGATGGTTAAAAAGCTAACGTAAGCACATGATCAACAGATGGCAAAATACCTCCAATTCTTAGGTGGTAGTCCCTCCCTGGATATCAATACTATTACCTAAGATTTATATAAGATAATGAGAGTGAATTATCATGATTAAAATGGCGAATCAAAGTGGCTTATGGTTTATCTTGCTGATGAATTTATTGCTCGTTACGGCATCAGGAGTTCATGAGCAAAGCGAAGAGGGGGGATCATATGGTCCAATTAAACCAACCAATTGCACATTTGGCATTCCCTTTCAGCTTGAAGAGGGTCAGACGCTATTTTTAGAAAATGGAAAAATTAAAATACAATCATTAGGCGTTTTGGAGGATTCGAGATGCCCGTTGGATTTGGATTGTGTTTGGGGTGGAGAGGTGATAGTTGGATTCAAGATCACAGAGAACGGAAAAAATATCAGCAATTTTAATCTATCAATTGACGAAATACCAAAAGAATCTTCGTTTAGATGGATCGACAGGTATCTTATAAATTTACGGGATGTTGTGCCGCATCCATCAATCAATGTCAAAATTGAGCCTTCTAATTACAAGGCATCACTTATCGTGCACAGAATCGATTCCTTAGTTCAGGATCTTAAGGTTGAAGATGAAACGACCCAATATTACGCAATAATTGCCCTTGGAAGCATTCGGGACATTAATTTTGTAGAGCCATTGGTCGACGTGCTCGACCAAGATAATGGTAGTTATATCTGGGGAGCAGCCGCATGGGCTCTTGGAAGCATCGGTAATCCCAGGGCGATAGATCCATTGATCCAGGCTCTCAAGGATGAAAATAAAGTCGTTCAAAACAGTGCAGGAAGGTCTCTTGAATGGATCAATTATACAAAGATCAAAAGATTAAATCTGGCTCACCTGCAACCGCAGGCATTGCGAATACAGCCAGCAGCACGATCAAAGCAGCCTATGCGGTCTTCATGATCATCCATTTAGAATAGTTCAAGAAGATACATCTTTCGGGGAGATCTGCTCAGACCAACGTCTCAGGCAAGGCGACCTGGCAGGCGTGTGTGTTATATGCACGGGATTATACACATAATAAAGGGCAAACGGACCAGATGATATTTTTATAAATACTCTTTCTACCTCGCACTCCCCCCTGATGGTGCGCGGCGGATTCTACAGCGGTTTTCTGATTTCGCTGATGCCTGCAATTAGATAACGGGCAATTGTCGAAAATTCATTTCATAACGTATGGAATGGTCAGATAGCAGAAGTGATTTAGGTCTTGTCTGATGAGGGATGAATAAAGATGTAATCTTTGCAGGTTATACGTACTTAAAGACCAAAAAAGCCTGTGTATCGCGGTTTAGCCCTGGCGCAGGGACAAGATGCCGCAAGACCCGCAGGGCGCTTTCATCTCACCGCCTGGCCTTGGCCTCTGTGCCGGGCATATTCGCCCGGTCCTCTGCCCAGCGAGACACAATCTAATAGAGGATACGCGAGTAGAAATTAATGTAAGTCATGAAACGGGGGTTTCGGAATGAAAATCACCGATAAATTTTTCTCAGAATCGACCGTAGATCTTATGCGCCTGCTCAATAGTTGTGATCTCCAGGATCTTAACCGTCTTCTCTTCTTTATTTATCTTGTAAAAAGCGGTGTAGGATCTTGAGATATGCAAGCGATAAATGTCTTTATGGCCTTTTCGATGTATTAGTTCATTGTCACCCTGGCCAGGGAATAGATCGTCTGCAAGTGTTTTGCATTTTTCGATCACTATCCTCTTGCTTTTTGAGGGCAATGTGCTGATGAACTCCAAAGCTTTCTTCCCTATGACCAGATGGTAGACTACCACGGGAACTCCACAAATTCGCCTTCTTCCTCAATTCGTTCCATATCTCGGAAAAAACGAGCCTTTTTCCTATCTTCGATCATCTCTTCCAGGAGCTGGGAATAAGTCTGTCCTGCCGTCTTGAGGTCAGATAGTTCAACCCACACGGCCTCAGTCACAGGAATGCGTTTAACAGCAAGCATGAGTAATATTGTAACGATTGTAAGTAGATAGATGTTTCCCCTTAATTTTTTCTGAAGAAGAGGCAATGCTCGCCTGGCATTTAAAAAAAAGATCTTCCGTCAACCTCTTAATAGGATTTAGCTCATGGCGCCGGCAGCTTTCTGCCAGGCCATGATCTTCTTGGCACTGATGCCCGTCATCTTCGCAAGGCTGCCGGCCTTGGCCTGGGCCAAATCAGCAGCCGTATTGATTCCTGCAGCGGCCAGCTTCTCCAGGGTCTTGGGGCCTATTCCCGACAGAGCCACGAGGCCGCCGCCCTTTGCCTGAACAATTGGCTTTGCCTTTTTCTTTGCCTTTGCAGCGCCTGCCGCTTTCTTGGTCTTGGGTTTCCCTTCTTCTTTTATTTTGGCAGGATCTGCCTTTTCCTGGGCCTTCTTGGCCTGCCACTCCAGGAAGTTGCAGTGCGGGCATCCCAGATCCCAGGGCCTCTTTCCTTTATTGATGATGCGGACGTGAAACATGCCATGCGTCTCACACT
Source organism: Methanothrix sp. (assembly GCA_049663825.1). GTDB lineage: Archaea > Halobacteriota > Methanosarcinia > Methanotrichales > Methanotrichaceae > Methanothrix. The sequence goes on along the minus strand of JBATEC010000129.1, from coordinate 13,856 downwards.
GCTTGTCGGTCACGATCAGCGTTCCAAACCTGGGCAGAGGCAGAGTAAATCTGCATTCCGGATAGCCGGAGCAGCCGATGAAACGAGAGCCCCGGTGGCCGCGCCTGATTATGAGATCTGATTTGCACTTCTCACAGGTGCCCACGATCTTGTCGGTGCGCAGGCCATCCTTGAGCGACTGACCGATATTGTCCTGGTTTGAGGTTAGCTCATCGAAGACGGACGTGAGCATGACCCTAGACACTTCAATGACCTCGTCCTCCTTGATATTTCGTTCAGAGATAAGGGTCATATCTTTTTCTAAAGTCTGGGTCATCTCCGGCTTGGTAATGGTGGGCGCATATTTTTGCAGCGTATCCACCACGGCATAAGCGGTATTAGTGGGCCGCATGGGATTGCCCTGCACATAAGCGCGCGCATAGAGTTTGCTGATGATATCGTGCCTTGTGGACTTCGTTCCCAGTCCCAGGTCATCCATGAGCTTGATGAGCTTGCCCTGGCCGTAGCGCGCCGGTGGCTGCGTCTCTTTAGCATCAACGCTATGACCTAATACTGCCAGACGCTCGCCAATCTTCAGCTCCGGCAGGATGTGCTCCTCCGCCTTGCTGTAGGGATAGTAGTATCTCCAGCCCGCTTCCACCAGGCGCGCTCCGCTGGCCCGGAAGGGCTCTGGGCCAATGTCCACCTTGAGACTGGTGGCATCCCAGACGCACTGCTCGGCTAAGGTGGCGAAGAATCGACGCACTACCAGCTCATAAATCCGCCACTGGTCCTCCTTCAGCTCGCTCTTCTCCAGGACGGCAGTGGGATAAATGGGCGGATGGTCTGTTGTGGACCTTTTGCCGCGCGTGGGCTGCATCTTCCCCTTGAGCAGCCTTTCTGCTTCGCCGGAAAAAACGCCTTTCAGGAAAAGGCGGGTTAAAGCTACCAGGTCAATGGATGGCGGATAAACGGTGTTATCCGTTCTGGGGTAGGAGATGAAACCATTGGTGTAGAGCCATTCGGCTAAACGCATTGCGTTGGCCGCGGAAAAGCCGATCCCGCTGGCAGCCCCGATGAAGCTGGTGGTGTCAAAGGGGGCAGGCGGTTTATCGATGCGCGGTTTAGTCTCTATGGACTTGATTATGCCAATAGGCGCAAGCCGGGATATTATTTCGTCAACCTCGGATTTTTCCCAGATACGTCCTTTGGCATGTTGTACGCGAAGCTCTTTCTCCAGATCTGCATAGATCTCCCAGTAAGCCTTGGGTACGAATGACTGGATTTCTCTCTCTCTATCGACAATGAGTGCTAGTGTAGGCGATTGGACCCGTCCTACGGAGAGAAACTCCTTGCCCAGGCGACCGGAGGTCAGGGAGATATATCTGGTCAAAGCCGCGCCCCAGACTAAATCTATGATCTGCCTGGCCTCGCCTGAGGCCGCTAGGTCAAAGTCCACCTTTCCCGAGTCCTTAAAGGCCTTTAGGATCTCCTCTTTGACAATAGCGCTGTATCTGACGCGATCGGCCCGCAGGCTGGGATTTTCCTCCTGTACAATCTTTAATGCCTCAACTCCGATCAGCTCTCCCTCGCGATCATAATCCGTGGCAATGGTGATGCGATCTGCCTGCTTTCCCAGAGTTTTCAAAGCCGCGATGATCTTCTCCTGGATGGGACGAACGACGATCTCTGCTCTGATAAGAGACTTGCAGTCTACCTTCTGCCAGTTATTGTATCCAGGTGGATAGTCCACACCTACGATGTGGCCGGAAAGGCCTATGACCACCTTGTCGTCAAAGCAATAGGTATCCACGCCTGCAACTCGCTTGGAGCTGGGCTTGCTGCCTGCCAGGATCTGAGCAATCCTCTTGGCGGCATCGTGCTTCTCTGCTATTATGAGATGCATTCCAGAGAGCCAAATATGGCAGTTGATTTAAGTTTTTCCGTAATAAATCTTATCTCATCTCTGCTCTGAAAATGAGTGCCGAATAATTATTCTATGGATTCAACACGATTATTTGATAAATTTCGATTGTTTGCAGCTCAAGCTTCTCGGAAAAATCGCGTTTCGTAGGCCATTCTACTCTATATATCTCTTCAATTCGTGCCCATATGCAAAGTTATACAAATTAAAAATTTTATAATAGTACCTTACAATTAATTAATTTAGTGAAATAATACCACTTCTTTTTTAAGGTCGCAATCTATTGTCGCGATGGTTGGAATTAAACCTGTCTATGCCCGTAAAGCAGTGGGATTGATCGGGGTCTTGATGAATGGAATTGCACAATTATAACCATATTTTATAATATTTTATATATCAAAAAAATGCCTTTATTTTATGGCTAAATGGCTTACAGATCCTTATAAATTGAGTAGTGAGGTGTGCCTCACGCAAAAACTTTAAGTAGCTATTAAGCATTACAGAACGCGGCGAGAGATTGTAACGAATTGTGATGATGCTGGATATGATACCTTTTAGCTTGGGCATTCATATCATCGCTTCGGCATCGCCGTCGTTGCAGTTTTTGCTGCTAAAAAGGTAAAGGAGGATAAAGAACGTGTCTGACAAGATAGACCTATATAGCGACCGCGGAGTTCTTTTGAAGAGCGACGTCGAGCTGAGTGCCGTCAGCCCTCTCAAGAACGCGGCCATGCAGAGACTCATTTCTCTTACAAAGCGAACTGTTGCCGTCAACCTGGCCGGCATCGAAGGCGCTCTTAAGACCGGAAAGGTCGCAGGAGGCCGCAGGCAAATCAAGGGACGCGAGCTCAAATACGATGTTGTTGCCAACGCTGGCGTTCTTGCTGATAAGATCAAGTCGCTGATACAGGTTGCCCCCGGCGACGACACCAACGTCCAGATTCTGGGCGGCGGCAAGCAGCTGATGGTCCAGATCCCCACCGCGAGGATGAATGCAGCATCCGAGTTCGTGGTCGGATTGACCGCAGCAGCCTCAGCAGCAACTGAGGCACTTATCCAGACGTTCAAGGCTGGCATGGTTGAGGCCCCCATGGTCCACGCCGCTGTCTGGGGCGAGTACCCGCAGACAGTAGGCATGTCCGGCGGAAATGTCGCATCTGTTCTCAACATCCCCCAGAACGATGAAGGTCTGGGCTTTGCTCTTAGGAACGTCATGGCCAACCACCTTGCCGTCATCACCAAGAGGAACGCCATGAACGCCGCAGCTCTCGCATCCATTTACGAGCAGATCGGCGAGATGGAAATGGGCAATTCCATGGGCATATTCGAGCGCCACCAGCTCCTGGGCATGGCATACCAGGGTCTGAACGCCAACAACATGGTCTACAATTGCGTTAAGGCTAACGGCAAGACCGGAACCATCGGCACAGTAGTCCAGAGCACAGTCGCTGCAGCCCTTGAAGACAAGGTCATCAAGGCCGGCAAGAAGCTGCCCTCCGGCTATGTACTCTACGAGGCCAATGATGTATCCAAGTGGAACGCCTACACCGCTGCTGGCGTACTGGCTGCCACCATGGTTAACTGCGGCTCCCTGAGGGGCGCTCAGGCTGTGTCCTCGACACTGCTGTACTTCAACGATATCCTTGAGAAGGAAACCGCTCTGCCCGGATGCGACTTCGGCAGGGTAATGGGAACTGCTGTCGGATTCTCGTTCTTCAGCCACTCTATCTACGGCGGCGGCGGCCCCGGTGTATTCAACGGCAACCACGTGGTAACCAGGCACTCCAGAGGATTTGCCATACCCTGCGTTGCTGCAGCAGTAGCACTGGATGCCGGTACCCAGATGTTCACACCTGAGATGACATCTGGACTGGTCGGTGCCATATACGGCGAGATCAAGGAATTCCGTGAGCCGATCGTATCGGTTGCGGAGGCTGTGTAAAGGCGGAAGAAATGGTCACAGAATCAGACACGGAATCGATACAGGTAGAAATAGTCCCTAGCAGGTTCCTTATGCCGGCATCGGCTCAAAGGCTGCTAAACGAGATCTATGGGAATGGTGGCCTCATCAGGATAATGATCCATGGCCCCAATCTTCCTAGAAGCGTGCCCTACGGCCCCGGCAGGGGTGCCCCTATCGAAGAGAATAGAGACCTTCTTATCGAGGTGGGCGGGCAGGCATTTGAGCTATGCGTCAAAGTTGGGAGGATCAGGCTCGAACTGGAGAGCGCAAAATACTTCGACGGGCTGAAAGCGGCGTGTGAGCGAGCGCTGCCCATATCCTTCCAGATCAGGCGTGGCAAGTTCTTCCACACCCGGCAAACCATAACGGACTATGCCAAGTTTGGCAAGGTGGAAGACACACGCATCCTGGGACTGATCGATCCAAGGGCCAAGAATGATCGGATGGCCATATTGTCTGAAGAAAAAGTGACTATTCACGATGAGGAGAGATAAAATATGGCATACAAACCACAATTCTATCCCGGAAGCACCTCTGTTGGCATCAACAGAAGGAAGCACATGTCCGGCAACCTCGAGAAGCTCAGAGATATTCCTGAGGCAGATGTCACGGCGATCATGGGCCACAGGGCACCCGGCGCCGATTACTCAAGCACTCACCCACCCCTCAAAGAGATGGGCGAGCCCGACTGCCCAGTAAGGCAGATCGTTGCACCCACCGCTGGTGCAGCCGCTGGCGACCGTGTAAGGTACTCCCAGTGGACCGATTCTATGTATTTCGCCCCCTCTACTCCATACTGGAGATCATATTGGGGAGCCATCAACTGTAAGGGCTGCGACCCAGGCACCCTGTCCGGCAGACAGATCATCGAGGCCAGGGAGAGGGATATCGAGGCCTACACCAAGACCCAGTACGATAGCGAGATGACCGATGTCGCCCTCTGTTCCATGAGGGGCTGCACTGTGCACGGCCACTCCTTGAGGCTGGAAGAGAACGGCATGCAGTTCGATATGCTGGCCAGGACCGAGATGGGCAAGGACGGAAACGTCTATGCAGTCAAGGATCAGGTCGGTATTCCCTTGGATAAGAAGGTCAACCTGGGCAAGCCCATGACCGAGGCCGAGGCCAAGAAGAGAACCACTATCTTCAGGGCAGACGGCGTTCCCATGTGCGGAGCAGTCGGTGCCAGGAAGTACGACGAGGCAGTCGAAGCTCTGCACCATATGTGGGAGCTGCGCAGCAAGTGGGGATTCAGGCCGGAGTAAATGGGGTGATATAAATGGCAGTTAAACACACCAAAAAACTATTCATTAAGGCTCTTAACAAGAAGTTCGGAAAGGATTTCGACCTCGCAGGCCAGAAGGTAGAGTACAAGAGACTTGGCCCCGAGCAGAACGCTCGTAAGAGAGAGTTCATGGAGTACGCCAAGAAGGTAGAGGGCAAGCGCGGCATGACCGGCTACAACCCCTACGTCCACGCTGGCGGCATCCCCATGGGACAGAGGCAGCTCGTACCCTACAAGCTCTCCGGAACCGAGTATGTTGTAGAGGGCGACGATCTGCACTTCGTCAACAATCCAGCCATTCAGCAGATGTGGGATGATGTCAGGAGGACCATTGTAGTAGGTCTGGACATGGCCCACGAGGTTCTGCAGAAGAGGCTCGGCAAGGAAGTCACACCCGAGACCATCAACAACTACCTCGAGATCCTCAACCACGCCATGCCCGGCGCAGCCGTGGTTCAGGAGCACATGGTAGAGACTCACCCCGGCCTCGTAGATGACTGCAACGTTCGCGTTTTCACCGGCGACGATGCCCTGGCTGACGAGATTGATGACCAGTACCTGATCGACATCAACAAGATGTTCCCAGCCGAGCAGGCCGAGGCCCTCAAGGCCGCTATCGGCAAGACTAGCTGGCAGGCCATCCATGTTCCAACCATCGTCGTCAGGTCCTGCGACGGCGGCACCACCTCCAGGTGGAGCGCCATGCAGCTGTGTATGACCTTCATCGACGCCTACAACATGTGCGCCGGTGAGGCCGCTGTGGCTGATCTGGCCTACGCCGCCAAGCACGCTGCCGTTCTACAGATGTCCGAGATGCTGCCAGCGCGCCGCGCACGCGGACCCAACAACCCCGGCGGTCTGTCCTTCGGCTTCCTGGCCGATATGGTCCAGACTTCCCGTGTGGCCGCAGCCGATCCAGTGAAGGTCTCCCTGAACGTAGTCGCCGCTGGCGCTGCGCTCTACGACCAGATCTGGCTGGGAAGCTACATGTCCGGCGGTGTCGGATTCACCCAGTACGCCACTGCAGCTTACACCAACGATATCCTGGACGACTTCTGCTACTACGGCGTCGACTTTGCCGCCGATAAGTTCGGAGGATTCGCCAAGGCACCCAAGACTCTGGATCTTGCCAAGGAGCTGGCCACTGAGGTCAACGCCTACGGCATGGAGCAGTACGAGTTGTTCCCGACAGTTCTCGAGGATCACTTCGGTGGATCTCAGAGGGCATCCGTTCTGGCAGCCGCATCCGGTATCACATCCGCCATCGCCTCTGGCCACAGCCAGGTAGGCCTTGCCGGCTGGTACCTGTCTATGCTCCTGCACAAGGAAGGCTGGGGACGCTTGGGCTTCTTCGGCTACGACCTGCAGGATCAATGCGGTCCAACCAACGTATTCTCCTACCAGTCCGACGAGGGCGCACCACTCGAGCTGAGGGGAGCTAACTACCCCAACTACGCAATGAACGTAGGTCACCAGGGCGAGTACGCAGGCATCTCCAGCGCCGCACACGCCGGCCGCATGGATGCTTTCGCATGCAACCCCTTGATCAAGGTCTGCTTCGCCAACCCCGGCATGGTATTCGACTGGGCAGATGTCCGCGCTTGCTTCGGCAAGGGTGGCGCCCGCGAGTTCCGTGCTGCAGGCGAAAGATCCCTGGTCATGCCCGCAGTGTAGGCCAAAAGCCTACCACTTTTCTTTTTTTTAGCGGCTTGATTTCGAAAATAGCGTAGATCTAAAACAGTGTGTTCTTTTGGAGCGCAAGCCTGCAGATAGCTTACGAGCTTATTATTCATGGGTTCTCTTTTGATTTTGCCTTTGCCTCAAAATCACCCTTCTTCAACCGGTTAATTGCGGCAACTTTGCCGCTGAGATAATCCAGACGGGATTTAAGGTGCAATAGCTCCCTTTCCATTAGCTCCGATTCCTGCTGGCGTGCCTGCTCTGCCGTGTCTTTCGAGCCTTCTCCTCCTCTCAGAACGTAGCTTCCTCCTTCGATCCTCAGCCCCATTCCATAGACTAGGGCGGCTGCGATCTTCTTTCTGGCATTCATCAGATCGTTCCAAAAGGCTTTCCTGGAGATGCCCATATAAAATGCTGCCTCCTCTTGGTCCAGGTCTAGCAGATCTACCAGCCGCACAGTCTCTAGCTCCTCTAAAGTTATGGAAACTGCTTCAATCCTTGGGCAGCCCTCCGGCATAAAGCACCGAACGGCAGGAACTTCTGAGATCCAGCGTCTTCCTCTCCTTCTTCCTCGGCAGGGACACATAATAATTTCTCTATGCAAAGGCCGTATTTCTAAGTTGTCCTATAAATATATTTAAATAACTTTCTGCAATATTACTATTTAGATCTGAGCTATTGATATGGTGATAGATGATGAAAAAAATTACGACGATCAGCCTCTTTATGTTGCTGGCGGTATTCTTAAGCACCGCCCATGCAACAGATCCGAATTTGCTTATAGTATCGGATAACTATACCAGCGAGCTGAATGACGGTGCTCTCGGCCTGGCCCTGGCGAAAGGGCCTATCGGAGAACTGACTGCTCTGGAGAGAGAGGGCCTGCTCTATATGGCCGAGGAGGAGAAGCTGGCCGGAGATGTCTATCTGGCCCTCAATGAGATGTGGAACCTGCGCGTCTTTGACAACATCGGCAAGGCGGAAAGGACTCATGAAGCGGCCGTCAAGACGCTTCTTACCAGGTACTCTCTGCCCGATCCCACAAAAGGAGCAGGCGAGTTTTCCAATGAAACGCTGCAGACGCTCTATGATGATCTGGTGAACCGGGGAATGGCTTCCCCAAAGGATGCTCTTCAGGTCGGGGCGGCCATTGAGGAGATAGACATTCTCGACCTGGAGGAGCGCATGGATCAAACTGATAAGGCGGATATATTGCTGATTTATGCCAATTTAAAAAAGGGCTCGGAGAACCATCTGCGGGCCTTTGTCAATAACCTGCAAAGGCAAGGAGCTGAATACCGCCCCGAGTACCTCTCTTCAGAAGAGTATAATGCCATAATCCAAGGCTCATAATATTTTTTTCCAGCGTGGTTATTTGGGTGTGTGCAGGAGAGCGGCCAAGAGCCTTAGCGCATAGGGCGCAAAGAAGCATCCGGATGCCCAGAGCGTTGCTTTTCCTCCGGGCAGAATCCTGGCTGCTATTATCGCCCTTGTAATCGCCAAAGATGGATGGGAAGTTCTCGTTGCCAGCATGCGCGTGCTCATTCGAGAGTCTCACTGGTAAGGGACCGGGCTATGTGATTGCTATGCCGTGTCATTTTTAACCATACGAACTCTTTAAATACTAAGTCGCATAGATGCATAATTGTAGTCTGAGCAATTATGAAAATAGATTTAGTGAGGTTTTAATGAAGGTATGTGTTACAGCAGGAGCCTCGGGCCTTGATGCTCCCATGGATCCCAGATTTGGGCGGTGCCCCTTTTTCGTGATAGTTGACCTGGACAGCATGAGCGAGACTTCTATTGCCAACTCTGATGTTATGGCAACCAGCGGCGCAGGGATACAGGCTGCGCAGGAAGTGGCCAGGCAAGGAGCCACAGCTCTGATTACAGGAAACATCGGCCCCAACGCCATGCAGACTCTCTCAGCCGCCAGTATCGATGTCTACTTGCACCAGGGAACTGGAAGCGTTAGAGATGTCGTGGAAAAATTCAAGCGGGGAGAACTTACGAAAGTCGCCGGTCCCACTGTATCGGGCCATGCCGGCAGTGGTCAGAGTATGGGCCAGGGCAGAGGAAGAGGCGGTGGTGGTAGAGGACCTGGTGCAGGAAGAGGCGGCGGCCAGGGAGCTGGAAGCGGATCAGGTGGTGGCAGTGGTCAGGGCGCGGGAAGAGGAGGTCAGGGACAATGAAGATATGCATTCCCACCATGGGCGAGGGGGGCATGCCGGAGGCCATCTGCCAGCACTTCGGCCGGGCTCCAACATTCACCGTGATAGATCTGGATAGCGGAGATATCAGGATCCTGCCCAATGTTAGCGAGCATATGGGCGGAAAGGGCCTGCCCACAGAGACCATCTTCGCAGAAGGCGTGAAGGTTATGATTGTAGGCGGCCTGGGGCCCAAAGCGGTCGCAATGTTCAACCAGGGTGGCGTTGAAGTATTCTTGGGTGCTGTCGGCACCGTCAAAGATGCCATCGATGACTGGCGGGCGGAGATGCTGAGCCGCGCAGACCTGGACAATGCCTGCAAAGACCATAAGCATTAGTCGCAAGGGATCAAATAATTATTGAATTCATATGCGCTTAACATATGATACTTTAATATTTTGGTTCCAAAAGCTTTTTATCCATTGGCATCCTATTATAGCTAGATTAAGAAGCTGGTTTAGGCAATAGTAGGTGTTAAAATTGAAATACGGTAAAATTTTGCTTTATATGGCTGCTCTCTCTGCGTGCTTGTTAATAGGCATTGCATGGGGAGAAGACTATCTGGAAGGCGGATATGTTAGCAGTTCTGACCGTTCCATGATGGATCCGGGGATAGCCGGCATGTTGCAGTGGCTTGATGCGCCAGTCTCCAGCTTACCTTGGTACAGCTCAGATCTTACATTTTATAAGCAGGCGGTTCCCGACACCACGTTCTCGCCCTTCACAGGGTATTATGCAACCACCGGAACGCCTGTCGTGGGTGGGATAATAAGCAATCCTACTAAGTTCGATATAACGAATAAAACACCTTCCAGTGTGTTCTACGGTGCCGGTGTGGGGTTGCCATTCAACCAGTACGCATCCGTAGTGCCGTCCGAGACCACCGACCTCTGGATTCAGGGAGCAACAAACTGGACACAATATGTGGTAAGCCCAGTTGGGACCTGGCTGCAACTGATAGCCTACGCACCAGTTGAAGGACCCGCAGGCTTCTATGAGACGATCCAAACCGACACAATCAATCCGAAGTACAAGACATATCAGTTCAATCAAGGCTATAACACCATGAACTTCAAAGCCGACGAGGTTGGAAGGCATATGCTCTACTTTGTGGTAAACAACCAGCCCAGCAATGTGGTCATCGTGGATGTGTTAGCCCTGGCAGAGCCAGGAAACGCAGAGGTAAGCATTGATCCGGCAGCAAACCAGACGTCAGAAACCGCGTCTGCGCCAGAACCTGCTGAAACCTCTCTACTGACCACGCCTTCCATTGCCGCCTTTTTAAAAGATGGCTGGACGCCTTCCACACCAATCGAGACATTCCCACAGACTCCCTTCACGCAGCATCAGATGAATTAGGTTCATTCTATGTCTAGAAAGTATAAAAAGCTGGTTTAGGCAATAGAAGGTGTTAAAAATGAAATATAGCAAAATTTTCCTGTATATGGCGGCACTCGCAACGTGCCTGCTGATTGGCATCGCATGCGGACAGGACTATCTGGAAGGCGGATATGTTAAAAGCTCCAGTGGCAGTGGCAGCGTAATGGGATCTGGTGGAGATTATCTTAGTCCCAACATGGGCAATAAGTATCCGACAGACTGGCTGGAAGGTGGATACGTTAGAAGTCATGACCGTTCTATGATGGACCCAGGGATCGCCGGCATGTTGCAGTGGCTCGATGTGCCAGTCTCTAATTTTCCCTGGTACAGCGCAGATCTCACCTTTTATAAGCAGGCGGTTCCCTACACCACGTTCTCGCCCTACAGAGAGTATTATACAACCACAGGCACGCCGGTAGTGGGTGGGATAATAAGCAATCCAACCAAGTTCGATATAACGCAGAAAGCACCTTCCAGTGTTTATTACGGTGCAGGCGTAGGATTGCCATACTCCCAGTACGCAGCCGTAGTGCCATCCAAGACCAACGACCTCTGGATTCAGGGAGCAACAAACTGGACACAGTATGTGGTAAGCCCAGTTGGGACCTGGCTGCAACTGATAGCCTACTCACCAGTTGAAGGACCAGCAGGCTTCTATGAAACGATCCAAACCGACACAACCAATCCGAAGTACAAGACATATCAGTTCAATCAAGGCTATAACACCATGAACTTCAATGCCGAACAGGTTGGAAGACATATGCTCTACTTTGTGGTAAACAACCAGCCGAGCAACGTGGTCGTTGTGGATGTGTTAGCTCAGGCAGTATAAAGCTAAACCTTTTTTTAAGTACAAAGACAGGACATATATGAGTCGGCTCTTCTGTCCGGCTATTCTTAGGAGGTAATGAATTGAAGATTTCCATAGCTAGCGGCAAGGGCGGCACGGGCAAGACATTAGTCGCCACGTCCCTGGCCGCTTCCCTGGCCTCGCCCGGGACATCGGTCACAATCGCCGATTGCGACGTCGAGGAGCCCAATTCCTTCCTTTTCTTCCCCGATAGAGCCCTAATAGATCGAAAAGAATGCCATGTCCCAGTTCCGGTCATCGATGTGGCGTTGTGCACCCGTTGCGGCAAATGCTCTGAAGTTTGCGCCTATCACGCTCTGGCCGTGCTCCCCCAGACAGTTTTGATCTTCCCAGAACTCTGTCATGGCTGCGGCGCATGCACGATCATCTGCCCTGAGAACGCAGTCAGCGAAACCTCCCGCTCCGTGGGAGAGATATTTCGGGCCCGATCCGGCGGCGTGGAGATCATCTGGGGGGAGCTGGCTTTGGGCGAGGCGCGGACGACTCCGCTCATTAAGGCCGTAAAGGAAAGGGCTGGAGACGAGAATGTTATCGTGGACTGTCCGCCCGGCACCTCCTGCTCTCTGGTAGAGTCCGTGCGCGGCACCGACTTTTGCCTTCTGGTCACTGAGCCCACGCCCTTCGGCCTCTACGATCTGGACATCGCCCTGAAGGTGCTGGAGAAGATGAATATCCCACGCGCCGTCCTGGTCAACAAAAGCGGCATGGGAGACCGAAAGGTCTACGAGTACCTGGTGACGAGAAACATACCCCTGCTTATGGAAATTCCTCTGGATAGGAATATTGCTGAACTTTACTCTCGAGGGGAGATATTTGTCGAGAAAATGCCGGAGTGGAAAGCAAAACTTGCCAGCCTGGTCCTGGAAATCGAGGAGATGATATCATGAGGCAGATCGCTGTTGTGAGCGGCAAAGGAGGCACGGGAAAGACCTCAATCGTGGCCTCTCTGGCAGCAAAAGCCCGTGGCCGGGCTGTTTTTGCCGACTGCGATGTGGACGCACCCGATCTGCACCTCATCCTCCAGCCAACGGTCATGGAGCGTCGCGAGTTCTTCGGCATTAAGAGGGCGTTCATCGATAGCGAGAAATGCACCCAATGCGGCTCCTGCCAGGATGCCTGCCGATTCGCGGCCATCCGCGATTTTCAGGTCAATTTTGCCCTCTGCGAGGGCTGCGGCGTCTGCAAACTGGCCTGTCCATCTGAAGCCGTGGAGATGAGAGAGAGTCTCGCAGGTTATGCCTATCTATCCGATACCAGATTCGGCCCTCTGGTGCATGCCGAGCTGTTCCCAGGGGAGGAAGCTTCCGGAAAACTGGTGGCCATGGTGAGGGAGATGGCTCGCGACTTGGCCGCTATGCGCAAGCTGGATCTGATACTGATAGACGGCTCTCCCGGCATCGGCTGCCCGGTGATTGCCTCACTTACCGGAGCCGACCTGGCCTTGGTGGTCACCGAGCCCACCATCACCGGCGAGCACGACCTGGACAGAATCCTGGACGTGGCAGGTCACTTCGGCATCAAAACTGCCGTCTGCATAAACAAGTACGACCTCAATCCAGAGGGGTCCGGGTGCATCGAGGACCTCTGCCGGGAGCGAGCCATTACAGTCGCCGGAAGGCTGCCTTTCCATTCATCAGTGGTAGAAGCCATGGTAGCGGGCCTGGCTGTGACAGAGGTTGGCGGGCCGGTAGCTCTGGCCATATCAGAGATGTGGAATATCCTGGAAGAACTGCTGTGAATTGCCTGGCATGCCATCATGTAGGTCTACTCAACTCTGACTATCTTCTCGAACTCATCTCTTTCAAGCAGCTGTGGATTATACTGAATTCCCCGATCTTTAAGGTCGGTGACGTAGGAACGCAGATGCTTTCGGGATCCTGCCAGCAATCCCTGGTACATAGCGTTGACATCTTCAGCATGCGTAGCATCCAGCTCCTTTTCCAGGTCCATGATGCTAATCTCCTCGAAGGTGGCCGCCACCTTTAGAGCATCCTGGTCGGACGACAGTCCTTTTGCCAGGAGCTCATCGTGAATCTTCTGCAAGGTCTGATTCTGGAATACTCCCCGCTCGTCTTTTCCTGGAATGGTAAGCCCGTATTTGTCTATGATCGCTTTTGCCTGGTTCATGTGGCTTTGCTCCGATCTCGCCAATTCCCTGAAGATGGGGAGTTTGTCTTTCTCATAAAGGGAAGTGTACAGGTCGCGGGCCGTCTTCTCTTCCTCCCGAATGAAGAGCAATCCTTCTTTCTCGCGCGAGCTGAGTGCCGCGGCCCCAAGCGTCATGGTCTGCTCGTCTGTTAGGGTCATGATCCCCTCGCCAAAGGCCACATTGTGTTTGAGGCCGATATCGGGGTTGTCGGATAGCGCCCAGATTATGGAGATCGCCTGGCCGGGCGAGAAAGCCTTGTCGAACTTGTCGCCTGTGTCCAGCTTTCTCTTTAGCTCGATCACCGTGCGGCCGCTCTCTTTGCTGCCGGCAAATTCCGCGATGTCGTTTGTGCCTCCCAGCAGCGTATCCTCGATATGCGGGCCGTAGTTGCCAGTGCAATACTCATCCAGTACGG
>JBATEC010000128.1:0-3300 GCA_049663825.1 Methanothrix sp. | reverse complement strand
GCCTTGGCGCCGTTTTCGGCTCTAAGAAACTAAAAGCCATGGTGATCTCAGGAACAGAGACGATTGATGTTCCGGATGTCAAGCGCTACAAAGAGATCTACAATCGGCTCTATAAAACCACAGTGCAGACGGATGTCATGGAGAAGTACCATGATATCGGAACTTCAGTGAACATTAACGTTCTCAACTGGCTTAAGGGGCTGCCTACCAAGAACTTCCTTCTCTCCAGCTTTCCGGAAGGCGAAAAGATCAGTGGCGAGTATTTCGCGAATAACCGGCTCTTTCGCAGGCTCTCATGCGCCGGATGCCCCATCGGCTGTGTGCATATCGCCGCTCTGAAGACAGCCTTTTCCAAGCATCATGAATTCGAGGTAAGAAAGGTCTCCTACGATTACGAGCCCATCTATTCCCTGGGCTCGAACCTGGGCGTGGGCTCGGCCGAGGGTGTCCTGCAACTGATCGATGTCTGCGAGAGGCTGGGCCTGGATGTCATGTCGGCGGGAGGGGTCCTCTCCTGGGCAACCGAGGCTCTGGAAAAGGGGCTGATCACGAACAAAGAGACCCTGGATGTCACGCTGCGGTGGAACGACGTGGATGGCTACACACGGGCCTTAGAGAATATCGTCAGAGCGCCCAATGAATTTTATGGGGCTCTGGCTCGCGGGGTAGACTATGCCGCTAAAAAGTACGGCGGCATGGAGTATGCCATGACGCTAGGAGGAAACGAGGTTTCCGGCTACCATACCGGTCCTGCCTCCATCGTGGGCCAGCTGGTGGGCGTGCGCCATTCTCATCTGGACAATGCCGGATATGCCGTCGACCAGAAAGCGATCAAAAAAACCATGGACGCAGAGATGATGGTCGATGAGATCATCAAAGAGGACAATTCCCGCGGCGTCTTCAACTCCCTGGTGGGCTGCTTGTTTGCCCGCGGAGTTTACACCGAGGAGAATATCATCGACTCTTTGGGAGCGGTGGGCATCGTCAAGAGCCGTGATGATCTGCAAGAGCTGGGCAAAAGCATCTTTGAGGAGAAGTACAAATTCAAGGTGCAGGAAGGATTCGACCTCTCCCGCGCCCGCATTCCCCAAAGGTTCTACGAGACTGTCTCCTCTGCGGGAGTGGTGACACCTGAGACGTTGGAGGAGATGCTCAGGCTTTATCGAAAGAAGAGAGGATGGATCTAGCTACTCTGCGTCCACTTCTTCGGGCTGGGGTTTTTTATTTTCCCTCTTTTTTGAGGTCTTCGAGGATTTCTTGGCTCCAGCCCTCTTAAGCTTAAATTTTGATTCTTCGGGGGCATTTTCCGTCAAATCCTTACGAAATTCCCTGATCATGCCCCTTCTTGCCATCCTCTCCTTGATCATCCTCTTCACCTCGTCCTCTCCCACGGAGAAGACCTCGCTTATCAGCTCCATGGCCACATCCAGCTCCCGGCCCACCAGCGGGTCGCCGGACGCACACCGGCCGGCCAGGTCGCTAAGATGATCAAGAGGCTTTTCCACCAGCTCCGAAGAATATTTGTCCGGCTCCTCCCGGTAGATCTTGAGCATGCCGAAGATGTAAGGATAAAGGGGCGTTTCGGGACTGATCCGGTAGAAGGTGTTGGTCTTCTTCTTGGCCTCATCGCGGGGCGAGGGCAGTATTCGGCGCTCCATGGAGATGATCCCCAGGCGCTCCAGCTTGTCCAGCTTGTTCATGAGAGTGGTCTGGTTCCAGAAGGGTCCGCCGCCAGCTGGCCCCAGCTCCCGCCAGATCTGATTGAGCTGGACAAAGCCACCTTTTCGCTTGAGGTAAATTAAAAGAGATGCCAGAGGAACTTGATCGCGCTGCAGGGCGGAATAACGGATGAACTCATCCAACATGCACGTACCTGTTATGTACAACTCTAAAGCATTTTCGCTTTCTTTACAAAGCATTTTTATGCCTTTATCTCCCTCCGCCCAAGGGAATCACAATGCAAGCCATAGTTTTAGCCGCAGGCGAGGGAAGCCGCATGCGTCCCTTGACGACGAAGATGCCCAAGGTGATGCTGCCCGTAGCCGGCAAGCCTCTGCTGGAGCATATCATCCAACGGGCTCACGGCGCAGGCACGGATCGTTTCGTGCTGGTAGTAGGATACGGGGCCGAAAGCGTGCGCTCATACTTCGGTGACGGCAGCCTTCTAGGCGTGAAGATAGACTACGCAGAGCAGGCAGAGCAGCTGGGCACCGGCCACGCCCTGATGGCTGCCGAGAGCCAGGCGGAGGATCGCTTCCTTGTTTTAAACGGAGATGTGCTGCCGGATGAGGCGTCCCTGCGAGAGATGGCTCGCGGCGGCGTTGCCGTCTCAGCCATAAAGGTCGATGACCCCAAAAGGTACGGCGTCTTTCTGGCGGAAGGAGACATATTCAAATCAGTCGTGGAGAAAAGTGCCAATCCGCCCACCAACATGGCCAATGCCGGCATCTACCTTCTGGAGAGAAGCATCTTCAAAGCGATGCGATCTGCGCCGTTATCAGAACGGGGTGAGTTTGAGCTGACAGACGGCCTGAACCGGCTCGCTCCCCAGGAGAAGATCAGGATCGTCACTCTCAAGAGCTGGCTGGAGATCGGCAGGCCCTGGGATATTCTGGCCGCCAACGAAGTCATGCTCCCGGACATAAAGCCCTGCATCTTAGGCGAGGTGCAGTCAGGTGCGATCCTGTTGGGCAATGTAACAGTGGGCCGTGGCAGCATCGTGCGCTCTGGAGCCTACATCGTTGGCCCGGTAATAATAGGAGAGGATTGTGACATTGGACCCAACTGCTACATCCGGCCCACGACCTGCCTGGGCAACAACGTCCGGATAGGAAACGCAGTCGAGGTCAAAAACAGCGCCATCATGAGCGGCAGCAAGATCGGGCATCTCTCCTACGTTGGAGACAGCATTATCGGAGAGAGGTGCAACTTCGGGGCAGGAACCATATGCTCCAATTTGCGCCATGACAAGGGCCACATAAAATCGTACATCAAAGGGGAGAGAGTCGATAGCGGCAGGCGCAAACTGGGCGTGATCATGGGAGACGATGTCATGACCGGGATCAATACATCTATTTACCCAGGCACGGTCATCCAGTCAGAATTCAGGGGACTGCCGGCTGCTATCCACAAGGGCCAGGTCCCGTCCAAGAGAGACTGAATATAACAAACCTTTTCAAGGCAAAGGATGAGCATAGAACGAAAATGATGAGAATCACAGCTTTGAGGAGAACTTGATGAGAGATTTTATTCCCATAGCCAAGCCGATTATAGGCGACGAAGAGATAAAAGCTGTTGGAG
>JBATEC010000127.1:0-4931 GCA_049663825.1 Methanothrix sp. | reverse complement strand
TGATTCCGATGCAGGAGCCACAAGTTAAATGCCTTGTTGTTCCAGTACTTTGGATTTTGAGGGTCGAGCTGTATGGCCTTATCGTAGGCCTGCACTGCCTCTTCTCGGGAGTCGCTCAGCTCTAGCTCCAGCCCTTTCTTGTACCAGCCTTCTGCCGTGTTCTCCTGGGCTGCAGCACAGACGCACAGCGCTACCAGAGCCAGCAGGGCGAGAGCGAACTCTGCTCCTACTATCGCCTTCGATAGCTTTTCAGACACTAATTGTTTTTGTCTTTTCATACTACCACCTCTTTTATCTGCCTCGATCGCTTCCGCAGTCATGAAATTCCGCAAAATGATTGGATTGGCCATATACCCCTCAAGCTACCTCTCCGGCGCAATCTCGGTCCTGGTGGTAACGACCGGACCGCTTCCAGCGTCTTTTGCCACGGGCAGCTTTACCTCATACCCCATCTCTGTAGCTCTGGCTAAGGACGCTTCAGCTTCAGAGCCGCGGCCCAGAGCCCACAGGGCCAGCCCCTTGCAGTACCAGAGCCGTGGGAAGGTCGTGTCCATCTCGATGCTCGTAAGCCAAAAGCGCCTCATCAAAGCGTCCGAGGCCTCGAAGGGCCTCGCCCTTTTCGATCCATGGATCGCTGCCTTTTGCATCGATCCTGATGGCGGTCTCGCTCAGGTTTAGAGCCATCTCGTAAGCTGACTCAGCCTCGTCGGTCCTGTTCAGGGCTTTGAGCGCATCTCCCTTGCCCTTCCAGCTCGAACTTCTCTCGGGATTGGCCTTTAGTGCCGCATCAAAAGCCTGCAGCGACTCGTTGAATCTGCGCAGTCTATAAAGTGCATCTGCCTTTCCATACATAGCTGAGGAACTGTCGGCATCCAGGGCGAGGACTGCATCATAAGCCTCCAGGGACCTGTTGTACCAGCCGATCTGATCTGTGGCAAAGGCCATCATCATCCAGGTCCAGCGGTCTTTGGGATCGATCTCTGCTGCACTATTATAGGCATCGACTGCCTCTCTGTACTCTCCCTGACTCATGAGTGCGTCGCCCTTGGAGTGCCAGGCGCTGGCCTGCTCTGCGGAGGTGTTGGCGGCCTCGATCACTTGAGCGTAAGCCTCAGCAGATTCGTTCTGCCTTCCCAGCTCGGCGAGTAAGCCTGCCCTGTTCTGAAGTGCACCTTCTGTATGGGGATCTAACTCCAGGGCCCTGTCATAGTACCGAAGAGCCTCTTCGTACCTGCTTGTATCCCACAGATACTGGCTGAGGTGAACCAGGGCGACGCCCTTGCCATGCCAGGCGTCGGCGTTGTTAGGGTCAAGCTCCAAAGCAAGGTCGTAAGCCTTCAGGGACTCGTTCAAAAGGCTCAGGTTAATGGTGAAAGAGCCCATCTGGTCCATGTTGCCAGCTTTGTAAATCCAGACTGTGGCATTCTCCGGAGCGATCTCCACGGCCCTGTCGTTCGCTGCCATAGCTTCGCCGAAGGCAGCCAAGAGGGATGCCTCTCGATCTTCAGCGCCAAGGTTCATGCCGCCCCCGCTGATCATCATGCCCAGCTTCGTCATGGCCACGCTCTTGTAGAGCCTGGCGTCCAGGTTCTCCGGTTCCAGCTCAATTGCCCTGTCGAAGGCAGCCGCAGCCTCCTCGTAGGACTCGCTTTTATAGAGCTGCAAGCCCTTTTCAATCCAGGAGGAGGGCGTGTTCTCCTGTAGCAGCTCTCTATTCACTGCATCGGGCCCAGGATACTCGAAATTTCCTTTGGCCGTGATTGAGCTGCCAATAGAGCCATCCAGCTTGGTCCAGTAGTCCAGTGAAAGTACTTCCTCTCCCGAGCTGTTTATCAGGGAGATGCTTCCCGCAGTATCGTTCAGCTCCAGAGTGCTGTTCAGGAAAAGGTCGGTCTCATTTCCTTTGCCGCTTCCCAGGTGAATTCTGACCGCTTTTCCTGGCAAAAGGGAATGCTCAGGCAACATTATATTTGAGCCTTCGACCTTCAGGCTCCAGTTCCGGAGACTTATGACCTCCCTAAGGTCGTTGGGGACTTCGATGAACTCATCTCCCCTGGGATTGATTCTGGCTATGGTCAGGAAGGGAGGCATGACCGGAGCCAGCATCTTGGGTGTATCGAAATCGTATATATCCCAGTTGAGGCTCGACGACATATAGGAGCCACCGTGTCTTCCCGGATCGGCTGCCCTGTCTTTGAGCTGGAAGGCTGCCACGAAGTCGGAGTTGATCTGTTCGATCGTCTCAAAGGACTTCGAGGACAAGTTGTACAATCCTGTGGAGACTCTGTGAACTTGGCCGTCAATGATCCAGGACTTTGTGAACAGGAAGGCGTTGCCACTCTGTCGCTGTAACTCGTTAAACGACTGGAATTTGTTGGCAGGTATTAAGAACATGGCCCTACTGAAAACCTGCGCAGATTGGTTGTACCTGCCAAGAGCCGCTAGAATGTCAGACTCCCTTATCCAGGCATCAAGGGCATGGGACGAGTTCAGATCAGCTATTATGTTGTAGGCTTCAAGAGCCTCCTCACTCCTCCCCAGAGATCAATGCCCTCTGCCTTCAGCCATAAGGCTTCAATGTCTTTCGGGTCCTCCTGGATCCTATGGTCGAGGAGCTCCATGGCCTTTTGAATTGACTGGTTGGCCTCCGCTCCGTGGCCCATACCAGCCAGGGCCAATCCCCGATAGTGCCAGGCAGAGGCATTCTGCTGGTCCGTCTTCAGGCCCTCGTCGTAGGCGCTTAGTGCTTCCTGGTAGGACCCGTTTTTATATAGCATCTGGCCCTGATCGTACCAATCTCCGGCACTCTCCAGTGAAAGCGCACAAGTGCACGGCATGAGCAGCGCAATGAGAGCGAAAGCAAGCTTGGGCACTGCTATTAATTTGGATTGATCCTTCTCCATCCATGGTTTTCTTCGTTTCATCTCACCCACTCTCCATCAACCGTCTAACCTTCATCGATTTTGCAGCCAAAAAATTTTAAAAAATCAGCCGGGGTCACTCCCTGTACCCCAGCTTCTCAGCCATCTGGAAGGCCCAGTCGCCCTCGATTCTCTTGCCCAGGGCCTGCAAGGCTTCGCCCTTGCCGTGCCAGGAATCTCCATTGAGCGGGAAAATCTCAATGGCCTGCCTGTAGGCCTCCAGT
Source organism: Methanothrix sp. (assembly GCA_049663825.1). GTDB lineage: Archaea > Halobacteriota > Methanosarcinia > Methanotrichales > Methanotrichaceae > Methanothrix. The sequence continues at coordinate 1,786 of JBATEC010000127.1, read as the reverse complement.
GCTTCTTCATTTCTGCCCAGCTTGAGCAGCGCATCTCCTTTTCCCGCCCAGGCGGCATCAGAAGCCGATGATATAGCATACGGGCCTGGGGATACCTCTATGGATCTGTCAAAAGCCTCTATGGCCACCTCATACTGTTCCATCTTGAAAAGAGCCCTGCCCTTGCTTTCCCAGGCCATAGAATCTTCGGAATTCTCCTGTACCTCCAGCTCTTTGATCTCCAGGAGGGATCTGTAGGCCTCCAGCGCCTCGTCCTTCCTGCCTGTTGCATTCAGGGCATCACCCTTGCCGATCAGGGCATTGGTTATCCAGTTGCTTTCATTGGCGCCCAGCTCTATGACCTTTTGATAGGTCTCTATCGATTCATTGTACCTGTGCAGGTCACTGAGACTTTGTGCCCTGGCCATTAAGGATGATTTATCCTTAGAATCGAGCTTTAAGGCCTCATCGAATGCCTGCAGGGCCTCCTTTGGCCTCTCAGCCTCCGTTAGAATGCTGCCTTTGATACCCAGCACCAGCTTCCTGTCCTGAATATTGTCCGGGCTTGTCAGATTGAAGGCCCTGTCTGAGGCCTTTAGGGCTTCGTCGTACCTCCCCGCATTCGCAATGAGGTTACTGATGGTGATAGCAGCCATGCCCGCCTTTGAGCTGTTCATCTCGATGGATTTCTCATAGGCGTCTATGGCCTCGTCCTCTCTATTCAGGCTGAGAAGAACCCCAGCCATCTTGAACCAGGTCTCTCCATCCTCCGGACTATCGGCCAGGGTCTGGTTATAAACCTGGACAGCTTTCTCCCTCGACTCCCCGGCCTCTGTCTGCCGGTCTAATGAATCGAGGATCACGCCTCTATTCCACCAGGCATCTGCATCCTCTGGATTCTTTTGCAGATCCTCGTCTGTGGTGTTCAGGGCTTCGTTGTAGGCCACTTCTGCCGCGCTTCTGTCGCCCATGAACTCATGCACCTGTGCTTTATGCAACCAGAGGGTAGCGTTACTGGAATCCAGCTCGACGGCCTTATCAAAGGCCTGCAAAGCGCCCTCGAAGGAGCTGTTATTGAACAGCTCGTCCTCGCCTTTCTTGCTCCAATCCTCTGCAGTCATCTCCTGAGCAACAGCGGAGATGCAGACCATAGCTATCGCTAATAGGGCAATAATAAATCCGGTTTTCATTTACAATCCTCCTTTAATCTCAGAAAAGATGCTGAGGTCATTCCTGATACCCCAGCTCCTTTGCCTCTGCAAAAGCTGCTTCTGCCTCAGAAGTGCGACCGAGTGCCTGGAGGGCATCGCCCATCCACCAGTATCTCCAGCCGTTAGAGGGTCCAGTTTGGGTAGTGATCTCGCTTCTGAACAGCTCGACCGCCCTCTCGTAGGCCGGCACAGCCTCATCGTGCCTGCCCAGGCTCTCCAGGACGTCTGCCTTCTCCTTCCAGAGCTTGGGGGCATCTGGGGTTATGGCCAGGTCGATATCGAAGGACTGAACAGACCTGTTGTAAGCCTCGACAGCCTCACCGTGCCTGCCCAGAGCATCCAGGGCCTCTCCCCTGCCAAGCCAGGCCTCGCTTCCTACCAGTGTTTGCCTTGGCTTGCCTTCACCATCTTTATCAGGGTAGTCTGATTGTAGGGCACTGTCAAAGGCCAGGAGAGCGTCCTCATAGCGCTCCAGCCTCATGAGAAGGCTGCCCTTACCCATCCATGCTGTAGCTTCGCCAACAGGCTGGCCATCTCCAAGCTCTATCGCCCTGTCATAGGCTTCGAGGGCCTCATCGTAGCTGCCCTTCTCCACC
>JBATEC010000126.1:0-3587 GCA_049663825.1 Methanothrix sp. | reverse complement strand
ATCCATCGCTGTAAACCTATGAGTGATAGCGAATTTCGATCAGGATCTACCTAATAATATTTTTCGATATTATTCTTAAATGAATATAGGCATGCTTCGAATCAGTACTTCTCATAGCAATCGATTTTGTCGACATAAACCCGCAATCGCAATGTATTTATTCGTTGAATGTCGTAAATCGTCGTCTATAGTGCTGTGCAGGTAATGTGATCTGAAAATAAAATTCAAATAAGAATAATAGAAACATTGCCATTTAACAATTAAGTAGGGGGTTGCAGTCGGATGAACAATATAGCTGAATTAGCCTTAGCCGTAATGAAAAATGAAAATCTAAACGAAGATTTGTCCAATGCGAAATATCTTCCAGAAGATACCAGTCGCGTTAAGGCTATGTTTATGGCCAATATGAGTCACGAGCTCAGAACACCTCTAAATGCCATCATTGGTATCTCCAGTTTGCTTCAATTGGAGGAAAGCCTCAATCCTGAGCAGAAAGACCTGGTTGATATCATAAGGAATAGTGGGGAAGATCTGCTAACCCTCGTGGAAAATATAATCGACTTTTCAACGATTGAAGCCGGAATGATTAGGCTTGAAACTATTCCATTTAATCTATACAATTGCATTGAATCCGCTTTTTCAATGTTTTCCTCGGCAGCATCTGCAAAAGGTTTGAATCTGGCTTGCAGCATAGATGAGAACGTACCTGCGGTCGTTATCGGCGATCCGAAAAGGCTCGGGCAAATCCTGAATAATCTACTGGAAAATGCAATAAAGTTCACTGAGCGGGGCAGGATTGCGATTCATGTTTCTCCTGACACCAATGATTTGATTCATTTCAAGGTCGTAGATACTGGTATTGGGATTCCCAATGACAAGCGGGATCGTCTCTTCCAATCCTTCAGTCGGGTGGATGATTCTTTGACGCGCAAGTATCATGGGATCGGTCTGGGGTTGGCAACGAGCCGGAGACTGGTTGAACTCATGGGCGGGCAGATATGGGCAGAGAGCCGCGAAGGCGACGGGTCTACCTTTCATTTTACAATAAAAGCGAAACGCCTTTCCTGCCAGCTACATGCTTGCCGGATTCTTCCAGCGGTCTTCGAGGCTGTCAGGCAAGATGGCCAAGAAGTGCGCTGAGATCTGCAATATATCTGCAGTGATTAAAACACCTTATGAATCTCGTTTACCTTTTTCTTCAATCCTTGCACTGTCAGTTCAAGCTCCGCCGTGATCCTCTTCTTCGTCTCCGTCCCCACCTTTATCTCAATGTCCGGCGGCGCCAGCGGCTCTCTTTCCACCAGGTTCATGAAAAGCTCCACCCAGTAGGGCGGCAAATACTCAGGCAGACTCTCGCCCCTCATGAGATGAAGGACGCTGGACCAGGCCACGGGCACCACCTCCATGTTGTAGCCGCCCCCGCCTAAAGCCAGCAGCCTGCCGCTGGCATGCTGCCCGGTCAGCTCGATGATGCGGCGCACGAAGTGTGTGTACCCGGCAAGGGTCATATTCAAAGTGGTCAGTGGATCTGAGTAGTGTGTGTCCACGCCCAGTTGCGCCACCACCACCTGCGGCTCAAACCATTCAAAGAGCCTGGGCACAATCTCCTCAAAAGCGTGCCGGTATTCCTCGTCCCCGGCGTACATGGGCATGGGTATGTTCACGCTGTAGCCAAGGCCAGGGCCAGCACCGATCTCATCGATAAAGCCGGTGCCTGGAAAGAGGTACAGGCCCGACTCGTGCAGGGAGATGGTGAGCACATCCGGGTCCTCATAAAAGATCTGCTGCACTCCGTCTCCGTGGTGGCCGTCGATATCGATATAAAGAACTCGCTTGAAACGCTCTTTCAGAACGCTTATGGCCAGCGCCGGATCGTCAAAGACGCAAAAGCCCGCGGCCCGGGAGGGCATGGCATGATGCAGTCCTCCGCCGATGTTAAAGGCGCTGCAGTCCTCGGCAATTATGCGTCGCGCTGCATCGATGCTGCCGCCTGCCAGCAGCCGCGAAGCGGCGTAAATGCCTGGAAATACGGGTGTGTCATCACTGCCAAGGCCAAAGGCCAAATCAGGCTCTTCCGCCTGTACTGAGGCGATGTACTCAGGAGTATGAACGCGCCCTAAATCCCCAACGCCTGCAGGCTGCGGCTCGACCTTGCAGGTGAGTTCGTCAATTTGGCCCTCTTCCTCCATGAGCTTGTAAGCCAGCATCAAGCGAGCCGGATTGAAGGGATGCTCCGGGCCGAAGTTATAGGCCTGGAATTTTTCGCTGTAATAAAGATAGATCATAATATTAGGATGGACTCAAAGATGAATCTGGGACTATGTTTGTGGACTGTTTATTTGTAGCCCTTCTCCACCAGGCCATCGCTCCAGTAGTTGTCGCATCTCTTGCAGTAGAAGATGGTCTCGATTACGATCTTCTTCCAGCTATTTGCATCCAGTGCCCGCCGGAGATCCTTTTGCTCGCACTCGTTGCCGCATTTGGGACAAAAGGGGACGTAGTGTTCTAATGCTCCCAGGTCCTCGTCAGCCATTTTCCATTCCTCATTAATTCAAAAAGCCGGGCAGGGCAAAAAAGCTGTCGGTTTCAATGCAAATTGACAGCTTTCTAGCCCCTTTTGGCGAGCTTCGGGCAGGGTCAGGCCTTCGCCTAGGTGAATGTCTAAACCTTGGACAAAACCTGCATGAAATTCATAGTACCCGGCTCACCTAGCAAAGAATTCATTATACAGGGAAAAGTTTATGTGGTAAATAACCATGATCTAATCTGCTCTATGGCTGGACATATGGGATTTCCGACACTTTCGGACCATCGATGAGGAATTGGTTTGGATCTAAGCACAACTGTACTTTTAGCGCTTTTTGGCATTCTGCTATGCCTATCTGCATTTTTTTCTGCATCAGAGACAGCACTGATGTCGCTCAGCAAAATTCGACTTATTCATATGTTGGAGGAGAAGGTAAAGGGTGCCAGCGTGATTGATCGGCTGAAGGAAAACCCCAGCAAACTGTTGGGCACTATCCTTGTAGGCAATAACCTCGTGAATATCGGCGCATCATCCATCGCTACTGTCTTAGCGATCAAGCACTTAGGGGATACCAGCGTGTCTATCGCTACGGGAGTAACGACTGTGCTAGTGCTCATATTTGGCGAGATCACACCTAAAGCATTAGCCGCACAGAAGTCTGAAAAAGTCTCGCTAATCGTGGCAAGGCCCATTTCCATTTTAGCATACTTTCTAAACCCGATCGTGTTTGTCTTCACGCAGATTGCCAGTCTTTTTATGCGACTGCTGGGCTGCAAAAGCAACGCTAACTTGCCCACTATCACTGAAGAGGAACTTAAGTCGATGGTGAATTTAGGCAAGGAAGAAGGCGTCATCGAAGATCATGAAAAGACAATGATCTGCAATGTCTTCGACTTCGGGGACCAGTTGATCAAAGACGTTATGATACAGAGGATGGACATAGTAGCTATCAACATAAACGCCACCTACGACGAGATCATCCAAGTAATAAAAACCGAGCAGTATTCCCGTTATCCTATCTATAGCAAAAGGATCGATAACATCGTAGGCATACTTAATG
>JBATEC010000125.1:0-16482 GCA_049663825.1 Methanothrix sp. | reverse complement strand
CAATTGCACAGCAAAAAAAAGCGACTGGTTAGATTATACTTTACAAGAGATGAAGCAAAAGTCAATTCCAGTTATTACTCTAATGCATTTAAAATATTTGAAGGCCAAAAAAGGCCAAAAGAAGATGTGGATCTAAACATCGAGGAGCAAAAATACTGGATGCGCAGAGCCAATGATCTTGGTGACCTGCTCTCACTGGAAGAAGAGCGCTTTTTCAAGATAATCGGTTTAATATCGGTATCGTTTCCGGATCCAGAAGATCTATCCAAGCTGATAAACCTAATAAATGGGACGATAACGTTGATACCTCCAGATGAACCGAATTTTGAGAATCTAAGCGACCTTGATTCATGGAAAAAGGATACACTTTATACTCTTGACGCAAAGGTAAAAAACGAATATCTTCAGCTGATAGACGATCTGATGGATTTTCTAAAGCCTTATCTAAAAAATGAGCCAATGAAAGAGTCCAATACTAAGGGATGGTGGCTGTTCTGGAAATAGTCTCCATTCCATCCGGAACTCTGCAGGCCACAGCCAGCGTTCTTTAAGTTCCAGATCGTCTTTCTATGCATAGCCACTTGAAATAGCGAAGTCCTCGGAGTTTTATATATCACCCAATATTTTATAACTTAACAATAAAATTTAAATCCTAAAAATAACTCAGTACTAAACGTAGGTACATTTAAAAATTTATTTAGGGTGATATTAATGTCGTTTACTCTGATCAAGGGAACCTTCCACGTGCAGGGATACAGTCCTGATGGCGATTCCATCAGATTCAAGGCCAAAGACTCCTCTATTTGGAAGAAGCTATCCGGCCCGGCTGCGGAGTGCAATGCGCGCGGGCATGCACAGCTACGCATCGAGGCCGTCGATGCTCTGGAAACGCACTACCAGGGCTTCTGTCAGCCGCAGAGGCCTGCCAGGGCCGCCACCAGCTACCTTCTCTCCCAACTGAGAATTGATGATGTCGTCTGGGATGAGACGCACAGCACCGTGGTCAAGGCCCAGGATGAAACGGAGGGGTACATCCTGTCCCGCAGCACGGAGAGCAACCGCCGCCCGGTAGCCTTCGTCTTCGCTGGTGAGACGGAGGAGAAAGACGGTGCACAGATCACACTCGATGAGTCGATTCTCAAAGAGAGCTTTAATTACCGGCTCCTTGTCCGGGGCCTCGCCTATCCCATGTACTACAACGGCCTCTTCTCAGATCTGCGCCTTCCATTGACCGAGGCCGTGACAAGTGCCAGAGCGGAAGGAAAGGGGCTGTGGCCTTACGACAAGACCACGAGGGGTTTTTCCGTATCCAGCCTGAAGGCCATCACAGAAGAGGTTGCGATCCTACCCAAACTCTTCCGCCGCATTGTGGATTACATAGGCGAAGGTGGCAGGATCGACGGCTTTAAAGAGCATCTCCAGAAAGGATGCGAGCCCTTAGTCCGAATACAGCAGGTCCATTTCACGAGGCTGGATGCCGTCGTTGATGTCCGGGGAGAAAAGGTGAGGCTGGCCGAGGCGCCGGAGAATCTGATATTTATGGACAAGGTGCTCTGCAAGAAGAGCTGACTTACCGCAGCTATGATATCTACGCAAAAAAGTCGTGGATATTATATGACAAAAGTTATTTCAGTCATAGCTTGGATTGCTTTGGCCCTGCTATGCGTACAATCTCTGGCACAAGAAGATTCGGCCAGCCATTGGCTCAGCAAAGGCGATGATTTACTCGAACAAGCGCTTAATATCACCCAAAATAGGACAGATAAAGAATTTGTCCTCCAGGAAGCACTCAAATCCTACGATAGGGCCCTCCATAGTGATCCTCTGTCTGCATCGGGTTGGTATAAAAATGGGAAAGCTCTCGTTGAACTGGCCCGTTTCGAAGAAGGCCTCCCATGTTTCAATAAATCATTAGAGATAAATCCCCGAAATGCAGATGCCTGGTACCTGAAAGGCATAATCCTGACGGTTATGGGCAGATATGAAGAGGCGATTAATGCCTATAATGAATCTGTTGTCCTCAATCCACATTTAGTTGATGCCTGGTACATGATGGGCGGCACGTTTGCTGAGCTGGGACGCTTCGAAGAGGCAGTCAGATGCTATGATGCTGCTATAGAGATAGACCCGCTACTATCAAAGGCCTAGCTGGAAAAAAGCAGTGTTCTTAAAGCTCTTAACCGAAGGGACGAGTCGAACAATACCCTGCATAAAGCCATTGAACTGTATGATGACGCCCTAAAACTGAATTCAATCGATACATCAGCTTTATTCGGCAAAGGAGCGGCTCTTTACAGCCAGGGAAATTATGATACATCGCTCCAATACTTCGACCGAGCAAGTGAGGTTTCTCCCAAAAATTATCGGCCTTGGTATTATAAGGGATTATCCCTGAAAGCACTAGATCGCAAATCGGAGGCAGAAGTGGCCTTTACCAAGGCCAAAGAGCTGGGCAGCCCGTTCTAAGGTTCAACTATTTATCCCAAGAATGACCATGTATATCTTATGCCCATCCTTCGAGAAGATAAGGACCTGTTAGAGGCCCTGACAAACTGCCGCACCATCTGCGTGGTCGGCATATCGCCAGATCCCTACAAGCCCAGCTACTTCGTCTCCGATGTCCTGCGAAGCCACGGCTTCAAGCTCTATCTCGTCAACCCCAATTACGCCGGTCGGACCATTCTGGGCGAGAAGGTCTACGCATCCATGCAGGACATACCGGATGAGATCGATATTGTGGACGTTTTTCGCAGGCCCTCAGCCGTGCCGGCTTTAGCCGAAGAGGCAAAGCAAAAAGGATTCAAGGTCTTCTGGATGCAGCCGGGCACAGAAAGCCCGGAGGCCATAAAGAAGCTGGATAAAGAAGGGTACAGCGTGGTAGCGGGAAGATGCACAAAAATAGAATCCAACAGATTGCTCTGAGTATTATACAAAATTAAATTTTTAGCGTGAATTTATAATTCCTGGCCACCAGGACCTTGTTCAGTATTGTCTCCAGAGACCGGCATAGCTTCTCACGACGCTTTTGGTCGGAGTTGATATCCGGCTGGTGGAAGATATAGACCAGAGCAGTACTGAGAAACTCAACCGTCTCGATGGGGTTTTCGATATTGAAACTACCATTAGCATTTCCTTTGACCACTAACCCGGATAAGATAGGAACTATTCGCTCAACAGTTGCCTTTTCCAGCTTGGCATGCATCACAGCATTTATGTCCTGATGGAGAAAGTCAATGAAGTCATTGCGCTGAGATACGAACCCGAGAATTCCATTAATTGCGGCATTGAGCCTGGTTGCCTCATCGACCTCTTCATCTGAAATAAGCCTTATAACATTTCCCTCCAGGTCTGCGATGCTCTTCTCCACAACGGCTTCCAGTATATCTTCCTTTGAGCGGAAGTAATAGTAAAGAGTTCCCTGGGCAACATTCAACTCCCTGACAATATCGCTAATTGCGGTATGCTCATATCCGTTTTCCATGAAGAGGCGCTCGGCCGTATCGATCAATTCTTGCCTTCTTTCTTCAGGACCTTTTGTAATTCGTTTCATCTTTTGCACAGGTTGCACCAAAAATTCTCACCCTTTTCTTTTAATCTTTTGCAGGCACCACTAGAACCGGCACATGTGAGTGGCGTACTACTCTCTCAGCTACGCTGCCGAGCAGGAACCTTGCAAGACCGCTCTTTCCGATGGTGCCAAGCACAATCAGATCAAATCCCGGATCTCTGCAAAGATTGAGCAGCTCCTCACCGGGATCTCCCTCGGCGATCACCCGGTTATAAGCAACTCCCGCATCCTTTGCCATATCCTCGATTTCCTCCAACGCCTCGCCGCCTTCCTTGAACATGAGTTCCATGAGATTGTCTTTAAGACCGGGCATTGACGCATAACCGGGAAGCTGAGCCAGTCTCTTCACATCCACAACATAGGCCGCTGTTACCTTAGCTCCCGATTTTTTCCCGATACCTACGGCCATCTCCGCAGCACACATGCTGGTCTCGGATCCGTCCGCAGCGATCAATATCTTTTTCAGCATAATCTCACTTCTATTCATTGAGCTTTTGCCAGGCATCGGTCCTGTGCCGGCGTATTCGTTTTCAGCTCTCGCCTCTCTTTTTCACTTAGGATGCAGCCACATGAGCCATCCTCAGACAATGCACAATTGCAGGGCTCGATATGAATGGTCACAGCCGTTCTCGGATAGTGCTGTTTGATGGAACAGGTAATCATATCGGCAATGCGATGTGATTCGTCCACGGACATCGATGCATCGACCCGGATATGAAATTCCACGAAACGAATGGCTCCTGCTTTTCGCGTGCGCAGACGGTGAAAACCTCGAATGGTTGGAGCGAAAGCCCTTATGTGCTTGCGCACCTCGTCCACCTCTTCGGAGGGAAGACCCACATCCACCAGATCGCGTGCGGATTCAACCGTAAGATGATACGCAGCTCTTATGATCAGCAGAGCGACTCCTATCGCCGCCACCGGATCCACCCATCGCAAATCTACTCCGGGAAAGACAAATCCGCCTGCAAATATAATAGCCAGGCCGCCGAAAACACCAAGCGAAGTGTATACGTCCGTGCGCAGATGCCATGCATCCGCCATCAGAGCTACAGAGTCCGTTTCTTTGCCCACCAAAAAGAGATTCTTGGAGACTATTATATTCGCCACGGCGGAAACCAGCATGACTGCAATGCCCAGCCATGCTTCATCCAGAGGCTCGGGATTTCTCAGTTTTTTCAAAGCCTCAAAGATTATCCAGCCAGCCGCAAGGAAGATAAGCAAAGCTTCGACGGTTCCTGAGATATTCTCAACCTTGCCGTGTCCGAATGGATGATCCTCATCGGCCGGTTCGCCGGATTTTCTTACGGCAAACATTGCAATGATGGCCGCCAGCAGGTCCACACTCGAATGGATGGCCTCGGATATAACTGAAACAGATCCGATCATCATTCCTACAGCAAGTTTGAGAATCACAAGTCCGGTATTCGAGGTTACTGAAAGCAGAGCCACATTTGATTTTCGTCTATTTCTTTCTGCATCACGAATTTCCATGTACCTTTCCCTTGCTTGACTGACAGTCAGTCATCATATTAGTATATAAACCTGATCCGTGTGAAGAAGACCGGTGCGAAATGCCCGAGACAAAAATGATTGGAGACAATTGCAATTAGATTCTTGGCCGAATTATGCCAACTGCGGCCAGCGTGGCCAGTATGGCTAAAGCGGCATCAAATCCAGGTTGTTGTTTAATCTGTTCGCTTACCTGCTTTTTCAGCTCCTCTGTTGCCTTCTGTTGAAGCTGCTCGGAGCTCAGGTTCTGACTTATCTGGCTGATTTTTGCCGTTGCCTGCGCCGTCAGATTATCTTTGGTGGCATTGAGATCCTGGGCGATGTGCTCCTGGGTTAGATTTCCTTCCAGAGCGTGCTTTGCAGCGTTCTCTTGAAGCTGCTGTCCGGCAGTATTCATCTGTTCCTGGAGTGAACTGGCTGCAGCCTCAAATGGATTTTGGGCAGAAGCCGTTGAGAATATTGCCAAAAGATACGCCATAAGCATTAAATGCAAAAACTTCATGTCTCTTATCACCAATTTTTCGAGCTTTTTTCAATACTCCTTAAATAACCATTGTTAACCTAAAAGGCTTTCGCCTCATATTCATTACTAGTCAAAATATTCGCATTAGCAAAAGCTAAATAGCCAGGCCGGATGTACCTCATTCGATGTTCTCCGGCTGGGATGAATACAACCTCATAAACAAGCAACTCGCCGAACTGGTGAGAAGCCTGCCAAATTCTCCCCTGGGAGAGATAATCAGCTATGTGCTCTCCTCTTCAGGAAAAAGAGTCCGGCCCCTTATCCTGATATTCTCTGCACAGGCAATGGGCAAAAGTGCCGCTTCGGCCGTGAACGCGGCTATGGCCATTGAGCTGGTGCATGCCGCCTCCCTGGTGCATGACGACATTCTAGACCAGGGGTTAGAGAGAAGAGGATCACCCAGCACGCTGCAGCGTTTTGGTCCGGAAGCCTCTCTTCTCGCCGGAGACTGGCTCATATCTAGATCTATCGAGCTAATATCTCATTACAGTCAGCCGGTAATAAGCACATTTGCCTCCGCCTGCATGGATATGTCGGAAGGAGAACTGATGGATTTGTCGTCCGCCTCAACCCCAGATGATTACTACAATTGCATCTTTAAGAAAACCGCCACCCTATTTTCCGCATCAGCCAAGATAGGCGGACTGATAGCAGGGGCTAATGAGGAGGATGCGGCCAGGTTGGAGAGTTATGGGATGCACCTGGGTCTGAGCTATCAGGTGCTCGATGACCTGGAGGAATTCATGGGGCTGGATCAAGGGAAATCATCCAAGAAAATTTCAGTTACCCTCCCCATAATCTACAGCAAGCAGTATCGGGATGATGTCGCATGGCAGATGTGCATTAAGGTCATTGATGATCACAGCAGCCTCGCAAAAAAAGAACTTTATCTCTCAACAGGACGCGATGAGATGTTATCTCGCCTGGAGAGCATCGTGGACGAGATGACGCACCGGGGGCTAGAGAGATGCAGATTGCAAAAAAGCCTCTGCTGAGGGTCGAGGCTTCCGCCGAAGGACGGGGCATCAGGCTGAGCGCCAGTGGAGCGCTCGCTCCCCTGGCCAGGCCGGTCATAGACAGGATCAATAGGATCTTCATTGATGAGAAGCCCATAAGCTGTGGCCCGGATAGGTTCATCTTCTCCACCTGGATTCCGCCCGCGCCCAGTGAGGCATTCAATCGCATGCTCTCCGCTCAGGTGGCGGCCTTAACCCATCGACCTGTGCCCGATCAGTTTTCCATAGCCGTCATGAGGGCCTGTCCCAATGACTGCATTCACTGTAGCGCCCCCACCCGTCAGGGAGAGATACTGGAGAGCGCAGTCGTGAAAGGGGCGATATCTCAGGCTCTGGATATGGGTTCTTATCTCATAACTTTTGACGGTGGCGAGCCCATGCTGAGAAAGGATCTGCCTGATCTGGTCTCCTCCGTTGACGAGCGGGCCATTGCTACAACGTTCACCAGCGGCTATCATCTCACGGCAGAGAGGGCGCGCCAGCTTAAGCAGGCAGGACTCTACGCAGTGCGAATCAGCATCGACAGCCCCTTCGAAAAAGAGCATGACCGGGTACGGGGGCGCTGCGGCGCTTACCGCGATGCGCTCGATGGCGTCAAAAACGCGCTGCAAGCAGGCCTACTGGTAGATCTCTTCATGGTGACTTCTCCACATAACATCGACCATCTGGAAGATGCCTTTTCTCTGGCCACGGACCTGGGCGTGCATGAGCTCTCCTTTTACGAGATTGTGGCCGTGGGCCGCTGGGCTTCGCATGTGGATGAGGTGCTGACCTCAGCCGATGTCCTGCGCCTGGAGCGCTTTCACAAGGAGAAGAACCGGGCCCCAGGCCCCAGGGTCACGGCTCTGCCCTATCTGCTCGGCCCGGAGATGTTCGGATGCTTTGCCGGGCGCAGATGGATTCACGTGGACGGGGCCGGCGAGGCCTTGCCCTGCGCTTACATGCCGCTGGGCTTTGGGAATATCAAAGAAAAGAGTCTGAAGGAGATTTGGAAGGAGATGACTCGCTATCAATGGTTCCAGGGGAGATGTTCCTGCCAGATGAGAGAGCCAAAGTTCAGAGAAGCGCACCGCAAGATACTAGGGAGATAGCTGCCCGCACATTTATCCTTACGCTATAGCCTGAAAGACTGCAAATCGGGAAAATTCTCATGGAGTTTTCCCTGGATTTTGGTGGAGGTTTTGTTAATGATCAATTCGAGAAACATCTTGTTAATGCTGGCCGCTATTGCCTGCATTATGGTTGGTGCCTACGCATCGCCCACGCCAAGAGTCATAGAGCCCGCGGGCATGGACCTGTCCCTGGATGGAATGCAGATATCCGATCCGGAGCACACGGCAGAATACCTGGAAATGACGGGCGGCACAGCCCAGCCCGGCCTGCAGACGTATGGCCGCAATCTGGCCGGCAATTGGAGCTTTGAGCTAAGAAACATGAAATCCGTGCCTGTCGGCGACATTGAGCTGAGACTTTACCAGTCGGAAGCTGCTCTCTTTGGCACAGGAGTCTTCAAGCAGGGCTTAAACCAGCAGATCGCCACCGCGGAGGGCTCTCTTCTGGAAGGAAACGCCATGATCCTGAATGTCGTATCCCTGGACAACGTCTTCCTCTACCGGATGACTCTCAACAACGCTGACGGCAACAGCACATCGGGAGACTTCACTCTCTATCTGCCTACCGGCGAGGCGCCGGTGAAAGGGACGGTCTCCGGCGGCAGAAGTGACGAGCGCAGGATCAGCTGATTGTCATTCAGATTCCCAGGGCCAGACGAAGCGTATTTCGGATGGCAGGCGCCAGGCCTAGAGTGATCAAGGTCAGTTTGGTGAGATTTCGCAGGGACGGCTCCTGCAGAGATTTGTCGATCATGTAGAGCACGGGCAATAGGATCGCCAGCTTGAGCGGAAACATAATCGCCGCCGATCCGGTCAGATTTATGAGAAAAGTGGGAACGACGTGCTTTTCGTAGTAGAAAAACCAGTCCACACCGAAGTAGGTTGAGCTGGCATCCAGCATATGGGCATAGATGATCATTTGATTGAATCTGTCGTCCAAAAACTTCAGAGCGGATACATGGCGCCCGCAAAAGAAGATGCCTCCCGCGAGGACCGTGCCCAGCAGGAAGACGGCGGCTATGACCCAGGAGTTCTTAAATCCGAACGTGGAAAGAACGACCAGATTGAAAAAGGTCCAGAGAAAGCCGATAGCGGCATATCTTGCATGAAACTTCTCGCCCCAGACCTTCCGGGTGATGATCAAGCAGGCTGCAGTGATTAGAAAGACCAGGAAGAATATGAGCGGCGTGATCAAGAGATATCTCCAGGGCGCTGCAACAAGATTCGCATCCTCGATCACCCGCAAGCTCGAACCGGCCAGGATGTAAGGCAGAGTAGAGAGCAGTAGCCGCTCATCCATCAAATGATCCCAGCGGCCAAACAATTTTATCAGGCCGAGTATGGCCAGTCCCAGGATTATCGCCCAGGTAATGGTATCCACGGGATTGTAGCTGGTATCGTAGATTATGGGATCGATGTAGTACTTATGGACAAAAGCGACAAGGCCGGACAAGTCGACAAGGTCGTTCACGTTAAGTCCTTATGCGGCCTTATATTTCTTATTTCCTAGAGATCAATGCAGTGGCGCGGCGGCGGAAAGTATTTATATAGCAGAAGTAAAAAGGATCATGTCCGTTTTCTGATTTTAGTTGAGGTAATTAGATGGTCGAGGTGTTCAAAGGTACAACTACGGTAGGTGTACTCTGCGATGGGGGTGTAGTCCTTGCATCGGAGAGCCGTGCTACCATGGGCAGCTTCATAGCCAGCAGCAGCGCCAAGAAGATCTATCAGGTCGACGACCTGGTGGGTCTGACTACGGCTGGTGCGGTAGGAGATGCTCAATCACTGGTCCGGATGGTTCAGGTGGAGGCAAGGCTCTACAAGATGCAAAGGGGCGAGGGCATGACAGTTAAAGCGGTAACTTCCATGCTGGCCAATATCCTCTCTTCTCGTCGCTATTATCCCTTCATGGTGCAGCTCGTCATGGGCGGAGTAGACAGATACGGCCCCAGAATCTATTCGCTCGATGCCTTAGGCGGGCAGATCGAAGAGCGGAGAATTGTGTCCACCGGTTCAGGATCTCCCATCGCCTATGGCGTCTTGGAATCCATGTACAAGCCCGGCATAAGCATTGAAGATGGAACGGTGCTGGCCGCCAGGGCAATTCATAATGCCATGAAGCGCGATTCCGCTTCAGGCGATAAAATCGAGCTCGTTAGAATCACAGATAAATACCAGGAGGTAGGCGAGCCGGAGTTTTCAGAGATTATGAAGCTCCTCTAATCTTTTTTGGATGTGTTCTATTGTCTGTAGAAGAAGTACTTTTTGAGCTCAAACGCAAGGTGCAGAGCAAGCTGCCTCCGGACATCAATGTCACGGGGCTGGAATTCGAGGGTCCGGAGCTGGTCATTTATACTGACGACCCCAAGAAGCTGGCGGACGATGGCGATGTCATACGTAACCTGGCCAAAGAGCTTCGCAAGCGCGTGGTGGTACGCCCAGACCTGAAGGTATTGGCCGAACCTGAAATTTCCATAACAAAAATCCAGGAAGTTGTGCCTAAGGAAGCTGTTCTCACCAACTATTACTTTGACGGCGAGACCGGAGAAGTGCAGATCGAGGCGGAAAAGCCGGGCCTGGTTATAGGTCGCCATGGCGCAACACTACGCGAGATTACCAAGCTGATCGGCTGGACACCCAAAGTGGTCCGAACTCCACCGGTACGCTCAACGACCATCGCTAACATTAAGGATTATCTGCGCAGTGTACAGACGGAGCGAAAGACCATCTTGCGCACGGTGGGCCGGAAGATCCACCGAGATATAGCTTCCAAGGATCAGTGGGTTCGAATCACCACGCTGGGAGGCTGTCGTGAGGTAGGCAGAAGCTGCATGCTTCTTTCCACTCCCGAGTCGCGCATCATCATCGACTGCGGCGTAAACGTGGGATCGGACGACTCAGCTACGCCGTATCTCTATGTGCCGGAGGTTTATCCACTAAACCAGATCGATGCCGTGGTTTTGACGCATGCTCACCTTGACCATGCCGGTCTTGTTCCCATGCTCTACAAATACGGCTACGAAGGGCCTATTTACTGCACTCCGCCTACAAGAGATTTGGCTGTGCTTTTGCAGCTCGATTATATTGAGATAGCCGGACGCGAGGGAAAGAGGCTGCCATACGACTCTGCAATGGTTCGTGAGGCTCTCAAGCATACTATCACCCTCAACTACGGTGATGTAACAGACATTGCTCCCGACACCAAATTGACGATGCACAATGCCGGCCACATCCTGGGCTCCTCCATTGCGCACTTTCACATTGGAGACGGCCTTTACAATGTAGCTTTTACCGGAGACCAAAAGTTCGAAAGAACCAGGCTCTTCGATCCGGCCGTATGCAATTTCCCGCGATTGGAAACGCTTGTGACAGAGGCCACCTACGGTGGAACGAACAGCATCCAACCCTCCCGCAAAGAAGCGGAAGTAGCTCTAATGAACGTTGTCAAGGAAACCATCAGCAAAGGCGGCAAAGTCATCATTCCGGCCTTCTCTGTAGGCCGCAGCCAGGAGGTCATGGTTGTCCTGGAGGAGGCCATCCGAAAGAAGGTCATGGATGAGGTGCCTGTCTGTCTGGACGGAATGATCTACGAGGCTACTGCCATTCACACCACATATCCCGAGTACCTCAATAACGATCTTCGGGACCTCATATTCCACAAAGGAATCAATCCATTCCTGGCCCAGTGTTTTGTGAAGGTGGAGAGCCCCAAGCAGAGGACGGAGATAATAGAAGGGCCGCCCTGTGTGATACTGGCGACAAGCGGCATGCTCAACGGTGGGCCGGTTCTTGAGTATCTCAAGCGCCTGGGCCCGGATGAGAAGAATACGCTGGTTATTGTGGGATACCAGGCAGAGGGAACATTAGGAAGGCGCATTCAGAAAGGATGGAAGGAATTGCCCCTTTCCGTAGAGGGCAAGACCCAGACGGTGAAGATTAACCTTGAGGTAACCACGGTGGACGGCTTTTCCGGGCACTCCGATCGTCAGCAGCTCATGGAATATATGCGCCGCATCTATCCCAAGCCAGGCCGGGTCCTCACCAACCACGGCGAAGAGGGCAACTGCCTCGATTTAGCCAGCTCCATTTACAAGAGGTACAGGATACCGACCATGGCGCCCATGAATCTGGAGACGGTAAGGCTGATTTGATGATATTCAAAAGCTTTATCAAATTAGAGAGATAATACTAATGCGAGGTTCTTTGTGACGGGAAAGAGAACGCGGATCATCAACGATCCATCAGATCTGGTTCCATTGTTGCAGGCCTTCGGCTCCGATGTCCATAAGAAGATCTTTGACGAATTGAGTCGAGAATGGCATACCGAGCGTGAGCTGGAAACGCTTATCGGCGACGAAGCAAGCGTTCACAGAAGCGTGGCACTCCTGCGAAAGAGCGGCCTAATCGAGACCAAGTGGAGGGTGCCGGAGCCGGGAGCAAGTCCCGAGAAAGAGTATCATTCCACGTACTCTCGTGTGCAGGCCAGCTTCGGAGCTACCATGGAGGACCTCAGTGAGTTGATAAGCCTCACCTTCATGTCCGACGAGGAGCTGCGAACTGTAACCGAGAAGTTGCAGACGATGGTCAATGGCGGAAATAATAGTCTATCCAACCTTTCTCGTGAGCTGGGACTCAGCCAGATATTTATTCGCGGCGTGGCCAAGAGAGCGGAGGGCCTCGCTGTGAGGGGCCAGCGCATTGAGCCTTACGTTGAGGACTTTTAAATGGCAAGTGTGCTGCAGAGCAAGCGGGAAAGCTCTCGTTTTCAGATTCTTGTGGAAATCGCCGCACATCAGCCTAACCTTCGACAAAAAGAGGTGGCTGAGAGTCTGGGCGTTACTCCCCAGGCCATATCCGAGTACATCAAGGAGCTGGTAGTGGATGGGCTGGTGACCACGGATGGGCGAATGCGTTACCGCATCACCAAAGAGGGAGTAGAGTGGTTGCTGGAGAGTGCCGCTGAGCTGAAGCGCTATGCACGTGTGGTGATGGAGGAGATCATCAGCCATGTTTCTGTCTGGGCGGCCATAGCTGAAGCTGATCTGGCGGAGGGCGAGCGGGTATCCCTGGAGATGCGCGGCGGCCTTCTTTATGCCAATAAAAAGGAAGAGATAGAGGCGAGCGGAGTTGTCATTGCCGATGCACTCTACGGAGAAGATGTTGGTGTATCGGACCTGCGGGGACTGATTAGCCTTGATGAGGGAAGGATCATCCTCTGCAAGGTGCCGAGAGTGCAGAATGGAGGCTCCGGCAAGGTTGATTTGTCTGCGCTGAATTGTCAGCTCGCTAAAGTGAAGAATGTGGGCTGCCTTGGTATCGAGGCACTGGTGGCACTGCGAAAAGTGGGACGCGAGCCGGACATTATATTTGGAGCCAAGGAGTTCGCAGTAGAGGCGGCATATCACGGAATCAGCTCCGTGATCGTCAGTGTGGATGAGCAGATTCCGGGGCTTCTTACGCGCCTGGAGTCGGAAGGCCTGAAGTACGAGCTTATAGACCTCACTTTAGGATAATGACTTTTCAGGTTTTGGCTCAGGCGGACCGATCCCGCATACTGCTGCTGCCTCAGAGCGGCAGCAAGGTTCTTTTTGAGGGATATCTGCGTTTAAAGGACATGCCCCAGGGACCGAGGGTCTTCAAATTCCTGGTGAAAAAAGGTGATGAGGCAGAGAAGTTCCTTCCTCCGGAGGATGCCTTGCGAATGCTGCGCAAGGCTGCGGCCATCTATCTTGCCCGTGGCGACGGCGTAATGGAAAAGAAGTTCATAGAGCTTTTAGAGTCTTATCAGCTCGGATACAGGTTCGTGCAGGTCTGCAATCATTGCCTCGGCCAGAGAAAGGTCACATACGTTGAGCAGGATGCCATAACCTACAAGGGCAGACGCATCTGCGAGAACTGCGCCGCGGCTGAGCTTTTACGCGAAGCGGACTTCCGGGGGCTCAGCCGCCCTGCCAAGGCTCATCTGGCCAGGATCTTGAAGACGCGGCGCAGCTTGGACGATGTGGTTAGCCTGCTATCTTTGCAGAGGCTGGAGCCGGAGCTGACCCGTTTTGACACCATCCCAGCGAGCAAAGAGGAGCCGACTCTTCCGCTGGATTCCATTGCCCTGCCCAAAGCCCTCAAGGAGCTCTTGAAGAAGAGACTGACCAGGCTTTTGCCGGTGCAGTCCAGGTCGGTTAAGGCGGGACTCTTGGAAGGACGAAATCAGCTTGTCGTCTCGGCCACGGCCACGGGCAAGAGCCTCATCGGCGAGATGGCCGGAGTCAAGAATCTGATGGAGAATAAGGGAAAGCTCCTCTTTTTAGTGCCGCTCGTGGCGTTGGCCAATCAAAAGTTCGATCAGCTTAGCGCCTACGGCGCGCTCGGCTTTCAAACCTCCATCCGCGTAGGCGTAAGCCGCATTCGTTTAGGAAAGGGGCGCAATATTCCTCAGAGCCTAAATGCGGACATAATCGCCGGCACTTACGAAGGCATAGACCAGGTGATTCGCACCAAGAAGAGCCTGGGGCACGTGGGCACGGTCGTCATCGACGAGGTGCACATGCTGGAGGACGCAGAGCGCGGCCATCGGCTGGCAGGCATGATCGCCCGGCTGAAGAACGCTGCCCCAAAAGCCCAGTTCATCTTCCTCTCCGCCACCGTGGGAAACCCGGCAGCTTTAGCCAAGCGCCTTGGCGCGACGCTGGTAGAGTATTCACTGCGACCTGTGCCAATCGAGCGGCACCTCATCTTCTCCTCCGGACCGGAGAAGCGCAAGCTTCTGCGGGAGCTGTCCAAAGAAGCGCAGGCATTGACATCCACTACGGGATACCGGGGCCAGACCATCATCTTCACCAATTCCCGCAAAAACTGCTACAACCTGGCCGATGCCATTCCTGGTGCCTCCGCCTATCATGCGGGCCTGCAGTACCCGGAGAGAAAGAAGGTCGAGGAGCTGTTCGGGGCGGGAAAGATTCACACCGTGGTCACGACGGCGGCTCTGGCTGCTGGCGTGGACTTTCCTGCCTCGCAGGTGGTCTTCGAGTCTTTGGCCATGGGCATCGAGTGGCTGAATGTGCATGAGTTCAACCAGATGCTTGGGCGGGCCGGCCGGCCGGGATATCATGACAAGGGCCTGGTCTACATTCTGGCCGAGCCGGGACGGCGCTTCTCTTCCGGGCGCAGCGAGTCGGAGGACGAGATGGCCCTCGCTCTGTTAAACGGCCAGATGGAGGACGTGGCACCGGAGTTTTCCGAGGCGCAGCAGCAAGAGGAGGTGCTGGCCAATGCCGTGGCGGCCCGCTCAAGAGAAGAGCTGGAGCGGCTACACGCCCTTACTGTGGGCCTGGATGACCTGAACAGTTCGCTTGCATCCCTGGAAAAGGCGAAGCTGGTAAAGGGAATAATCCCAACGCGCCTGGGCGAAGCGGCAGCGGCCCATTTCCTGGCCCCGGAGCAGGTGGCCACCATTGTCAAGCTGCTTGGGAAAGCCAAGAGCCCCATGGAGGTAGCGGTGGCACTGGAGAGCTTTGAGGCCCTTTACCTCAAATTCGCCGAGCGCATCTCCATCAAATTGCACATGCAGATCTCCCAGAGGGCGCTGCATGGCTCCTTTTTGGACCTCTTAAGCAGCGCCGACCTGCGGGAACTGGATAATAAGCTGCAGAGGTACTGCATGGACTTCTCCCGCGACTTTTTGCGCTGCACCTGCAAAGAATCGCCCTACTGCGGCTGTGTCCAGAAGAGCATATCGCTGCGCATACTGGATCTGCGGGCGGAGGGCAAGAGCCCGGATGGAATCATAGAATACTTCTCCGACCGGTACGGCATGTACGCCTACCAGGGAGATCTCATCAACTGGCTGGATCAGATGGTGCGCTACCTGGAGGCCATCGAGTCGGTAGCAAGGGTGCTGGGCAAGGAGGCGGCGGCCAAAGAGGCGGGCGAGAGGAAGAAGAGGGTGGAGGGGGAGTGAGTTGGGCAATTTGATCGCTATTCATTATCCCTCGCTTAAATTTTAGCGTAATATAAATATCTTTTATTATCAGTACTACATGGACCATATATCTTTATAAGCGTTCATAGTGATAATACATTTATGAGTGTAGGATTTGTCGTGGACCGAGTAGCTCTTCATTTTATCGATACAAGCTTAGAAGACGCCAAATTATCTACAAAAGAAATCAATTTAAAATCATCAGATCGATCTGAGGATATTGAGGTGCTTGATGATTTTTTTAAGGGACACCTCGAGAAAATCTGGCTTGACAAGGAGAGCCAGAAAACTTGCGCGGCTACGTTTAAAGATGCTTCAAACATACGAGATTTCTATGCAAAGATAATTGAAGATACTTCACAATTTTTTGATTGCACTTGTGAAATGGCACAGCAACTCCATCTAGCCTCTCCAAATACTGCCTCAAAAGGTATCCTCATGGTCTTGCTATTTAGCGTGGCTGGAGAACCTTCGCAGTTCCTTGGTTTACTGAAGATGGACCCTGGAAGAAAAGATGCAATAACTCTCGGAGAGGACAAAGAAGGTAATGTTTTGCTCGATCTTGCGGTCCGAACCATAAAGCAGGCATTGCCGGATCCTCAAGGCGAAAAAATTCTCAAATGGGCCGTAATTCCGCATCCCACTCGTCGTACGTTCCAATTAAAGGTCAAAGATGAACAAGGAGGGATAGATCGAGCGAAATATTTTATGAAATTTCTCGGATGTGAAGAAAGGCCTAGTGTCTCGTCAGGATTATAACGTCGTAAAGTATATAT
>JBATEC010000124.1:0-4320 GCA_049663825.1 Methanothrix sp. | reverse complement strand
AGGCCTTCGTGAGTGACAATGCCAATAAAGATAAATGGGAAAAGGCAGGAGTCAAGATCGAGGGCGGCTATGATGACTTCTTTGCGGCATCAAATTTCGTGATGGTGGGCGTTCCGGGCGATGAGGAGCTTCCCTACATTGAGGCAGGTCTCTCGCACGGCTGCTTTGTCTCTCTCATGGGCGGAGCCGATCGGCCCGAGCTTCAGAAGGGTCTGGCAGAGGGCGGAAAGGTCAAGATCACCGATGATCTGTTGGCAGACTTCTCCCGTGAGTTCTTCTTCGGCCTGGAGAATTATGCGGTGTTCCAGAAGGCCAAGCCCAGATTGGTACAGTGCACCAGTTGCAACACCACCGGCCTTTCCCGTCTGGCTCTGGCGGCGCGGCCCCTGGGCCTGACTGCCGTCTTAGGCAATATCGATCGTCGGCATGGCGATCCGCATACAGTGGTCAAGGCCTCACCCAGCGCCATCCAGTTCGGTAAGGGCGCCGGGCACCAGGGCACGGATGCAGGAACTGTCTTCGAAGAGGTCAAGTTTGTTGTGCGCGCCAGCAAGGTGCCCACAACTGTGCCCCACACCAACTTCCTGAACCTGATCTTCAAGGGAGATGTTACACCGGCGCAGTTGGTCGAGCAGTTGGCCAAGACCCGCGAGGTCGTCGTCATGCCCTACCAGGATGAAGGCAAGAAGCATGATTGGACCTCTGAGATACTGGAGGCCTTCCTCTCAGGAATGGAGCGGCCCATAAGCCCGGAGATCTTTGAGCTGATCGTCTCCGACGCCATCATTCCATTCAAACTTGGAGATAACACCATTCTGCAGACGGTATCCATGGTGGAGCAGATGTCCATCGCCGTGCCCAACCACGTTGAGTCCTATCTGCTCTCGGCAGGCTATCCAGCAGCGGAAGTGCACAGCCTGGTGGACAAATCCCTGGGCGTCATGCACGGCATCTGGCCGAATAAGCTCGCCTGCTAATGTCCGAAGAAATAATCGGTCGGCTCATTGGCGATAAGATCAGTCTGGGCCAGCAGGCTCTTCCTGATCTTTATGAGCAGGGCTACTTCGGCCGGCCCAAGGGAAAGGGCCTGGAACTCTCCTTGGTGGAAGCGGCTTATCTGCTGGACCGCACCCGGATCAGGGTGCTTTCTGAGGGAAAGGAGCTGGACTTTCAGTCTTTTTTCCAGGCGGCATCATCCCTCGAAAAGGGCTTTGAGTTTCGCTACGTGGTCTACAAAGACCTGCGAGAGCGCGGATACTATGTGCAGCCAGGCCGCCCCGATTTTCGCGTCTATCCCAGGGGAGGCCACCCGGGAAAGAGCCCGGCGGAGTTTTATGTTCTCGTCATCTCTGAGCGCATGCCCCTTCCATTGCAGGAGATAATGCAGCCGGTAAGGGTTGCGGGCCAAATGAGAAAAAAGCTGATGCTGGCCATTGTCGATGAGGAGAGCGACATCACCTTTTATGAGGCCAGGGAGAAGGTTATGTCCGGCCTGATGGCAGAGGTGGAGGAGGGCGGCAAGGCTACGCTCCTGGAAGATCGCGTGGTTCTCTGGGACGCGGCTGCGTCCAGTAGGCTGCATGAGCACGGATTTTACGGCAAGCCCGTAGGAGAACGCCTGCAACTCTCCCTGGTCGAGTCGGCTTATCTGCTGGAGCGAGGTGTGATAACTCTAGTCGATCGCTCAGGAGAGGCCATGGACCTGCAGAGCTTTGCGGCCAAAGCAAAGCTGATCGAGAACGACTTCGATCTGAAATTTTCCGTTTATAAAGATCTGCGGGACAAGAGCCTTGTGGTGAAGACAGGCTTCAAGTTCGGCACGCACTTCCGGGTCTACAAGCAGGTACAGGGCCCGGGCAAAGTGCCTCACTCCGAGTACCTGGTGCACACCGTGTCCGTTGACCACGTATTCCTGCCACCCGTGCTTTCGCGAGCCGTGCGCCTGGCCCATTCGGTGCGAAAGCTTATGATCTTCGCCTATGTCAGCGATGAGGTACGCTACCTGGAGATTAAAAGGCTCAAGCCCTAAAGAGCAAAACCTTATCCAACTCGCCAGGCACCGTTCTTCAGGTCGGGATGAGGCAGACGTCCCTCGTAGCCGCACATCTTGCAGCGCACATTCACAATCACGCCATCTTCGCTCCAGGCCTCGGCTACGTAGCCGCATCTGGGACAGTTGTTCAGGAAACGAGTAGTTATTATAATCCCCTGCCGTTCTTCAGCTTATCTGTTAGGATTTATTATAGTCTTATTTATCTGCTTTGATCCCAACCTCGGCCGGTTCAGAAGAGATCAGCTCGTCCAGGAGCCCGGGCCGAAGCTGCTGAGCAAAACTGAACAGCTCAGGTCCGCACTTGCGGCTGTCCTGTGCAGTCTCCTCCATGATGGCAATCACCTTACTACTACATTCAACTTTCAGCATATTATTATTTTGATGGATATTGGTTTGCGGGAAAGGTTAATAGCCTGGAAGCTGGTATGGTCCATAGATGGACTTGTAGGGTAGTGGACATCCTAGCGGGCTTCGGTGACTATAGTCGGAGATACCCGCTGACCCGGGTTCGAGTCCCGGCGAGTCCGTTCTTTTTTCTGGCAGGAAATTGCTGTCCGGCGCAGGCAGAAATGCGAGTGATCCGGACTAAATGGTATATTCTGCGGTGGTGCACCCGCGCAGCAAGCTGGCGGAGTATTACGTTTAAAAGAAAAACCATAAAAAAGTAAAAATTAAAAAATTGGTAGGAGGTAATAAACCTCCGTCTAATTAATTTTCGTGGAATTAACCTCCGTGGAATTTTGCCCCACTGGCAATGCCTCACTGGGTTCTATTTTTGTGTATATGATAGCATGGTTATTTGAGTTGTCCGGGTCCACCTCTGCTCCATACACATATGCAGTATTGGCTACCTGTCCCGAAGGCGCGTCTGGGAGCGCTTGCACGGTAAGAACCAGTCTCGCGCTGCGGTACTTGGTCAAGCTTCCCAGGCTCCAAATTCCAGAGCCATCATAACCTCCCTGGCTGACCTTTGAATCCTGCAACATCAATTCCGGTGGCAGGAAATCCTGTATTGTAACATCGGTTGCGCTGTCGGGTCCTCTGTTGGTCACCGTCAGCACGTAGTTAAAGAATCCGCCCAACGGTGCCGGATTCGACGTAGAGCTCATCGATAAAGCCAGATCGGATTTGCTCAGGGGTTTTACTGGCACCACTACTACGAGGACGGGTTTGGATACGGCACCGATAGAAGGATCTACTATATCTGTAGCTTTTGCCACAAGGTTGTACACTCCCGGCGTTGCGTCCCTCCAGACAAAGGTGTATGGCGACACGTTATCAATAGATCTCCAAATCCTTTGTGAATTTGCATAAAACTCAACACTGTTCACGGGATTGCTGTCGATTACCTCTGCAGTAATAGTAATATCTTCAGGATCTGTAAATATTTGCCCCGGGGAAGGACTTGTAATCCGTACAACCGGCTGCGAAGGATTGACGGTTATAATAACCGGGAAGGATGGACAGCTATTTCCTCCAGTACCAGTGACAGCTTTCGCGGTTAAGATATGAGTACCCACAGGCAATTCTGGAAATATCGTAACCGGACAGTCTCCAGAAGCAACCGGACAGTCTCCACAAGTATCACCACAGTCACCCGAACCGATTAACTCCCCATAATCATAGAATTCAATTGACTGAACAGTCCCAGAAGACGTGGCATGAATAGGTATCTCTACTGAGTACCCTGTTGTACCATCCGGATTCGGATAGGCCGTAAATATTTCCCCATTTCGTGGGCTACGAATCCTTACGGTAGGGGGGTGAGAGAGCCGAACTACATCAATCGAGACAGTAAGATTTTTTTCAGTCCCCATTGTGCTGGATGCGCTGATAATAAATGAATCATTGCCGGTATAGCCCTTATTTGGCTTGTAGATTAAATTCGGCGCGGTTCCGCTGATATTTCCATGAAGAGGCGGGCTGATGAACTCATAGCTCAACAGATCGTTGTTGATATCCCTTGCAGAAAACTCTATGATCTTGGCAGAATCGTTGCCGGTTGTAACATTTAAAACCTCTGGCGAAGACGATTGGTTCTGAAAATCAAAAGCAATCATGGCTGTATCGATTGTGTTCAGATCGACGAGATCGCTTTCGATGCTGTTGGATATCTGTGCAAAAGCAGCATCACCTTTGGTCTGTAAATTCCAAGATGGTTTACAGTTCTGATCTCCATCGCTGCATGGCTCTTGACCACTGGACGCAATAGTCCAGAATAGCACTATGAGTAATGTCATCTTGAGCATTGCCCATGGAACCTTAAA
>JBATEC010000123.1:0-2399 GCA_049663825.1 Methanothrix sp. | reverse complement strand
GGAAATGCCAGCGCCTGGTTGGGCAAGGCTCAGGTCTCTCAAATTCTGGGAAATCACATTGAATCTCGGGAATATTTCCAGAAGGCTCTCGATGCGACTAATGAGACCTTGAAAGATGATTCTCAGGATGCAAAGGCCTGGCAGGCAATTGGTGTAGCTCTGGCTGGCCTTGCCAGGAATGAAGAGGCAATAAGTGCCCTGGAAAGGTCCATAGAGATTTCAGACCAGAGACTTCAGGAGAATCCGGAAGATACAGATTCATGGTGGCTAAAAGCTGTAAGCTACGAGGCTCTGTACATGGATTATGCTGCCATCCAGGCGTATGAAAAAGTCATAGAGCTGAACTCTGCCAAATCGGTGGGTGCCTGGATCAGGATAGCCGACATACTCTTCGTAAAAGCTAACGGCTATAACGAATCGGTGGAAGCCTTCAATAAAGCAATTAAACTGATGCCTGACAATGCCAGCTGGGCGGGAGGTGTTGTCTTGGATCAAGGGAACTCTATTCTACGTACGGACGTCTGGCGGGATGATGATAAGATCTTCAGAGTAACCATTGGCAGCTATAACAAATCCATAAAGGAATTTGATTTTATCCAGCAAATTGTTTCACGGCCAGCTTCCACTTGGTTGTTTAGAGACAACAGTATCGACTTTTTAAATACCAACGCCGAATTTGTAGCTCTAGCAGCCAATAGGTTACAGGAGAACACTGAAGGCTGGTATAAAACGAGTCAGGAACTTTTCAAGAATGGTTCTTATGAAGAATCTGTCAAAGCCCTCAACCGGGCCATAGAGCTAGACCCCCAAAATGCTACTCTCTGGGATGCGAAAGCCTCAAGCCTCGGCATTGCGGCCTCCTTTGGCGGCAATCGCAGTCAGTACAACGAATCCCTCAAGGCGCAGGACAAAGCCATTGAACTGGATCCCGGAAACTCCACATTGCATATTCACAAGGGCTTTTTCATCGCCAGCCTTGCCGATTTGAGCGGACACCAGAACAAGAGCCTGTACGAAGAAGCCATCAAGGAGTTTGATGAAGCCATTGAGCTTGACCCGAAGAATAAGGAAGCTTGGAACTACAAGGGCGCTGTTCTCGATACTCGCCTGAACAAATCTGCTGAGGCCCTTCTCGCCTACGACAAAGCCATCGAACTTGATGGCGAAAATGCAGTTGACAATGAATCGCTGAGCAATGCCTGGAGTGGCAAAGGCACGGCTCTGGCAAAACTGGGAAGGTATAACGAGTCGTTCGAGGCCTTCGATAAAGCCATTGAGCTGAACCCGCAAACTGCCGCCTTCGTCTGGCTTTCCAAGGGCGAGGCCCTCAACGAATCGAGAAGATATGACGAGGCGGTCAAAGCCTACGATGAAGCCATCGAGCAGTACCCATTGGATGCAATGGGTGCACAGGCCTGGTATAAGAAAGGTATTGCTCTGAAGGCGCTGGGCCGCCAGGCTGAAGCGGATGCCTCCAACGTCCGGGCCAAGGAGTTAGGCTACAAGGCCTGACTCCGATCATTTTTGTGGCCAATTCAAAGTAGCCGCTACCATACTATGGACAAAAGAGCCGTTAGTACCGAAAGTGGATGATAAAAATGGGAGTCATGGACGCGAGATATGCCGTTTTATGCCTGATGCTGGCAGCAATTTTCTCAGGGGTCTCCCTGGCAGAAGATGCAGCCGGAGCGCTGGGCCAGGAGGGCATCTGGGTTCTGGATATGGGCGAGAAAAAGGTAACAATGGTGGTGTACCAGCACGATGGACTCCTCGCCGGGGCCTGTAACGGAGATTATCCAGACCCCTGGAATGCGGCGATGGTAGGATACGTATCGGGAGACGAGATTGAGCTGCACACATCTCGGCATGAGGATGAAGTCATCGTGGAGACTTTGATGAGCGGAAAGACAACGGGCGAGAACATCAATGGCAGCTTCGTGCAATCGGACAGTCTGGGCCGGGTGACTTCCGGAAAGGTCTCAGGATTCAAGATCAATCCCGATGTCTCGGAATACCGGCCTGCTGTCGAGATAACGCTGGCTGTTGCTCCGATTAAGGAGCCTGCTACACAAGCAACCGAAGAGACAAATCCGGCGAACTCGAAAGCTGATAAGAGCCGCTTCGTGGATGTCACCACACAATCAGATCGAGTGTTCTATTTGGGATGGGCCTGGAAGCCGGGTGAACCGAGTACGGAAAATGGCCCGTCCAAGATCAACTCAAGCGCCGTTTTGTGAATCATTCATGATAGCCAAAAAGAGGCGAATCGAAATGATTGAAAACGTCAACAATAAGTGCTTACCCCTGGCATGGGAAAAGCCTTGCTTTGAAGGCCCTGGATCGGCAATCCGAAAAACAAAAGGAGAGTGGGTAAATTGAAAAGAAGGAACGCCTGGAAT
>JBATEC010000122.1:0-12288 GCA_049663825.1 Methanothrix sp. | reverse complement strand
TTATTCTATTGAACCGCGTACAAACTCAAAAACATCGAGAATTATTGAGTAAATTATTTTCAGTCACCCCCCAAGCTGTTTAAGGGCCAGTTAATGGAGCTGATGGGGGCTAACGACGCAGTCATTGCCGGTCTTAATCCCAGCCAGCTGGAATTAGTTGACCAGGTTATCGATTACATGAATTCAGTAACGCTTCGATCCGCCGGTGCTGCTTTCGACAACAAGGCAAAAATGCCGAACGAGAGGATTGCGGCAGTCAAAGCTCCGACCCTAATATTCCATGCTACAGACGATACGCTGCAGCTCTACCACAATGCACAGTTCGCTGCTTCCACAATTCCGGGTGCAAGATTGGTCAGTTTCCAGAGAGGGGGCCACCTCCTCATGATTGTCGAGCAACCGACCATCCGGACGAGCGTGGAAAAGCACATCCTCGAGCAGATTGAGGGGGACGCTGTGAACCAGAAGGCCGTTTCAGGCGGGGCTTCCCAGCAGCAAAGATGATGGAAGACATAAAATATTTAAAATAATGCTAAATTTTAATCTCATCCTCCACCTGGAACATCTCCGGCCACGTCCCCCAATTTGCAGAGCTTCTTTTCTCCTCGATCCGGCTCTTCTCCAGAGGCCGGCACTTCTCCGCAAGCCTTCTGAGAATCATGTCCTCTACATCGTAAAGCCGCGTGTGGAAAACCTCTGCCAGGATCTGTTTTGCCGTCTCCAGCTGCAGAGCCCGGGCATCGGCAACAATTGATTTTGCGGGCTTTACCAGATGCTTTCGTGATCTTCTCATGCACTCAGGTATTCCTGCCATAGCAGGCCTATAGTACGTGTAAGATTAAGTAGTTTTCCTGGAAAAAGATTACAGAAAACATTATTTACATTTACAAAAGTATGAATAACATACAATATAATGAATGATTCATTTTGAGTTTATGTCTCCCATTTCACCACTCAAAAGCTGGATTATAATTTTCCCGAATCGGGGCCGGATCTTAATCGTTCATCGACGAGGCTCACATCGTCTTTGCCGCAAGGCTTTCATATACCGGCTCAGCAAATGGATAATTGTGAACGCCTTCGGCCTGCTTCATGACCAGATCAGAGCAAAGCTCGTGGCAGATTCAATCTTCGAGCCGACGAAGCCGCAAGAAGAGGCAATTCCTTCCATCCTCTCCGGAGAAAATGTGCTGCTCATCGCGCCTACCGGTACAGGAAAAACGGAGGCGGCAAGCCTTCCCATCTTTCACAAGATTCTCTCCAGAGAACGCAAGGGCACGCTAGCAGTCTACATCACGCCGCTTCGTGCCCTGAACCGGGATATGCTGCGCCGGTTTCTAGATTGGGGAGAGAAGCTGAACATCACAGTCGCCGTTCGGCACGGCGACACCAGCCAGGCAGATCGGAGAAAACAGGCATTAAAGCCGCCTGACCTGCTGATCACCACACCTGAGACGCTGCAGGTGATGCTGACAGGAAAGCTCCTGCGCCGTAATCTCTCCACCGTCAAGACCGTCGTGGTAGATGAGGTGCATGAGATGGCCACTTCCAAGCGCGGATCGCAACTGTCCGTGCTCCTGGAAAGGCTGGCGGAGCTTGCCGGCGACTTTCAAAGGATTGGGCTTTCTGCCACGGTTGGCTCGCCTGAGGCCGTGGCCAGGCTGCTCGTCGGAACAGCACGTAGCTTTCGAATCATCCAGACGGATGTGGAGAGGGCCAGCGACTTTCGCGTGGTCAGCCCTGTTCCAGGCAGAGGAGACTACGCAATGGCGAGCACCCTGGAGTGCGATCCCCGTCTGGCGGCGCAGATTCGCTTCATCCGGGAGACGGTGCACAACAGGAAGTGCCTCATCTTCGTTAACACCCGGCAGGCGGCGGAGGTCCTGGGTTCTCGGTTCCGCCAGCTTAACGAGCCCATCGGCGTGCATCACGGCAGCCTCTCTGTGGAAACGCGAGTGGAAGCAGAGGAGGCATTCAAGGCCGGCGATTTGCGCGGCCTGATCTGCACCTCCTCCATGGAGCTGGGAATTGATATCGGCGATGTAGACCACGTCATCCAGTACAGCTCGCCGCGTGAGATATCGCGCTTGCTTCAGCGTGTAGGCAGAGCCGGACACAAGATCGGCCTGATCTCTTCCGGGACAATCATCGCCACCTGCGCCGATGACGTGGCCGAAGGCTGCGCCATTGCCCGCGGGGCGGCGGCAGGCGAGCTGGAAGCCATCCTGATCCACGAGAAGCCCACAGATGTCCTGGCCAACCAGATTGTGGGGCTGGAGATGGATTTTGGGGACATAGACAGGAAAACGGTGCACCGAATCGTCACCAGAGCCTATCCCTTCCGGCAGCTCTCCGTGGAAGAGATGAGCGATGTCATCACTCAAATGGAGGAGCACAGGCTGGTGCGGCTGGACGGCGACGTTTTGCAGAGGACCCGCAAAGCGCGGGAGTACTACATCGAGAACCTCTCCATGATCCCGGATGAGAAGAGGTACAACGTCTACGACATCGTAGGCCGCCGCTCCGTGGGGACTTTGGACGAGGCATTTGTCATCAGCTTCGCCCAGCCGGGAGCCACGTTCGTCACCAAGGGTGAGATCTGGGAGATCACCGAGATTGGAGATAATGAGATCAAGGTGGTGCCCATCCACCGAAGCGGAGAGATTCCCAGCTGGACTGGAGAAGAGATTCCCGTTCCCTTTGCTGTGGCCCAGGAGGTGGGACGCATGCGACGGGAGATTTCGCAGGTCCTAGAAAGCGAAGGAAGCGAATACGGATGTGGAGGCGGCGAGAGCGGAAGCGAGCTGGCCGTGGCCATGCTGCAGAGAAAGTATCCGGTAGAGGATGTTGCGGCAGAGGAACTGGTCGATCTCATTGCCAAGCAGATGGCGAAAAACCTGCCTGTTCCCGATGAATCTCACATCGTGGTGGAGAGCGGAGGAGAGGGGGCCGTCATCAACGCCTGCTTCGGCCACAAGACCAACGACACATTGGGCAGGATCATCACCGCTATCCTCTCCGCCCGATTCGGCAGCAGTGTGGCCCTGCAGATCGATCCCTATCGAATTGAGCTGACATTGCCCCGGTCTCTCTTGGCCGAGGAGATCAAGAAGCTGCTCATCGAGCTGGACCCAACTTACGTGGAGCCCATCCTGGAGATGACCCTCAAGAACACCACACTATTGCGCTGGAAGATGGTGCATGTGGCCCGGAAATTCGGGGCCTTCTCCAGGGATGTGGACTATCAGAGGGTGAGCATGACAAAACTGCTCGCCGTCTTCGAGGGCACGCCCATGCACAGGGAGGCGCTGCGGGAGATCTATCATGACCGGCTGGACATCGAGCGAGCCAAGTGGGTTTTGGAGAGGATTCGGGACGGCTCGATAGAGATTATTACCAGCTCACTCAGTCCGATCGGAACCTCTGGAAGGGGCGGGGGCCGGGATGTCACCTCGCCTGAGCATGCCGACGCTGCAGTCATTGATTTGCTCAAAAACCGCATCATGAACGACCGGGTCCTTTTGTTTTGCGTTCACTGCAAGAAATGGAAGAGCATGCGGCAGGTCGAGCGGGTGCCAGAGCAGCCTGAATGTCCTCTATGCGGATCACGCATGGTGGCGGCCCTCAAGCCCTGGGAGGAAGAAGAGATCAAGATAGTCAAGAAGCCGGAGAAGAAGAAGACTGCCGAAGACAAGCGCAGGACGAAGCGTGTCTTTCGGAATGCCAACCTGGTCTTGAGCTACGGCAAGACCGCCGCGATCGCGTTAGCAAGCCGGGGACTTGGCCCGGAGACGGCGGCGCGGGTGGTGGGGAAAAGGCAGAGTGATGAGCTGGAGTTTTACAGGGATATTCTGAAGGCTGAGAGAGAGTATGCCAGGACGAAGAGGTTTTGGGGATGATATTATTATCCGTTCTTTACTCCCACATACATCATCCATCCGCCTACCAGCACGGTCATTCCGAAGAGCACCAGGCTTTGCAGTCCCATGCCATTGGGCAGATCGAATATGACCACCGCACCCATGATCACGCTGCCTGCGCCCAAAAGAACCACACCAAGCCTTGCTGAGAGAAGATAGGTTATGAAGCCCAGGGCGATGAGGGCTGCAGCGATCAATAGGGGCGTTGAAAATAATGGGATGGACAGATTCATATTTCTCCGTCCTTTTGCTGCATACTTATACTTTCTTATAAGTTCGCCATCTATTTACATTAGCATCTCATATTTCTCAGCGATGAAGCGGATTTACATGGACAACTCTGCCACCACACCCGTGGCGCCCGAGGTCTTGCAGGCCATGCTGCCTTACCTTTCCGATAAGTTCGGCAATGCCTCCAGCCTGCACAGCTTTGGCCAGGAGGCAAAAGAAGCTCTGGAAGAATCCCGAGAGAAAGTGGCAAAGCTCCTGGGAGCGAGCCCTGAGGAGATCATATTCACCTCGGGGGGCACCGAGTCAGACAACTTATCCCTGAAGGGCATAGCGCGTCGCAATAGCGCTCTCGGCAAACATATTATCACTACCAGCGTCGAGCATCCTGCCATCCTGGAGACGTGCAAAAAGCTGGAGAAGGAGGGCTTTTCCGTCACCTACCTGCCCGTGACGAGCGAGGGGCTTGTAGACATGACAGCTCTTGAGGCTGCCATTCGCCCCGATACCATTCTCATCTCCGTCATGCATGCCAACAACGAGGTAGGAACCATTCAGCCGCTGGAGGAGATCGGCAGGCTGGCAGCGGAGAAGGACATTTACCTGCATACTGATGCCGTGCAAAGCGTTGGCAAGATTCCAACGGACGTAAACGCCCTGGGCGTCGATTTGCTCTCCCTTTCCGCTCACAAGCTCTACGGGCCCAAAGGCGTGGGAGCGCTCTACATTCGACAGGGCACAAAACTGGAGAGCATAGTCCAGGGCGGCGGCCACGAAAGAGGCCTGCGCTCGGGAACGGAGAACGTGGCTGGCATCGTCGGACTGGCAAAGGCGGCAGAGCTGTGCGGCGAGAGCATGGCCGAAGAGGGGCAGAGGCTGGCTGGACTCGCCAATAGGCTTGCAAGCCAAGTTTTGGAAAAGCTCAAGGATGCCTGGATCAATGGAACCCTGAAGCGAAGACTTCCAGGAAGCCTGAATTTCGGCTTTTCCTATGTGGAAGGCGAATCGCTGCTCCTCTACCTCGACTCCAAAGGCATAGCCGTGTCTACAGGATCCGCCTGCTCTTCTCATAAGCTGGAACCATCCCACGTGCTCCTGGCGCTGGGCCTGCAGCCGGAACAGTGCCACGGCTCACTTAGGATCACCATGGGCCGCTCGAACACACAGGAAGAGGTGGACTATGTGGCCGAATGCATCGCGGAAGCTGTGGAGAGGTTCAGAGGCATATCCGCTCTGGGCAGGACATAGAACCATGGCCTTATCTCCTGAAAGGCTATGTTCTTTCTTCTTGCAATTTTATAATTTCTTTGCAATGACTGCAAATTCATTGGCTTGCGGATCATAAGCTGAGCCCGCGACGTCAGAAAAGATCTCTTCAACAGCAAATTTGCATCCTGCAAGCTCTTTCTCCAGGTCATCCGGACTGAAATATTGCAGCCAATTATAGACAGTCCTTGTGCGATCGGCCTCAAAGAGCGAATATTTGTCTAGGACTACTCTCTCTTTCTCGTACTTGAATGTATTCTGAAACCCATAGTACTTATTCGGTGACCAGAAGCCATTGAGCATGTTAGCTTCATACATTGCAGTCTCTTCCCTTTGCTGAAACGCATTCATTGAATAAACATCAAGGAGAACACAACCACCAGGTTGCAGAAGCGTATGGAACTTGGTGAGCATCTTTTTTCTCTGCATAGGACTTAGAGCACAAAAATCGCACATGATCATCAAGATGAGATGAAAACGATTATTTGTTTCAAAATCCAGGTAGTTCTGATTTATGTATTGGATGGATAGCCCTTCCCGGATGGCTGCTTCTTGCGCATACTGAATCGATCTCTTCGAGAAATCAATTCCGGTAACCTCCGCTTGCCTTCGAGCCAGCTTTGTCGTATATAATCCCGGCCCGCAACCAAAGTCGGCGATCTTTGTCCCGGTCCCCACGCGGAAATAAGCGGTTATCCATTCAACCGATCTATCGATAAATGCCGCTTTTCGGGAAGAAACGTCTATTTCCGGATTTAAATGAAATGATAGCATTTGCTCTGAAGTATACTCATCTGCCCACAGATCGCCTGCCGTGTAGAACTCAAACGGCACAGGACGCGTGTTTATTTTTTCAAGCTCTTCAAACAGCAATTATTTGGCCTCGCTTCATGAAATCAGTTCCGATAACGTATAAAACCCTTTCTTGCAGATCGAGAGACAATCAAGATATCTGATCTAGTGCTCGGCAGCCTTCCTGGCAGCCACCGCAATGCCTCGCTTGATCTGTAGCATCTCCTCTGGCGCGAGCACTGCAGTTCCCGTAGCCAGAAGACGATCCAGGACGTCCACGACCAGCACCTCTTCCCCGGCTCGAATTTCCGGATCAGCGCTTAAAACGTGCTTGGCAAAGAGATTGCCGCCTTTAGCCACGAACGGTGCTGCATCCTCCGAGGCCACGACTCGAAGGCGCGGGCTTTCCAACAGGGCATGCAGCCGCCGTGCGCCCAGCATGCTGAGCGTCAAGAGGTTGTCGCTGGCTCGGACCGTGGCGATCCGCTCCTTTTTGGAGTAGAGGTACCTCAGCCGGCGCGTTTTGGAGAGGCTGTAGGTTGTATCCTCGGGAAAAAGGGCTTCGCCCGCTCCTCTGCCAAACTGATAATCGGCTATAATCCTGGCACGCTTTAGCATCTCATGTCCTTCCGGCAATACCCTCCCACAGCTGACAATAAAGAGTTATGGTTTCTGCGAAAGGGTGTCATAACCATAATCTATTTTGCTCTCCTCATTGCATCTCTTCCAATCCTGATTGCATGATATACTGGTGATTTAATTGAAACCTTTAAGCGTTGAAGATCCCGAAGTCGCAGCCGCAATCCAGGCTGAGCTGGAGCGGCAGCGAAATAATATAATTTTGATCGCTTCTGAGAACTTCGCAAGTAGAGCCGTCATGGAGGCGCAGGGCTGCGTCATGACCAACAAGTATGCGGAAGGCTACCCAGGCAAACGCTACTACCGCGGCACGGCCTGCGTGGATGTGGCTGAGAATCTGGCTCGCGAGCGCTGCAAGAAGCTCTTTGCCGGCGCAGAGCATGTCAATGTGCAGCCGGTCAGCGGCACTCAGGCCAATATGGCAGCCTACTTTGCCGTGCTCAAGCTTGGCGACACCATCATGGGCATGAATCTGGCCCACGGCGGCCACCTCTCGCACGGCAGCCCGGTCAACTTCTCGGGCAGGATGTACAAGATCGTGCCCTACAGCGTCTCGAAAGAGACGGAGATGCTCGACTACTCGGAGATGGCAGCCATTGCCAGAAAGAACAGGCCGCAGCTCATAGTGGTGGGCGCATCCAGCTATCCCAGAACCATCGACTTCAAGGTCGTCCGCGAGATTGCCGACGAGGTCGGGGCAAAGGTCATGGCTGACATAGCCCACATCGCGGGGCTGTGTGCCGTGGGCGCTCATCCATCGCCCGTGCCTTATGCAGATATCGTCACCACCACCACTCACAAGACCCTGCGCGGGCCGAGGGGCGCTCTGATCATCTGTAAAGAGGAGCTTGCTGCCGCCGTAGATAGATCAGTCTTCCCAGGCACTCAGGGCGGGCCTTTTATGCATGCGATAGCTGCAAAAGCGGTGGCTTTTAAGGAGGCACTGGCACCCGAGTTCAAGGAGTACCAGTTCCAGGTGGTCAAGAATGCTCGCGCCCTGG
Organism: Methanothrix sp.; assembly: GCA_049663825.1. Classification (GTDB taxonomy): domain Archaea; phylum Halobacteriota; class Methanosarcinia; order Methanotrichales; family Methanotrichaceae; genus Methanothrix. Next base: position 4,442 of record JBATEC010000122.1, on the reverse strand, counting down.
CTGACAGGCTTCTGGAAAACAAATTCGATCTGGTCTCAGGAGGCACGGACAACCATCTCATGCTTGTGAAGCTGATCAAAGAAGGCATAACAGGTAAAGTGGCCGACGAAACCTTAGAGAGGGCGGGCATAACCCTGAACAAGAACATGATACCCTTCGATCCGGCCACGCCATTCGTCACCAGCGGCATTCGCATCGGCACACCTGCCATGACAACCAGGGGGATGAGGGAATTGCAAATGGTGCAGATCGCCGACCTGATTACCACAGTGCTGCGCGACATCAAGAACGAGGAGACGATAGCCGATGTTCGCAGGCAGGCTAGAGAGCTGTGCGGAAAGTTCCCGCTCTATCCGGATCTGAATTGAAATGATAATCGATGGAAAAGCTCTGGCGGCGGATGTTGAGGTCGAGACTGCCCAGAGGGTCAAAAAGCTGGCGGAGAGGGGAATTGTGCCGGGCCTGGCCACTGTGCTGGTGGGTGAAAATCCCGCGTCGCAGATGTACATCAGGCTCAAGCATTCCGCCTGCACGCGGGTAGGCATTCGATCGGAAAATGTGGTTCTTGCCGAGAACAGCTCGGAGGAAGAGCTCATCGCAAAAATCCGGGAGCTGAACGACCGTCCGGACATAAACGGCATTCTCCTGCAACTGCCGCTGCCCAAGGGTCTCAGCCCTCAGAAGGCCATGATGAGCATAATGCCTGAGAAGGATGTGGACGGATTTCATCCCGTGAACATGGGCGCCCTTCTCCTGGGTGCGGAGCGCCTCGTGCCCTGCACACCACGGGGCATCATTTATGCCCTGGAGAGACTGGGCAAAAAGCTGGAAGGGGCGGAGGCCGTGATTGTGGGCCACAGCAACGTGGTAGGCAAACCTCTGGCGGCCATGCTGCTCAGCCGCAATGCTACGGTGCAGGTCTGCCATGTCTTCACCAGGGATCTGGCCGAGCATACAAGAGATGCTGAGATATTGGTAGTGGCAGCAGGCGTTCCGGCCCTGATTAAGAAGGATATGGTCCGACCCGGAGCCATTGTCTTTGATGTGGGCATCAATCGCGTAGGAGACAAGACGGTGGGCGATGTGGATTACGATGCCGTAAAGGACATCGCATCGGCCATAACTCCTGTTCCCGGCGGGGTAGGACCGCTTACGGTAGCCATGCTGCTCTCCCAGACGGTCTTTGCCACGGAGAGCCAGATGGTCTAAAATGTCCCTGGTCATCGCACTGGCTGCCGGCCGGGAGGCTGTAATTGGAGCCGACCGGCGGGCCATAGCTTTTTTGGGTTCTTGCCCAAAGCTTGAAGAGGAGCTTTACTCCGGGATGATCGAAAATGATCAGGAGCTGGCAGACAGAGCCAGAGAGCTTGGCGCCACTTTGCAGATCTCTGACGGCAGGGAGAAGGTCTGGAGGAGGGGAGATCTGCTGGTAGGTGAGGTCACAGAGATCTCGGCCAAGCTTTCCCGGCGCAGAAGGATCTACCTTGCTCCAGGGGCCAGTCTGCAGGTAGACATAACAAGCGGGGAAAATGCAGGCTCTGATGGCAAGGGTGCAAAAGGCGTAGGCGCAGGCGGCGAGGCGAGAATCAGAGCCTGGGATGGTGTGGGATGCATCGTCTTTGGCAACCGCTTCACTCAGAAGCTGGCCTGCGAAGAGGTGGGCCGGGCGGATGGAAGGGTAAACGAGGCTCTCATCAAGGCTATCCTGGAAAAAGCCGGGAAGAGGACGGCATCGGTAAGCCGGGAGCACATAGTTTTGCATAGCCATGCCCCAAAAGCCGATCCCAAGGCGTCTCTCTTGAGGGCGCTGGAGGAGGACTGCAAAGAGAGCGGCTGGAGGCTATGCGCTCCGCAGTGATCCTGGCAGGCGGAGAGAGCCGCCGCCTGGGCGCGGAAAAGTCGCTTCTGGTGTTTGAGGGCAGACCTCTCATCTGCTGGACTGCGGAGCGGCTCAGAATGACGGCGGATGAAGTAGTAGTAGTGGCCAGGAGCAAAGCTCATGCCGAGCGGCTGGAAAAGATAATCTCGGACTATTCTCCTGCGAAGACAAAAGTCACCTTCACCTGGGACAGAGTGGCAGGATTTGGGCCGGTGGCGGGCCTCTCTGCCGGGATGAAGGAAGCGCGGGGGGAGTTGGCCTTTGCAACGGGATGCGACCTGCCTTTTTTGAGCCTCCAGGTTATCGAGAGGCTCTTTGAGCTGGCCGACGAAGAGGGCTATGAGGCGGCGGTTCCAGTGCAGCCCAATGGCTTTTTCGAGCCGCTTCACTGCGTTTACCATCGGGAGAAGATGCGGCTTGCCTGCGATAGGGCTCTAGAGAGAGAGGAGCGCAGAATTTATGCACCGCTACAGGAGCTGTGCGTCAGGCGCGTCCATGTGGATCTGCTGCGCCCCCTGGATCCCGATCTCCTCAGCTTCTTTAATTTGAATACAAGAGAGGATCTCGAAAAGGCCAGAGCACTATGGCCGGAGTGCAGAAAGCACTCAGGGCTGAAGCAATGCAATGCTTCAGACGTAGTGCTTTAGGATCTGATAAATCGTATAGACCACTATTACGAAGAGCGCAATGCGCATCAGCCACCAGAAGGTATTCCAGAGAACAACTGCAGTTAAAACGGCTAGCAATATCAGGATCAGATTCTTCTCGCGGCTCAAGGCTGGGCGCGGCAGGCAAAAATTACGCCTTTCCATGGCAGCCCATCAACAACGGTAGTATTAATTGTTTTTCCTATGAACCAAAAGCATTATACATCCCCATTCCTCTGTGAGGGTGGTGAATGTGCATTGGATAAGCTTGAGCTGGTGATGAGGAATACTGAAGAGGTAGTGACGGTAGATGAACTTAAGGGCCTTTTGGAGCAGAGCCGCAGGCCGCGCGCTTACGTCGGCTACGAGACGAGCGGCAAGGTGCATCTGGGCCACATGCTCACTGCCAACAAGCTTTTGGACCTGCAGAAGGCGGGCTTTGACGTCGTTGTCCTGCTCGCAGATCTGCATGCCTTCCTCAACGAGAAGGGAACCCTGGAAGAGGTGCGAAAGATTGCGGACTACAACCGGGACTGCTTCATGGCTCTGGGCCTGGACCCGGAGAGGACGGAGTTTGTCTACGGCACAGACTATCAGCTCAAGCCGGAGTACATGCTAAAGATACTGCAGATGGCCAGGAATACGACGCTCAACCGAGCCCGGCGCAGCATGGACGAGGTCTCCAGGAACGCGGAAAACCCCATGGTCTCGCAGATGATCTACCCGCTCATGCAGGCCATCGACATCGCCGATCTGAAGATCGACCTGGCCGTGGGCGGCATTGATCAGCGGAAGATTCACATGCTGGCCCGCGAGGAGCTGCCGCGCCTGGGGCTGCCCGCGCCCGTGTGCATGCACACGCCTCTCATCGCCGGCCTGAATGGAGAGAAGATGTCCTCTTCCAAGGGTAACAACATCGCTGTGGACGAGCCGGCAGAGGAAGTGGAAAAGAAGATCAAGAGCGCCTTTTGTCCGGCAAAAGTGGTGGAGAACAATCCAGTGCTGGCCATCTGCAAATACCACGTCTTCCCGAGGATTGAGGCTGGCATGACCATCAAGAGGCCGGCCAAGTTCGGAGGAGATGTTTCCTATCAGAACTACGAGACGCTGGAGGCGGACTATGTGAGCGGGGCCCTGCATCCCATGGATCTCAAAAAGGCCTGCGCAGAGTGCATGAACGAGATACTGGCGCCGGTGAGGGAGAAGATGGCCTAGTCTAACTATTTTTATGGCATAAAATTAACAAAATTTAATTGCGCAGGTTGCTCAAGGTCTCGATATTGTTGAGGGATTCTTCCAAATCCGAATCAAATACATCGGGATTTTCCTCTGCGAGATCCCTTCTGATTTTCAAGGCTTCTTGGTAGGCCTTCTCCGATTCATCATATTTCCTCAGATCACAATATAAACCTGCAATACCATCTAAGGTCGTGGCCAAGTCATCCTTGAATACTTCGGAATTCTCGGCGGCAAGTTCCCTTCTGATTTTCAAGGCTTCTTGGTAGGTCTTCTCCGATTCATCATATTTCTTCAGATCACAATATAAACCTGCAATACCATCCAAGGTCGTGGCCAAGTCATCCTTGAATACTTCAGGATTCTCGGCGGCAAGTTCCCTTCTGATTTTCGAGGCTTCTTGGTAGGTCTTCTCCGATTCATCATATTTCTTCAGATCGCAATATAAACCTGCAATACCATCCAAGGTCGTGGCCAAGCCATCCTTGAATACTTCAGGATTCTCGACAGCAAGTTCCCTTCTGATCTTCAAGGATTCTTGGTAGGTCTTCTCCGATTCATCATATTTCTTAAGATCACGATATAAACCTGCAATACCATCCAAGGTCGTGGCCAAGCCATCCTTGAATACTTCAGGATTCTCGGCGGCAAGATCCCTTCCGATTTTCAAAGCTTCTTGG
>JBATEC010000121.1:0-5736 GCA_049663825.1 Methanothrix sp. | reverse complement strand
CTCCAAATGCTAACTACAATGCTGGCCAGCTAAACACATACACCGCACCAATACCTAAGGCGTCAAAGATGCCTGCTACTATGCCTAGATGACCTATCAAGTATGACTGAATATCCATACTCATGCTACTTCCCCTCGGCATGGCATGAAAGCTATTATTAAAAAAAGTTATCGATATTTACGAGAAGGAAATTCTGGAATTATCAAGCAAAAGTGCGGAATATAGGATGAAGCGATCTCTTAGCTGATCCATTATAAAAAATTTATATAGAGATAACTAGTAATAATAATATACAGTAAGAATGAAGTATAAGTATGAAAAATATAATTGTATTGGCCCTCTTGCTAGCCCTATGCGTTCCGTCGCTAGCACAGAAAGCGAATATTACGGAAATGCCGGACATGATGGGAAATTGGACAGGGGTTATGGACAGCGTGGGCTGGGAAAAGAATACAGCATGGATGCCCAATGAAACGGTCTCCTATTGGCCTGACGGCGAAGAGATCCTAACTATCACCGAACAGAATGGAAACACGTTCTCCGGAAAAATAGCCCCGACGCAAAGTCCCAGGTCCGTGGAAGTGGTGCTAGGTGCCATGGGCTCTGATAATGCTACTATCAATATGGTCGATGAGAACGGCATTTATTGGGGTGATATGATATCTCCCACTAAGATGGAGCTTTTCTACCAGGAAGTAGAGATCGACGAAATGGTGATATCTGTTGGCATATTCGAGAAAATGTTAACTTGATGAAGCAGCAAACGAATAAAATGCATTTTTTTTTAAACGTGAAATAACTTTATCGATATCGATTATTATCTAGTAGTAGACTATTTCGAGAGAACTTGCGATTCTTTTGGTCGTGCTACCAGGAAGATCCGCAGTTATTAGGGCAGCAGCTTGTGCAAGGCCCCCCGAATCCCTGGCGCTCGTGCGTTCCGGCCATTCTGCTCAACCTGATTCTGCCAGTCCAGCAGACCGCCCAGATAGCCGGGACCTGAGCGGCTTGACAATCCCGGCCAGCGACTTTCTGCGGCGTGATAGTTCCACATCAAGTTCTATGACATTACTCACAGAACTTCGAAAAATGACATGGAACAATGCGCCTCAGCACGAGATGGGACCGTCAAGGACCTCGCTGCTATCCCGTAGGCTGCAGGAAAGCCTCAAGCTAAAGTAGCATGATGACAGCGGTCCAAGTTCAAATCATAATGTTCAAATAGGATTGCAAATGACCAGATTGCCATCAGTTAAGGAGGGAACGAAACGAAGAGGATACTAATTTTGGCAGTATTAGCTATTGCGTTAATCGGCATGGCTGGAGCTGCCAACTACATGTACGAAAAGGCATCAGTCAAGGGTGTCGGCTACAAGAACGTGGAGATGATCATTTCCACCCAGACAGGCTTTAACGGTGACAAACTTGTCGAGAAGGAGTCTGGCTCTGGTAATGTGATCACCGAGAGAACAGAGCTTGAAGCTGAGAGGCAGCTCAATAGACAGTCCTTCCCGTTATATTGGGATATGTATTCAGACGAGCCGATTTGTGATTATCCAACTGGTTTCGTTCCAATGGACTACATCAACTTCACCAAGGAAGCCGAATTCGAGTACATGCCCGTATCATACCAGACTGGCACTTACGACCAGAAGTGGATTGAGAAGCTGTGCGTGCAGAACTACAGAATCGGCGCTGTGCTGACTGAGATGTATACTCATGCCGAGCATCTTCAAAAGACCACCGAGGTCAAGACAAGGTCATATGGCTTTTGTCCTTATTGCTTGACTGATGCACACCATGAAGGCTATACACTCGATAAAAATTGTTGCACTGGAGTTCTAGAGGCCAACCTCAACAGCAACGTCATCGGCGTTGCCCACATCGGATGGATCTCCCGCGACCCCATGGCTAACAGCCAGCTCAAAGGCCGCCATGCTGAGTACGGCAGATCTGTCGAGGATCTTACTGGTGTCTTCTCCATTGAGAAGTTCATCCAGCTGTGGGGCAACTCCACATGCGGCGCAATCAGCGTTGACTGGCTGCCGTGCGTCTAAATAGTTGCTAACCTCATCTCTTTTTTATAATATATCATATAACTCATTAAATGCTTCAACCGTGTGTGTTGTTCCATGCTCGACCGGATTCCAGCCAGCCGCGCCGCCCAGGCCGCCTCCTCGCAGGACCTGCAGCTCCGGGCCAGCGAGCGACACTACCCAGCGAGACCGCAAGCGCTGCCGCCTTGCGCACCCCGGCCTCCTGGCGTTCGGGCGTCTCATGCCCAGGACCTTGCCGCAAGCTATTCAGAGGAGAGTGGGCGGATAATGCGTATGCAAAATATTTTCGGGACTACAAACAATTGAGATTTATGAGATAAGTATATTAGGTCGCAACTCATAGAAATAATTAAAGGAGATATCAACTAATGGAAACACTAGTGGGTATGGCTTACAAGCTCGGAGATCTCGCGGATCACACTTTCGTCTACTGTCGAGATAACGGCCAGTATTTCGACTGCTTCGGAGGGCACGATAGCCCCGATGACCGGAGGGATATATGCTCAGGAGTTGGTTCATATAAAGTGGCAAACTGCTACAGACTGCCCATGCTAGGCTTACCGGACACGGCAGGAGTCGGTCCCTATGCAGTGGACGGGGTATGTCACCAGGCAGCAAACAGGTTCCTGTTCTCGGCATTGACGATGCTCAACTTCAACGTCCGAGGATACTGGTTCAGCAATATCGTTTATGGCACATGGGGCAAAAGCTATCCTTTATGGCTTGCAGGCATATACCTCCCGTGCAGTGTATCTCAAGCAATCCCCGTCGCATCGGCGGCCCATGCGGCCATGCCAATTGCAGCAGGAACAAGTGCCAGCGACCTGTTCAAGAAGATACAGGGGGTCTATTCGTCATTGCCCAGGATGATGCGCGGGATGGAATCGAGGGACCCTGCAGAAATCGCGAGGGAGATCTCCGTGAAGGATATGGTGGCCCATGCCAGCTTCCTGGTCCCCGAACTCGATCCCGGAAAGATCACAGAAATCCACAGGGAGTTCCTGAAAGAGAGGGATGCAGTCTTTGGCGATGGGCTGAAGGGTACCGCCCTGTCCGACAAGGTGAACTCAATGATGAAGGATGTTCAGTTGGCCCTAGCGGACTCACTCGACAGTGAGACTTACAGAAAGCTCTCCGGGGGCATTGAGCCTGGCGAGACGGTGGACGTCGTGGACAGGGAGATTGCAGCGAAGGCTGGAACCCTCCGTTGAAAATTGGGATACAAAAGGAACTCCTTATCGAATTAGTCCAGGACGCAGAGGCCATTGAATGCTAAAATAAAGCAACCCCGGTATGGGCGAAGGATTCTTTCCAGTGCCTTAAACGTAATCAGTAAACTATCCATCATTTTCCTTTTTGTTTTAGATAACTATTCATACTGCGCGAATACAAGATGCATATAAATAAGGGACCGGTGGAATATCCGAGACAGGTCCTGGTGCGAGCCGCTGATATCTGCGAAACGAGGCACAGTCTGGCGTTAAAATTCTTTTAGGAATATTTTATTATGCTTCAAAGCTGATGGCAGAGCGCGCTGTTCTTTGTCCATCGGCTGATTAAAGGGACAATAGATGGCAACCATCGAGAGGAACAGATCAAAGCAAGATATCCTCCCAAAAAAACCTCAATAACTGCCTGTCAGGATGATACAAAAGATGAGGCATCTTCTTCTCTTGTGCAGCCGGGCGGGCCGTGCATCGCGTCTTTTTGTTTGTTAAAACAATTCTTATAGGCTCTGATTATCTGTTTTTCTGAGACTAGGACTTTGGAGACTGCTGGATTTGTTCCTGTGACCTGATCTGCCGGGAGACAGCGCGCGAAAAAACGCGCGGGAGAGTTCGGGCGCCCTCAACGCCGGGCGGCTTGGATACAGGATGATGGAAGTGGATGAGCCTTGCCGGTGCTTATGGAAAATGGCCGTGAATTGAGAAATGTCGGGCTCATGGGGATTGCTTTTGAGGAGACCGATACCCTGTTCCGTAATATGAAAAATTCCCCTGCTGGAATTTTCAATAAGGCCAGCTTTCTTGAGGTAGGCCCTGGCCCATGCCATGCGGTTATCGAACCTGGCCTGTCTTCCGTTAGGGAGCAGTTCATTTATCTCTGCCTCAGAAAGGTTAAATTGAGAGGCCAGAGCGGCTGATACATCACCATGTCTATGATTTTCCACATCCCCGGTTATTTTGAGCAACGGTAGCATAATGCCAGTTAACAGCCCGCTCCAACTCTCTACGCATGCCTTTTCACAAACAGGTCCCCGAAGATCTCCTCCTGCTCCAGCCACACCTGCTTTCTCTGGGCCATGAAGAGCAGTGAGACGTAGTTGGTAAATACGTAGCGTTCGAGGTTTAGTCCCGTGAAGAGCTTTATAAGCTTACGGCACGCGATTTTCGCTAAGATTTGGATTGCCTCCAAACTAATATATGCTTTACTAAAATAAAAGCTTTTTGGTATATAGTAGTAAAACTACTTAGCGTTATGATTCACTTTTAATGAAATAGTGAATCATAATTAAAAGCATTAAAAATAAATATTAAAAAACAAATATATTAATTAAAATGTTGGTAGGCTTCCCAAATTATCAGCTTCCTTTTTGTTTCCATCGGTTCTTATGTATTTAACCCTATTTATCTCTACTATACCCACTCTATCTCCTTTCTGCCATTTTCCATCTTTTTGATAAACGGTTATTATCGTATTTCCGCCATCCAGTAAACTCACCACATTCAGTCTAGCAACTATTTGTTCATTAGTTAGTCTCTCTCCAGTATCTTCTAATATCTTTACCTTCAGAATGTGTTTTCCACCATCACTATAACTAACTCCTACTATGGCATAATCCGCCCACTTCTCAGTCATAAGTTTTTATTTGGTATATGATGTATTTAAATTATTGTATTGGTATTTAGGGAGTCAAACCATCATCTTAGAAAGGCACAGCTAAATAATATTCCGGTGTTGTCCTTTAGCCTCAACTCCCGAATATGCATAAGTGCCTTCGTAGAACGCCTTCCTATCCAAGATCCTTTTCACCTGCATGGGATGGAATGGTTTGCCTTCCTTTGTAGTATAACCCTCGCTATTCAAAATATCCGCAATCTTCTGCAGGGATGCCCCCTGCATTGTCTCCCTCAGCTCAAAGACCCTGCGAACCGTCCCGGCCTTCTCTTCATCCACGGTCAAAGCTTTGCTCCCCCGGCGTTCTTTGTATCCGCAAGGTGCTTTTCCGCCGGCATAACCGCCCTGTCTGGCCTTCGTCTTCCGCCCACTGGACAACCTGGAAGTAATCAAGGACCGCTCAAACTCGGCAAAGCTCATTATAATATTCAGCAGAAGCTTTTGCGTTGGGTCGTTCCAGCGATAAGGCTCGCTTATGCTGATTAGCTCTGCACCAGCCTTTCGTATCTCTTTTTCCACCCATAAACTAAGATACAAGTCCCGTGCGATTCTGTCTAACCGGGCCACAATAACCTTATCGCCTTCTTGAACGGCTTCTAGTACGGCAAGTAATCCTGGCCTTTCCAACGCCGGCAAACTGCCCGACAAGGCCGGATCCTCGAATATCTGGGCTAGCTCCAGACCTTTTTCAGCACAATACTTTGTGATCGCGTCTCTCTGGGTTTCAAGTCCAAAGCTATCCGCGCCGTTCTGATTCTCAGTACTCACTCGGACATAGCC
>JBATEC010000120.1:0-21267 GCA_049663825.1 Methanothrix sp. | reverse complement strand
GATGATGGTTGTAGATATGGAGCTAGGCAAGAACTCCAATAACTGGGAGGCCTTAACCGCCAAGGCCGATATTTTCTATCTCCAGGAAAAATATTATGACTCGCTTGATGCCTGCAATAAAGCCTTGAAGATCAATTTGCAGAATGCACTGGTCTGGAATACCAAAGGCAATGTGCTTTATAGGCTCGAAAGGTACGACGAGGCCATAGAGTGCTATAACAAAGCCATTGAGATATCGCCTTTATTTCCAAGATCATGGTACAACAAGAAGCTTGCCCTGGAGTTGCAGCTCAAGAAGTCTATGAAAAGGATATCCGTCAGAGCAGCCTTAAAAGATAGAACTTCCGGAGATAATGATGATAAGGGCGACGGATCACTCCGTGCGACTACAGGTCGCATAAAGTAACGCGAATTTCACCCCACCTTTATCTCCTTTTCCAGCTTCCTCGCCATGTCCCGTAGCTGTATGGCCCTCTCAAACTCCAGCCTCTCAGCCGCCGCCCTCATCTCCGCCTCCAGCTCGATGATAACATTGGGGATGTCGGATTTGGGAATATGCCTGGTATCGGTGATCTCCACTTCCTTCTCCCGTATGGGCTTTTTAATAGTGCGCGGCACTATGCCATGCTCCTGGTTGTAGGCCATCTGCAGCGCCCGACGCTGCTCTGTCTTCCTCACCGCCGCCTGAATGGAGCCGGTCATCCTGTCTGCATAAAGAACCACACGGGAGTTGGCATTTCTAGAGGCCCGGCCGATGGTCTGGATGAGGCTCTTCTCGTCTCGCAAGAAGCCCTCTTTATCCGCATCTAAAATGCCGATGAATCCCACTTCGGGTATGTCCAGCCCCTCGCGGAGAAGATTGATGCCCACCAGAACATCGAACTTGCCCAGCCGCAGCTCGCGGATGATCTCCGTCCTCTCCAATGTGTCGATGTCGGAGTGCAGGTAGCGGGCTTTGATATCATTTTGAGCCAGAAAGTCCGTGAGCTCCTCGGCCAGGCGTTTGGTGAGGGTGGTCACCAGCGCCCTGTCGCCCTTCTCCACCACGTGGTGGATCTCCGACATCACATCCCTTACCTGGCCTTCGATGGGCCGGATTTCCACCAGAGGATCGAGCAGGCCCGTGGGCCGGATGATCTGCTCCACCGGCTTGGGGCTTCGCTCCAGCTCATAGTCGCCGGGCGTGGCTGAGACGAAGATCACATTTTTCATGTGCTGCTCGAACTCCTCAAAACGCAGGGGCCGGTTGTCGTAGCTGCTGGGCAGCCGAAAGCCATAGTCCACCAGGCTCTTCTTTCGCGAGCGATCGCCCTTGTACATGGCCCGCAACTGGGGCAGAGTCTGGTGGCTCTCATCGATTATCAGCAGGAAATCATCAGGTAAATAGTCGATCAGGCAATAGGGCGCTTCGCCCTGGCGGCGGCGATCGAAATGGCGGGAATAGTTCTCGATGCCCTTGCAACTGCCCGTCTCCGAGATCATCTCCATGTCGTGCAGCGTGCGTTGCTTGAGCCTGTGGGCCTCGATCATGCCGAGCGTGGGAAGTTGCTCCTCCAGCTCCGCCAGAATGGTCTCTATAGCCGCCTTCTGCTCTTCCTCCGGGATCACATAATGCCTGGCCGGGTAAATGAAGAAATAGTTCATATCCTCTACGAGTAAGCCCGTCTGCCGGTCAACCTCAGAGATCCTCTCCACCTCATCTCCAAATAGCTCGATTCGAATGATGTTGTTAAAGTAGCCGGGGACCAGATCGATGGTATCGCCCTTCGACCGGAAGCGACCGGGGGAAAGGTCCAGGTCGTTTCTCTCAAAGAGAATGTCCACCAGCTTTCCCAAAATCTCCCTCCTGGATATATGCTCTCCAACTTTTACCTCAAAGCCCATCTTCTGGAAGTTCTCAGGATTGCCGAGGCCATAGATGCAGGATACGGATGCGACGACAATTACATCGCTTCGCGAGAGCAGGGAGGCAGTAGCCGCCAGCCTCATCTGCTCGATCTTGGGGTTGATGAGAGAGTCCTTCTCGATGTACTGGTCCTTGGCAGGTATGTAGGACTCCGGCTGGTAGTAGTCATAGTAGGAGACGAAGTATTCCACATGGTTTTCCGGAAAGAACTCCTTGAACTCGTTATAGAGCTGAGCTGCTAACGTCTTGTTGTGGGCAATGACCAACGTGGGTCTCTGCAGCTTTTCGATGACGTTGGCAACGGTGTAGGTCTTGCCCGAGCCCGTGACGCCCAGGAGTGTCTGGAAATTGCCCTCCGCCCGCTCTTCCGATTGCAGGCCGGATATGAGCTGTTTTATAGCCTGCGGCTGCGAGCCTGTGGGCGCAAAGGCAGAGACCAGATGAAACTGCTGCCCGGAGGTACGTGGGATTTTAGATGGGATTATCGTCATGTGAGGTGGTTGCAGTCAGTCTTCATTGCAGATATTGGTTTGTATCAGAGCGAATATATATAGTTAAGTAGCGCGACGCGTAAGTGATCAAGATTTTCCATAACAGCTAGACGATCAAAAAGCCCTAATATTCCTAGAGACAAGGAAAGATGATGGTTCACCCTACAGAGAATTTACCCTTAACCGTTGTGCAGCTGATGCAGCAATACAATCCCGTAAAGCCGCAAATCGAGGCCAGACTCATGGATTTCCGGCGCATCTGGGAGACGGCCGCCGATGAAGAGCTCTTCCTTGAGCTGATCTTCTGCTTGCTCACGCCCCAGTCCAAGGCCAAGACCTGCTGGAAGGCAGTCGAGCGACTGAATCAAAAGTGCATGATAACAACGGCCGGGCCGGCGCAAATATCCATGGAGCTGGGGGGCGTCAGGTTCCACCAGCGAAAGGGTGAGTATATCTGCCTGGCAAGGAACATGTTCCGTTCCAGATCTCTAAGAGCCATGCTGGCAGAATTTACCGACTCTGCGGCGGCCCGAGAATGGCTGGTGGAAAATGTTAAAGGCCTGGGATATAAGGAGGCCAGCCATTTCTTAAGAAACATCGGCCTTGGCGAAGATCTAGCTATCTTAGACCGGCATATTCTCAAGAACCTGGCGCTCTTGGGCGTGATTACAGAAGTTCCAGCTTCTCCCACGAAAAGGATCTACCTGGAGATCGAGAGAAAGATGACTGCCTTTTCCCAAGAGGCGAAAATTCCCATGGGCCACCTTGACCTTCTTCTCTGGTATAAAGAAGCAGGAGAGGTGTTCAAGTAAGCTGGCCATCCCCGAAAGGAAAAACCTGGCTTTCAGTACCCTTGAATGGACTGCCTTAATACTTGGCGATCTATTTAACCTTGATGTTTTTCTATGAAAGATCGTGGTCGATTTGTCGCTTGATTTGCATGCATAAGACGCAATCGTCTATAAATATAGCTGGAGACATTTTCCCATTGAAGAGTCAACAAAAAGAGGAGTCAATCATTCAATGGCAATGTCTTGCGATAGCGTAGAAGGAAAAGATGCTTTCAAAAAAGCATTACGTTTATTGTCCTCGGAAGGAGTCGCCGGCGCCTTGATGGTAGTTGAACGGGAACTGGAAAACGACCAGAAGAACTGGGAAGCATGGTCTGCAAAGGCAGAAATTCTTTACTTTCAAAAGAGACACGATATGAGTATGCAGTGTTGTGAGAGATCCATTAGCCTCAATCCGAATAATGCACTTGCATTCAATATAAAAGGAAACATTTTGTATAAGCTTGGAAAATATAAAGAAGCCATCGAATGTTACAATAAGGCGATAGAAATCGAGCCCCTATTCGTGAGGGCGTGGTACAATAAAAAAATGGCATCTGAACTTCAGCTCAAAAAATCGAGGCTAAGAATTCATTATCGGACATCTCACGAAGCTCGCCCGGAGAAACGTTAGAAATATTTAGTATATTTGTCCAAGAATATTTATACCATTATCTCCGATGGTAAGCTGATGCTTTTCCATCGCGTGTTTGGTGGCTCTCATCTTCAAGATCTGAATATATCTCTTCACGCCGCCTTTGCCCTCAATCATGCCAAGCTCAATTGTTCCATCCGCCAGGAAGTGCTCTATTTGATGGAATTGAGAGAATTGTCCTGAGATTCTCGACTGGGCAGATTCCATAATTAAAAAAGAGGTAAGCTCTTCATCTCGAAGACCCGAAAAGAAATTATAAATCTTATTTCTCATATTGCCATGCTCAGATATGGAATAGAGGGCATTGAGAGAATCAAGCGCAAATAGCGTTAGGTTATCATATTTTTCTTTAAAAGACTCTATAACTTCCTCGGTCGTCTTGATGAGATCCAGTTCACTGTCCATCCACTCCAGCCGCATATCCCTGTAATCAAATATATGCAAACGGCTCTCTTCTTTGATTCCCAGACTATTCATATTTCTAAGATGGCTCTCAACATTTTGCTCTAAAGTTACATAGAGGCCATGCTCATCATTGGCCGCTATATAATTTGTCATCATGCTGAATACCAGGCCTGATTTCAGAGTACCTTCGGCGCCTGTCACAAGGATCACTGAACCTTTCGGGATTTCATCAAAAAGAATTTTGTCCAGCCCGTTGATGGTGTTCTTCAGCATCAAGCTCATCTCTTAAGTAATAAAGATACCTGCTCCAGGGCTTTAACAAAATCATCAACATTTTTTTCAGCGATTTTTCTGCCATTGAGTGTAAGGCTATACTTTTTGCTTCTCATATCACCCTTGCTGTATTCGGCATGGAGCAGCCCCTCACTCTCGAGAGTATATAAAACGGGATAAACCGTTCCTTGGCTGAGAAAAACATCGCACTTTGAGAATATGTCCTTTATTAGATCATAACCGCACATTTGTTTCTCAAGAATGAAAGACATCATAAAAATTTCTCGATTAGACTTGATGATCTTATCGACAAATTTTTTACAATTATCCTCCTGGTATTCACAGAGGTCTGCGACATTCTCGACCGAGGTCTTCATAACCAAAAATTACTCCAATAGCATATATCAGTACAAACTATAAGAATATTTTCGTCCACTTACACTCCCGTTTTAATCCTTTTCCGAGTTTTGTCGCAGCTCGAACATGTTTCTTTCCATAAGTGCCAGTTCTTTCTTCTCGATCGCCGCGGGGTCTACCGGCAAGATTAAAATGGCTCTCTGCAATATTATCCATTCCTGTATATCTCTCAGAAGCCTCAATACCGGTGCGGCGCCATTTTCGAATATCAAATGCTCTATTCCGTCAAGAAGAATTACCGGGTTTTTGCTTTGCTTTAAGAACTTGGTGGTAATATCAGCTATTACTTCAAGTGCGATTGGGTTGATGCTTTGGGGCCCATGATTGCTTATCCAAAAAATAGGAGTGGTCTGCAAAGCGTACCTCAGACGGATATTCTGAGGCGAATGCATCGTGAAGCATAATCCCTGGGCTCTAGAATGCTTGCATACTTTGCAGGTGCAGGGCAACTTGCATCTTTCACAACCGATGCTCTCGCAGGGGAAAGAGTCGAGATAATCACAATCATTGCACCTTCCCTTTACCAAAGAAACAAAGAGATCGAAGCTGAACTCTGCCTTCAGCTCCTTGACAAGGTAGCTGGAGCCTTTCGTCAAATTGCGGCTTACATGACTATTTAGAGGTTCAGTCGTCGGCACAACTGCAGGCGCTATCTTTAGCCTGGTGAGAATACTTCTAATCATAGCTTTTTGGGCAATGTGAAGATGAACGTGCTCCCCATTCCAATCTCACTCGTCACCCAGATGCGACCTTCATGGGCCTCGATTATTCCCTTGGCTATGGCCAGGCCAAGTCCCATGCGACCAGATTCCCTGGTCAGCGAGCTGCCGCTGCCCGTATAGAATTTTTCAAAGATCCTGTGTTGATCCTTCTTGGCAACACCAATACCATTATCAATTATCGATACACGGACATCCTCCGGCTCGTCGGTAATTATTACATCTATTTTTCCTTTTTTGGGAGTATATTTGATGGCATTAGTGAGGAGGTTATTGAAGACCTGCTTGATCCTCCGGTCATCACCTTCCACTTCCGTGAGTACGCCCACTACGGTCAAAGAAACGGACTGCTCCTTTAGCCCTGCCAGACGGCTCAGATCATCGAGAGCTTTTCTGGCAATATCATCGACCTTGATCAGATATTTATTAATCTTGAGAGCCTTTGACTCCAATCGAGATACATCAAGCATATCTTCGACCAGTCGAATCATATGCTCTATCTGCGACCTTATGATCGCCACCTTTTCCCGCTGAATGCCGCTAAGTTCGCCGAGCATTCCCCCCTCGAACATCTCAACGTAGCTGTTAATCACAGTTATAGGAGTTCTTAGCTCATGAGAGGCGGTGGAGATGAACTCGGATTTAATTTCATCATTCTCTTTCAGCTCGGCAAAAGCATTCTCCAGCTTGACATAAGACTCCCTAAGCTCCTCTTCCAGACGGGTGAGCTCGGTGATGTTCTCCATGAAGATTACAACCTTGCTTATGCTCTCCTCATCCTCCTTTAATGGATATATTTTATAGAAATAGAACATGCCGCCCGGATATCTGATCTGATCTCCATCAAAGGGAACACCTGTAATGAATACCTCTCTAATTTTATCTATAATTCCTGTTTTTTCTATGAGCATGGACGGAATTACTCGGGACAGCCTCACTCCCAAGACATCCCGCTCCCGTTTCGGGATGGATTTGACATAGTAATTCTTATTGACATAGAGTACCTCCATGCTCCTATTTACAACTATAATGGTGCTCGGTATGGCTTCAATTATTTCTTCCTGATATCCCATTACCGATTCAATTCCTTTCATTTTGTCACCAGTGAGTTGATAGAGCTCATTAAATCTTTTATCTTGAATGGTTTTATAATAAATTTCTTGGCACCGGCCAGAAGACATTCGTTATCAAGGCCGCTCTTTCCCACGGCTGAGATGACAATTATCTTCGCAGAAGGATCGATTTCCAGAATTTTCTTTGTGGCGCTGATGCCGTCAAGCTTTGGCATCAATATATCCATAAGAACAACATCCGGCTTGATTTCCGCGTATCTGGCCAGGCCTTCTTCGCCGTTTTCCGCCACGTAGACCTCGCATCCATAGGCCTCCAGTATGTCCCTGAACGCCCTAAGCATCTCCGGAGCGTCATCAATGATAAGTAGTTTCATATTTACCTCTGGGCCATGACATTTCTTTAAGCTGTTTGATCATAGGATAATTTTTCTAAACCTTATAGATTGTTAACTCTCAATTTTCGAAACAAATGCAGAACAACATTTGAGACAAAATAAAGAAAATGAAAGACTATTTAGGCCTACCAGTACTCTCTATGTGATTGTACGAATACCTCTGAGATAAAATTCGTACAGATGGGCTCAGCCAAAAGAGAGTGTCAGACACAGAGGATGGGAAGGAGGGATAGAAATGGCCTCTTCTAATTCACCTCCTGTCCTTTGCATACATAATTGGAACAAATAATAATCCTCGAGATTGCTCAGGATAAATCAAATTGGAGGAGAGAAAAATGGTAACCGCTACACCGGACGCATCAAGTCTTGCCGAGGTTCTGGATAGGATTCTTGACAAAGGTATCGTAGTAGATGTTTGGGCCAGGATCAGCCTGGTTGGCATCGAGATTCTGACCATCGAGGCACGTGTTGTCGTAGCATCTGTTGACACCTACCTGCACTATTCTGAAGAGATGGCCAAGATCGAACAGGCTGCCATCGGCGCAACCCCCGGGGTTCCTGCTTAGGATTGATTTTTCCTAATTTATTTTTGGAGGAAGAGCCATGGAAGATTACACAAATAACAAAATAGAGAACTTCGACGAGCTTATGTCCAAGCGCACTCGGCGAGAACTGGAAGAACTGGCTCTGAAGTATGGCATAGAGAGTTTGGGCGGAACAAAGTCCCAGTTGGCTGAATATATTATGGTGGCTATGAAGAAGCAAAAAGAGACGCTCAAGTCCACATCAATGGTGAGACAAGAGCCGCCTAAGTCCACACCAATGGTGAGTCACAAAGAGGCTTCAATGATCGAAAAACCGAAGAGCGCAGTAAAAACGGCGGGCTTTGGCAAAAAGGGTGTTTTGGCTAAGGCTAACGCAATCGACAACAAAGCCGCAGATCTCAAGAAAGCAGGCAGAGAGATCCGTGATGAAGGCATTCAAGAGATGACTAAGGCAGTAAAAGAGTTCCATGCTGCCGGCAAAACGTTGTCCAGAAATATGCACTCCGAGGGTCAAAAGATGATCGAAGATGGCCAGAAGAGATTCGATCAGGGCCAAGTGCAATTCAAGCGGTCAATTGATGCCCAAATCAAAGCGAATTTTGATGCTGCCGCAAAACTGCACTCTGGAGCCAGGGAGATTGTGTCCTCTCAAGAAAAGATGTCTCGCGAGTTTCAGAAGGCTGGAAAGAGCATCCGAGATGAGGGCAGCAGGAATTTACAGAATGGTGTGGTAAAGTTCCAAAGCAATCTCAACTCGCAGATCAAAGAGAACCGCGAAGCTGTCTCCAGGATATATTCTGGTGCAAAAGAACTCCAGGGAAGAGCCGCGTCTTTCCAAAACGAGATCCACAAATATCAAGAGCAGGATCTCAAGAATTATGTCCACGATTTCTACTATGGGTAAATCCGTAGTAGAACTTTTTATTATTATTATTCATACTCCATGAAGGTGCTAAGCGATGCCGTATATTGAGTCACATCCCAGGAGGGTGAGAGGGGAAGCAGTTCACATGACCGCTTCTGAGAAAAAGGCTAGCGAGATGGCTCACAATTCCGAGGCAGGATTAAATAATCCCAGCATTCAGGTGAGAATCAGGTCTCCGGCCAATATGGACTGCAGCTACGAACTGATATCCGAAGAAGCCAGGCATAAGGCCATCGAAGAGGCTTTCCTCACACCGGAGGCGAATCACTTCATCAGCACCCCGGAGGTAATGGAGATGGAAAGTCGGCTGTCTCTCTGGCTTCAA
Source organism: Methanothrix sp. (assembly GCA_049663825.1). Classification (GTDB taxonomy): domain Archaea; phylum Halobacteriota; class Methanosarcinia; order Methanotrichales; family Methanotrichaceae; genus Methanothrix. Next base: position 12,308 of record JBATEC010000120.1, on the reverse strand, counting down.
GCAGGGTATCCTGTGCACCTAATTGGGCCTACGGGCTGCGGCAAGACCAGTCTGGCCGTCCATGTGGCCAAATGTCTTGGTCGACCTGTAGTCTGGATAAACGGAGATGAAGCCATAACCACATCTGATCTGATTGGCGGCTATTCTCAGATGCAGAGCGAAAGCGTGCGGGACAACTACGTCCACAATGTATTCAAGACCAAGGATACCATGAAGATCGAGTGGGTGGACAATCCCCTCTCCCTGGCCTGCAAATATGGCTACACTCTTATCTACAACGAGTTCTCCAGAACCAAGCCAGCATCAAATAACGTTCTCCTATCCGTTTTTGAGGAAGGCATCCTGGAACTACCAACTAAATTCGGAGAAGATAGGTACATAAAAGTTCATCCCGATTTCAAGGCCATCCTCACAAGCAACTCCATTGAATACGCTGGAATTCACAGGCCGCAAGATGCACTGCTAGATCGCATGGTAGGCATATATGCCGATTATTACGGCTATGAGACAGAGGTTCGAATCGTGATGGAACATACGGGAATCTCTCAGGATAAGGCCGAGAAGATAGTGCAGATAATAAGGTCCATAAGAGAGAAGCTTCCCGATGCCCAGAAGCCCGGCACTAGAGCATGCATCATGATCGCCAAAGGACTGCAGACCCTAAAGGGACGCGATGATTTAACCATAGATTTCCAGCAACTGTGCATTGATGTCATAGCCAACAAGACCTGTTCTCCCATGGATATGGATGAGAAGAGGAGACTGGTTATTGAGGCGAATGCAAAGTATGCTTAAGAGGGAGGGTGAGCTATGGAATCAATAAAAGCTGTCATCGAAGAGGCAGAGGTTAGGAAGATCATAGATATCTTTGATAAAAAACCCCCAGGACTTGCATTCAATGAGACCGATGCGCTGATCGTCAAAGCCAGAACGGAGGACGGCAGGCAGATCGGGTCCACCTTCTATTTCTGCATGAAACCAGATGGCACCTTTGAGGAAGAACCCCTGGGAAGAGATGCAGTCAAGGCCAGGAGACACAGGCTGGCTACTTTCCTTCGTTATTTTAATCCGACGGATGACATTGCAAAATATAATATAAAGGAAAGAGCAAATGAACTTAATGGAAGGATTGTACAAGTTGTTCCAAATCTTCACGATATTGAAATCGTCGTCCCTGAGGTGATTGCACATGTCTAGTCAGCCAAAGATCCAAGAAATCCTCGAGAGAGCCAGCCTTATGGCCGAGATTGTGCTAAAGAAGACCCTCGATGGCGTAAATAGCCTTAACAAGATTTCAGAGGGTTGGCTGGCCGAAGTAGAGGTTGTGGAGAGAAAATCCGTGCCCGACACACAGGATATTCTAGGAAGGTACGAGATGAAGTTCGATCTAGAGGGAGAGCTTGTCGGCTACAAGAGGATAATGCTACGCAGAAGATCGGACATGGAGATGGTCGAGGAAGAGGTGTAGCTTCTTGGCAAGGACGATTCTTAAAGCTGAGAAGAAGGCTCCAGATTCCCTGGGAAAATATGTCTATTGCGTGATTCCTTATCCCAGCAAGGAGAGGGTGAGCTTTGGGAATCTCGGCTTTGATGCAGAAGAAGTCTATACTCTGGACTACAGGGACTTGAGCCCGGTCGTCAGCGATGTAACCTACAAGGATTACGCAGTGGATGAACATGAAGTTGAGGTCCACAGGAATGTGGTGGATCATGTAATGCGAGAGCACAGCGTAATTCCTGTTGCCTATGGCATGGCATTCAAGAGCAGAAAGCTGCTGCAAATTGCCATGAGCGCCGGATATCAGGCCATGCAAAAGGCACTGCCGGTTGTAGACAGCAAGATAGAGCTTGGCATCAAGGTCTTCCTTCCCAAAGATCTCAATCCGATGGGACCAACCGAGCGAGAAGAATGCAGTTGTGATTTCCTGCAAAGCCTCTTAGCAGTCTCCTGTGATAATAAAAAGCTCAAGCTCTTTTCCGATCGCTTAATTCTAAATGGCAGCTTTCTGGTGGAAAAAAGCCGCATAGCTGAGTTTTCGGATCAAGTTGGCCGATTGACTGAAAAATACAATAATTTAAAGGTGCAGTATTCCGGTCCCTGGCCCGCCTATAACTTTGTAGATATTCATATCCTGGGAGGCAAACGAAGGGGGTTTCGATAGAATGTTCATCATAGATGATATTCTGCTGCGGTCCATTGGAATATCCCTGCCCGGGCTGGATATGATCTGGACGTTGGAGCAGATCCAGAAGTTTGCCTTAAGAGGATACTACAATCCGGAAAAGATCAAGGACCAGATAAAAGAGACACGTCTGCTCTATGAATTCGGAGAGCTAGATCGCCAGGAATACGAACGGAAGAACTCGGAACTCTTGCATAAACTGGATTTAGCCCAGAAGGTTCTAGAGATGGACCTGGGTTCAAAGATGGACATCTTAGGATAAGATATGGCAAAAGAAGCTGGATATTTGGAAAATTGCCCGGCAAAAGATGCTTGGATGTTTTTGCAGATGCTCAGGGAGATGGAAGAAAATAATGAGCATGAGCGGCATTTTTCCGGATCATTGGGATATCCAGGCTTCTTTCAGGCAGTTTACCGCGGCCGAGTGCAGATGGGATTTGAGGATAAATAAAAAAAGATCCAAGCTTACTATGTTAGAGATCTGGAAATCTAATGGAGATACGAGACAATGGCCCTTCTAAGCCAAAAGGTTCTGGAAAACAGGAGACGTCAGCACGCTGTGGTAACTGCTCATAAGAGGAGGATAAGAGACGAGGTCCGTCCTGCGCTTATGCAGACGAAGAGAGCCTGGTATGAGAGCTCCCATGAAAATAATCGGAAGATCAAAGAGAGATGGCATGTTCAAAGAAAAAAAGTAAGAGATGTGCAGAGAACGCAAAGGCTCATTCATAGGGCCAAGATACTGGCCCATAGGCGGCGAATTCGAACCGAAATGGCCAACAGAGGATAAGTGGAGAGGTTTTCGATGAACTCTTTGGCGCCGACAAAAAGCCAGAACCTTGCCGATATTGTAGAAAGAATCCTCGACAAGGGCCTGGTGATCAATGCAGATATAGCCGTATCTTTGGCAGGCACGGAGCTTTTGGGCATAAAGATTCGGGCGGTTTTAGCCTCCTTTGAGACAGCAGCCAAGTACGGCCTGGAGATGCCGGCGGGCACTAATCTGAATGCAAAAGGGTGGAAAGATGCACTCAAACCCACGGCCTGCTGCCCGGAATGCGGAAACAAAAGAGATGAAGATCAGTTGATCCGCGAGGGATGTCACATCTGCGGTTGGTCCAGCCCGGCACCCCTGCCCGTCATCCGGCCAGGCCTTGGAAATTACGATTGATCTTTGGAGGAATATCGATGGTTGAGGATTCAAAGGATAAGGATGCAGAGAAGATAGCGCGCCTGGAAAAGAGGATCGATGAACTGGAAAAGGGGTCCCATAAGCAAAGTGCGGATATTCAAATGGGTGGCATAGTGCAAAACGTAGTGAGCCAGTTCATTCCCGGTCTGGGGGGCATAATCAAGTCCCTGGAAGAGTCCTCACCCGAATTTCGGCAGAGGATTGCCGACACGGACGCGGAGATAAAACACAGGATCGATGTAGGCTGGTCCAGCAAGCCAGTCGTCGATTATCACGTTTCTACCAGGCCGCTTGGCCATGGGCCAGGCCATGGAGCGAGGAAGGCGGCTCCCAGGACGGAAAGCGTTAAGATGCCCGAGACCGCGCCTTACAGGCAGCCAATAGTGGATGTGATGGAAGGAACGGATGGAATCACGATCATTGCCGAACTGCCCGGAGTCTCCGAAGAGGATTTGTTGATGAATCTCGATGGAGAAACTCTAGAGATTACCGCCGGCCAGTTCAGCAAAAAAATAGCAATGCCTAGATCAGCAAAATCCATCATTGAGAAGAGCTTCAAGAACGGCATACTTCATCTCAAGCTGGATTAGGATCTGAAAATGGCTGTCAACCTGGATGAAGGAAACCTGAAAGATGGCCTTTTGGGCCTGGTAGTGGCCCTGGTGGAGATCATCCAGGAGCTTTTGGAACGACAGGCTTTGAGGAGAATGGAGAGCGGAAGTCTTAGCGACTGCGAGATAGAGCGGCTGGGCGAGGCCCTCTCTGAATTAACCGAGGCACTCGATAAGATAAAGTCGGATAACAACATAGAAGATGCCGTGCAATCGGTTCGCAGTGATCTGGATCTGGCTGCGGAAGACCTGATAGACAAGTTCCTGAACCCAGCGAGCTGGAATGAAGAAAGCCAAAAAGAAGAGTCGTGAGATATGGCCGGCAGAGACAGATACCTTCATTTTGCCGCCCGGTTCCGGCGGCATACACACCGCGTCGATACCAGGCTTCTCCAGCAGGGGCTTTTAAGAGCCGCCAGAAGAGAAAAGGGAGAAAGTATGCCCGAGAATGAGTTTCATGGGCAGCGAATGGTCGATGTGATGGAAGTAAAAGACGGCATCACGATCGTTGCCGAGCTTTTCGGAGTTCACGTTGATGATTTGTTGATGAATCTGGTGGGAGATTCTCTGGAGATAACTGCCGGCCAGCTTCGCAAAAATGTGGCTCTGCCGCGACCGGTAAAATCCATCATTATGAAGAGCTTTAAGAACGGCATACTGGAACTCAAGTTGGACTAGGATCAGAATGGCGATCAAGGAGATCTATTTGGAGGAGTCCTGAGATATGGTCAAAGAGGCCAGGTACCTTTACTCAGTCGCCAGGACCGGACACGAAGCTATGTTGGGCAGCATCGGCATAGAGAAGAATAACGTCTACATAGTACCCTACAAAGATATTGCTGCGATAGTTCATGCATGCGATGCAAAGCCGTACAAAACTGAGGACAAAAAGCTGGCAGAGGGATGGGTCTTGGAGCATAGCTATGTGATAGACCAGGCCACGAAGATGTTCGGAACCGTGCTTCCTTTCTCTTTCGATGTTATAATCAAAGGTAATGATGATGCGGTCAAAGACTGGCTCTGCCGGGACTACGAAAATCTCGCCGGCGAGCTACTCCGGGTGCAAGGGACGGCAGAGTATTCAATCCAGATCTACTGCGATCACGCTTATTTGGAAACCCTGGTTTTGGCAAAAAATCAGGAGCTAGTGGATCTCAAGAACCGTATCGAAGACGGGTCCAAAGGAAAGGCCTACTTGCTCAAGCGCAATCTGGACATGAAGCTGAAGAACCTGACTTACTCGGAGACCGGACGGCTGGCAGATCAGTTTTGCTCAGAAATCAAGCCGTTGGTAAAAGAGCTGAAGGTCAGCGGCAGAACGTCCTGGACCCCCGAGAAATATAAGGAAAAGAAGCTTCTTGCCACCTACTCCTGCCTGGTCTCAGATGAGGCCGTGAAAAAACTGGGCGAGGTTCTTGAAGCGATAAACTGCAAAGAGGGGTTCTTTGTAAGGTTCACGGGCCCCTGGGCTCCCTTCAGCTTTGTGCGTCTTCAGGAGACGGGATGAATCCGGAAAGAGAGAGTTGTCTGGTCGAGGTTTTAGACCGGCTCCTCAACAAAGGAGCGGTTCTTAATGCCGATCTGATAATCTCAGTGGCAGGCATTCCACTGATAGGCGTGACTCTGAAGGCCATGATTGCAGGCATGGAAACCATGCTGGAGTACGGCATAATGGAAGATTGGGATAAGAGCAGCCGGAAATTGTATGCGAGCCAGGAGACACATATTCCTCTTTTTCCGGGCGAGCAGATCCTCTACAAGACCTTCGGATATCTGCGAGATGATGAGGGTCTGATAAAATGCTGGGTGCCAGGCATATGGAATATTACCAGCCAGAGAGTCATTCTCTGGGTCAAGACACCAGGCAAAGTTCTCTTTGAGACGCCGCTGGAAGAGTTGCGCATATTGAGAGTGCCTGCGTCTCATGAGGTGAGAAAGGAACTGGAACTGATTTATCCGGAGGGCAGCGCGCGCATATCCCTTTCGGAAAGGGATGAGTTCGAGGAGGCCCTGGCCTGGGCCGCGGAAGCCAGGAACGAATCTGAACTCATGTTGTGATTTTGGAATTCAGACTATGCGGATCTAATTCCGCGTCAGCAAAGGCGATCCCTCATTTTCATATCACCGGTCACAATTGTTAACTGAGGGGTTATTTATATCTTTTCCATTCAGACGGTAGAGGCTTTGCCGGGCATCACTGAAGCAGAAGCGCTCTTCCAGCATCTCTTCTCCCCTGAGCCTGGCCAGAGCATATCTCACCGTCCTTGGTGGAAGATCGGTTTTGCTTATGATGTCCTTCTGGGTCAGAGGGCCGTCAGAGGCGAGTACCTGGAATACCTGCTTGGCTGACGGCGGCAGATATTCCACTACATCCGGATCCGGTGGTCCGACGTTGTTACTATTAGTGGCAGATGGAAGAACAGGGCAGAACACTCCGGCATTGCTGGAGCCTGCGGGGCCAGCAATGCCCGTTCTGGCAGGCGAGCGCGAGCCGGCCTTGCTGAAATGCGAATAAGTGGGATCGTAATATTCCATCCCCGGATATGACGCAACCTGACCAGGACAGGTACAACTCAGGGAGATACGGCTATCGGAGGATTGGCTGCAACAATTATCCACAGGCTTTCCTGGGCAATCCCCCGGCATGCAAGCACAGCCCTTCAGGCTCGGCTGCGCGCAGGCAGGCACGATGATGAGACTGAGAACTACAAATGCACGAAGCAGGCAAATAATCTTCATAACTCCTCCTTGATGGATGACCAAGTGAACGTCCATCACAATTGTGAACTCACTTATATAAGACAATAGTCGAACTATAAAGAGGTTTCTGCGCGTCTGAATAGAAAATCCATCTGTCGGATCCAGTTGTCGTCAATCTTGCAGGCATAAAATGCCAATTAAATGGATAATATGGCAGCAGTTAGTAAAATTTAATATGTTATAATTTTTCGATATGTTTCCAAATATTGCTTGAAATCCAAATGAGTCTTGCCCAAATCCAAATCGTCATATGCTATAAAGATAACCATCTGTTGTGAACGTGCGACGTTCAAAAGATGAGAAGAGTGGTTTACATGAAGAAACTCGCAATTGTCTCAATTGTCCTGCTGCTTGCAGGAATGGGATTGGCTCTAGGACAAGCTGGATCATGCGTCTGCCCCAGCAGTGAATCTTGTGCGCAAACCGGTTGCCTGGAGAACTGCACTGGACCGTGCACTCAGGGAGCTGAAGGAGCATCCTCCTGCGCAAGAGGAGCCGGTAGCGGCTCCTCTTGTGCAGGTCAGGGTTCCTGCCCTATCAACACCGCGCCTTGCTGTGGCAAATAGAAACAAATTGGGGTAGGGCCGTCTGCCTCAAAACTTTTTATAATCGAATGATTCATCTAATCCAGACACTTCACCTCAATATCGCCGGCAATTTTGGGGAGCACGTTGTGCGAAGCTCCAATGAAGAGCAGGCCCGTCTCGCCATCCGCTAAAGTGGCATCAATGGTCCTGGCGATAAATAGATCTCTCTCCTCAAGCAGCTTATCTTTGACCTGGTTGTATCTTTTTTCCGCCCCGCGCCTCTCCTCATCCGTTTTGGCCTCCAGAAGCGCTTTGATGTAGCCGTATTCCAGCCGGAGCAGATCGGCGCTTTCCGTCGCCTCAATCTTAGCGCCCCTGTCCATGAGCTTTTGCACAATCTGGTAGTTCTTGCTGCCTTTGGCAGCCGTCTCCCGCACAATTCGCTCACCAAGAGCACCAGCGCATGGCAGGCCGTCCTGGTAGATGACAAGCTTCTCCATGTCCAGGCCCAGATCGTCCACCTCGGCTTCCAGCTCCCGCCAGAAGCTCTCAATCTTCTTTTGGTTCTCCTGCCAGCGCTGCCTTCCCAGAGTTGATATGCCGGCTTTTTCCAGGCCCTCACTTGCCGAGCCCATGTCAGTAGGCGCATGCACGATTCTGATTACTATGAGCTTTCTCATCTTATATCCCCCTCCACTCTATTCCTAAACCACATGCGCATCACGTAAACACCCTCTTCGCTTCTCTTCTCGGTGTCAAATCCCATCTTCTCAAAGAGCCGCACCATGGAAATATTCTCCACCAGTACCTCTCCAGTAAACCCTAGCAAGCCCTGTCTTTTCGCCAGGTAGATTAGATAAGAGAGAAGCTCTGTGCCAACGCCGCGTCCCTGGAATTTGTCGCTTATCACCAGGGCGACCTCTGCCGAGTGCATGTCCGAGTTGAGTTCGTACTGGCCCAGGCCGATAATGAACTCCTTTTCCTTCTCTACAATCACGGCTAATATCTCCATCTTTTTGCTGTAGTCCACAGCCACGAAATCCTGCAGCCTCTTGTGCGGCATGTCCTTTCGAGCCGAGAAGAAGCGCTTGTACATGCTGTCAGTAGAGAGGTCATAGAAGAAATCTTTTAGCATTGGTTCATCGGTGATCTTGGCAGGCCGCAGGAACAGATTGAGCCCTTTTGCCGTTGTCCTGTAGATCTCCAGCTTCTCAGGATACATGCCCTTCACCCCCGGAACGAAGACCTGATCTTTGTAGATTAGAGCCCTCTTCCTGGCCGTTTCCATCAGCCATGGCCGGAATTTTGGATGAGCGATGGCGATGAGATCCATGGCCCTCTCTCGAATGTTCTTGCCGTGCAAATAGGCAATTCCATACTCAGTTACCACATAGCGAACATCACCCCTGTTCATAGTGACTCCTGCCCCCTCCTGAAGTGTGGGAACAATTCGAGAGACACTCTCATTTAGGGCCGTGGAGGGTAGAGCCAGGATAGTCTTTCCACCCGGTGCCAGCACTGCCCCGCGCATGAAATCCGCCTGTCCGCCGATGCCGCTGTAGAAGGTCCCGCCTAGCGACTCCGCCGTAGCCTGGCCGGTCAGATCCACTTCCATGGCGCTGTTGATGGCGGTCATGAGCCGGTTTCTGGCTATCATGAGTGGGTGGTTGGTGTAATCGATCCTCTTGAATTCCACGGCAGGATTCTCGTCCAGGAAATCATAGGTCTCCCGGCTTCCCATGCAGAAGGAGGCGACCGTCTTGCCGGGATTATGGGTCTTCTTGCGATTGGTGACCACTCCTTTTTTCATGAGATCGACTATGCCGTCGCTGAGCAGTTCCGTATGAACTCCGAGATCCTTTTTGGCCACCAAATTGGGCAAAACGGCATCCGGGATCAGCCCGTAGCCCACCTGAATGGTCGAGCAGTCTTCGATGATGCGTGCCACATATCTTCCGATACTCTGCACAATGTCGTCGGGAGCCTTGACGGAATATTCCAGCAACGGCTCATCATGGGGCAGAAGGAAATCTATCTCTTTTATATTTATGAATCCATCACCATGCGTGCGGGGCATGTTCATATTGACCTGGGCCACGACCAGACCAGCCATTTCTACGGCTGATTCGACCACATCCACGCTTATTCCCAGGCTCAAATAGCCGTGTTTATCGGGAAGAGATGTCTGGATCAGGGCTACGTCCACGGGTATCAGCTTCGACCGGAAGAGATCGGGAACAGCAGAAAGGAAGACTGGCGTATAGTCGGCTCCGCCCCGGTTGACGGAATTTCTGGTGCTGTCTCCAACAAAGAAGGAGTCAAGCCGGAAGTTCTCCTGCAGCTTTTCATCGGTGTAAGGCGCGACTCCCAGCGTCCAGATGTGGATCAGCTCGGCATCGAAAAACGCTTTAGGGTGGTTCCTAACATAATTGACCAAAGCTGAGACCAGGTACTGAGGCTCACCGCAGCCGGTTCCGATGAATATTCGGTCTCCTGCATGGATATGGGAGAATATCTCATCTTCTGATGCGAACTTCTCAGGATAGGTCTTTCTAAACTCGTCCAGCAATCTCTTGTCTTTCATATTAATTCAGAACTTTGGGATATAATGCATAATCAGCCTTACGCTCTGAAATGATTGGCTTTGAGATCGAGGTTGATATGCCCACGAAGTCCCGGTCGCTCGCATGCGAGCATGTCACGCGCAGCTTCGCTCTGCCGGGATGTATTATTGGAAATTATTATGTACTAAGAATTTGAACCTAATTACGTAAGAGATCGTTATGAGGAATTGACCTGAAATTAATTGCTATAATACTGTCCTTTGCACTAGCTCTGTGTCTATTTTTGCCAATTAGTACCGCAGCAGAGCCGGCATCGAATCAAAGCGCCTATGTGGCGCCAGTCGCCAATGACAGCGCTAAGGCTGAGCTGGTCTCCTTTCTGGAAGAGGCCCGAAACTACGCCCTGAATAATGGAAAAGACGAGGCACTCACGGTTTTCAGTGATCCAACTGGAGAGTTTGTCAGAGGTGATATGTACATATTCGCCTACGACTTCAATGGCACACTTCTGGCCCATCCTTATCTGCATAGCCTGATCGGCAGAAATAACCTTGATCTGGTTGACTCCAACGGCGTGCATATGATAAACAACTTGATGGAGGTTGCAAAGCGCGGGAATGGATTTGCCTACAATGTGTACCCAAATCCAAACAATGAGGAGCAAACCGAACTCAAGCTACTCTATGTGCTCAAGGTTGATGATAACCTGTGGATAGGATCCGGCATATACCTCCCAGGCAAAGCTCCGCTCGTCAGCTTTGAGGATCAGCGCAGGCTGAAGACATTTGTGGATGAAGCGAAAGACTATGCTCTGAAGAATGGCAAGGACAAGGCTCTCGAGGCTTTCAACGATCTCGGAGGCGAATTTGTAAGAGGAGAGCAATATATATTTGCATATGACTTCTCAGGAAACCTTCTCAGCCTTCCTTTCAGGCAGGAGCTTCTGGGCACAAATCGGATGGATGTTAAGGACCCCAACGGAATCGCGATTACCATAGACAATATCGATCAGGCCAGGAACGGATCGGGGCAGACCTACTACCTATACCCCAACCCAAAAGAGAATATGAGCGAGATGCTGAAACTGAGCTACGTCACCAAGGTGGACGATAGCTGGTTGCTGGGAGCTGGGATATACATCAACTCGTCATCCTCCCAGAACCATTCTGCCATGAAGCCTGCCAACAGGCAAGATCTGAAGACGTTTGTGGATGAGGCCCATAGCCATGCCCTGGTAACAAGCAAGAATGGTGTCCTAAAGGAGTTCATGGACCTCAATGGTAGCTGGGTAAGAGGAGATGTTTACATCTTTGCCCAGGATTTCAATGGAACATCTCTATGCCTGCCTTACATGCCCAAAGAAGTGGGAACAAACCGTCTGGATATCCAGAACGACCAGGGAATTTACATCAACCGGGAGATGCGCGCCATTGCCGCGAATGGCAGCGGCTATTATGAGTACAGATGGAATAACCCGATCAGCAATCAGAGTGAGCCTAAGGTGAGCTATGTATCAAAGGTAGACGATACCTGGTGGCTGGGTGCAGGGATCTACGAGACCTGAGAACAGACCGCGTTTGTATCTTGCATCTTTCATCATCTGTGGCCCGGATGCTCAGAGGGATATCCGGGCCTCGATGATCCCTTTTTAAGCATCACAAAGTTTAAAGCACACGATTGCAGCTTTTGTATTCAGTGATATTATGGATCATCTCTCCAGCGGATTCTCGGATGTTGATCATTCCTCAGATCCATCACTTTTTGCTTCCTGCCTGGCTACATTGAACTGCTTGCCCTATTTTCAGGATTATAAAAGAAAAAGCTTCATTCTCATGGGCGCCCGGGAGGGTTCCAGGGTTCTGGAGGTGGGCTGTGGCCTCGGGTTTGACGCAATCTCCCTGTCCCGGATAGCAGGAAGATCCGGACGAGTTGTGGCTCTGGACTCAAGCCTCGCTATGGTAGAGGCGGCCAGGTCAAGGGCAAAAGATCTCGGCCTTGCCATAGATTTCGTGCTGGGAGACGCCGGCCAAATGGGCTTTGAGGATGGGTGTTTCGATTGCACCAGGGTGGACAGGACTCTTCAACATATACTGCAGCCAGAAAAGGTGCTGGCCGAAATGGCAAGAGTCACCAGGAGCGGCGGCCGTATCGTGGCTTACGAGCCGGATTGGGGCACCTTCGCCATCGGGTCAGGGGACCGACAGGTCACTCGCAAGCTGGAAGACTTTTGGTGCGACAACTTCAAGAGCGGATGGATTGGGCGTTGTCTCTACAAGCACTTTCAGAGGTTGGAGCTGGTTGATATCCAGATATGCCCCAGTACTCTGTCGATAACTGATCTTAACCTTGCTGAAACGGTTTTCGACCTGTCCAAGAATGTGGAAAGGGCCGTGGGTTTGGGTTTACTATCAACCTCCGAAGCTACTGCCTGGCTGAAAGAACTAAGGGAGGACGATCTCGGAGGAGTATTC
>JBATEC010000119.1:0-6420 GCA_049663825.1 Methanothrix sp. | reverse complement strand
TATCAAAGCAATTAAGATCAACAATTTTTATATCATCGATAGAGATATCACATCCGGACCAAGATGGGTCGTAGGTCATGCATATTTTGCGAAATGCATGCATCCTGAATTGTTTACAGATATTCATCCCGATGAGTGGAACCTGGAATACCTTAAGGAATTCTTTGGACTCGACATAACGGGAACTTGGGCATATCCTATGCCCAAGTGAATCCTTTTTCCATGGAACGGCAGTTGCCTCGATCACGCTAAAAATGCGAATGATCATATCAATATTAGGAGACTAAAATATGGACCCAAATAAATCGGAGATTAAAGAGAAGGTAAGAGCATTCTGGGACAATCCTCGTCAAGATTATGATGCATCACCTGGACACGGAGTAAACTCTCCGTCTGAAAAGGAGATGTGGAGAAAGGGAATGACCCAATTGCTCGGCCCCAGCAAGGATTTGAAGATCCTGGACATCGGCACAGGCACCGGCTTTCTGGCACTGCTGCTCGCCGAGATGGGATATAATGTCACGGGAGTTGACTGGGCAAAGAGCAAGATCCAAAAGGCAAAAGAGAAGGCTGAGACCCTAAAAATCCAAGTGAATTTTGAGGTCCAGGATGCAGAGACACTATCTTTTCCGGACGACACCTTTGATGCCGTGGTGAGCAGGCATGTTATCTGGACATTGGCCGATCCTCTGACTGCAGCTAGAGATTGGGCCAGAGTTGTTCACCTTCGTGGAAAAGTTATAGCAGATATTCCCCATATGAAATCTCATTCCGGAAGCCATCACTTTGGAGAAGAGGTCGGCAGAAATCTGCCATTTTATAAAGGAGCGGAGCCTGAGAAGGTGGCAAATATGTTCAAGGAAGCAGGATTGACAAAAGTTGAACTACTAATGCTGGAGAAGCCTGTAGACCTGGATAAAACGACTGTGCTGGTTTATGGCGAAAAGGGATGAGGTTCACTGAGGAGAGTTAACGGGTTTTGAGGCTCTTTATGCCTCAAGCCTTTAAAAGGGCCATCCAATTACAATGAGCAAAAATAAGATGCAATAGACTCTATAAATACACTGAGGGATAGCGCTCATGATACCCGAAATCACCAATAAGAGTTTGAATCCCGATTTAAGGATTGAATATCAGAAGTTTATTGGCAGAAAGATCCTCTTTCTCATATCACTTATTCTGGGAATAATTCTCCTTGGGGGCTATGCAGCCACACAGGGCTCGGCGGATATAAGTGTCCTTAATGTTTACTCTACCATCGGCGCAAAATTTTTACCAGGATTATTCGATACCAACTGGTTTTCAGATCAGGTAGTATGGGGTCTGAGGCTACACAGAATCTTCATGGCTATTGTGGGCGGAATTGGCTTGGCCATCGCCGGAGCGGTCATGCAAGGAATTTTGAAAAATCCCCTGGCCAGTCCATTTACATTAGGAATATCGTCTGCGGCAGGATTCGGCGCTTCTTTGGCTATGATCATGGGTGCAGGATTTGTGGGTGGAGAATACCTCATTGTGGGTAATGCCTTCATATTTACATTCATAGCCTCACTCGTCGTTCTGGGTCTGGCGAAGTATAAAGGGATCTCCTCCGAGACAATGATCCTGGCAGGAATCGCGGTTAGTTACATATTTTCGGCCATGACCTCATTTTTGCAGTACTTAGGAGATGCCGATCAGGTGCAAGGCGTGGTCTTCTGGATGATGGGTTCTCTAGGCAGGTCTGACTGGGACAAAGTAGCTATTGTCACTGGCATCATCATCCTCTGTTTCCCCTACCTTCTCCTGCGCTCCTGGGATATCAATGCCATGGGGACTGGAGACGAAACTGCAAAAAGTCTAGGCGTAAATGTGGAACGAACTCGCGTCTTATGCATGATGCTAGTGTCAGTAATCGTCGCGAGCATTGTCTGTTTCACCGGCACAATCGGATTCATAGGACTCGTATCACCACACATAACTAGAATGGTTATTGGCGGAGATCATCGATTTCTTCTGCCTGCATCTGCCCTGGTAGGAGCATTATTGCTGTTGGGTGCTGACACGGTGGCCAGAACGATTCTGGCTCCTGTAATACTCCCGGTAGGGATAATGACTTCTTTTATCGGAGTGCCATTCTTTATTTACCTATTCCTGCGCAAAAAGAAGGAGTTATTTTAGCGATTCATTCGAGGTAGTTCGTCTATTTGCATCACTTTTTTTCCACGTAGCACAGTGTCCTGGAATTAGGCATCTCTTCTCCTGTTTTCTGTTCTCAATTCATCTAATAAATCATACTTGATAATACTAATACAATAGATAGTTTTATAAATAATGCCGACTTCTGCATGGGTTAGTAATTGTCGATGTTATGCTCACAATGACGCATGGGTGAATCGACTACTGTCCGGTGGAGTGTGATGTTTAATGGTAAAAATCACAATTAAGGATCTGACCTTTAGCTATGCAAGTAACAAGATCTTGGATGATCTGAACGTGGTAATTGATGCATCAGAGATCCTCAGCCTTGTGGGTCCAAATGGATCGGGCAAGACCACTCTCATAAAATGCATCGATCGCATTCTCAAGCCGAAGGGGAGCATCTTGCTTGATGCTCGGAAGCTTGAGGACATGAACGGTGTGGAAATTGCCCGCGTTTTCGGCTATGTTCCTCAGTCCAGCTCGACACCTTTGAACACAACCGTTTTCGATACCGTGCTCATGGGCAGAAGGCCGCACATAAAATGGCGAGTCTCGGACGCAGATATCGAGAAAGTGACAGATACTCTTGAACTTTTGCACCTGGAGAATTTTGCCATGAGAGATTTTTCCCAGCTCTCTGGCGGCCAAAAGCAGAAAGTCCTGATTGCCCGCGCCGTATGTCAGGAGCCGCAGGTACTGCTTCTGGATGAGCCAACCTCGAACCTGGATATGAAGCATCAGCTCGATGTCATGGAAACGATAAGCTCACTTGTCAAGGAGAAAGGCATCTCCGCAGTCATGGCCATACATGACATCAATCTGGCCTCTAGGTTCTCAGATAAGCTAGCCATGTTGATGAGAGGAAAGGTATATGCTGTGGGCAGCCCTAATGCACTTATTACTGAGAGCAACATCGGCTACGTCTATGGGATTGAGGCACAAGTGATGAATAACCTTGAAACGCCCTATGTTGTACCCATCCGATCAATGAACGGAAGCACTGTATGTTGCTGATGTATCCTTTTCCGTTTATTTTTTATCGTAATACCTCGAGGATCGCATCGAGGTGCGTTGCAGCCACTTGATTGTTTTTTCATTCAATGATCTTTCTGAAGCTGATAGACGCTACTATAAAGATCACTGTATCGAAGGCTATTACTGCTATGAAGTCCACGGGGACGTTTGCCACATATCCGCTTATCAGCAAGCCTCTCACTGCGTCCACTGCATAGGTTAACGGATTCAGGAAGGCTATGGACTGCAAGAATGGAGGCATCAGCGTGATAGGATAAAGCGCATTGCTGGCGAAGAACAGCGGCATGATCATGGCCTGGCCGATGCCCATGAAGCGCTCCCTGGTCTTCATGAGGGATGCCACAAAAATGGAGAGTGCTGCGAAGCCTCCCGAGATCATGAATAGCATCAAGAAGGCGGCAAGGATGTAGAGTGGATTGGGAATGAACTTCACACCGAGCAAGATGGCCACCGGGAAGATTATCAGAGCTTGGACCACGGCCCTGACCCCGGAGGCAATGGCCCGGCCGATGACTGTGGCATATCTGGATGCAGGAGCCACCAGGAGGCGCTTCAAAATCCCAGTCTCTCTCTCCCAGACGATAGTGAGTCCATAGAAGACGGAGACGAAGATGGTAGACTGGAGCAGCACGCCCGGCGTGATGTAATCGATATACGGTATGCCGTTGGTTGGAATGTCCCGCACATGGCTCATTACCGTTCCATATACCGCCAGCCACAAGATCGGCTGAACGGCTCGTGTGTAAATTTCTGTCCGGTCGTGCCTGAGCCTTCTCATCTCAAGCTCGATCATGGCAAACATTTCTCTGAGCGAATCATTAAACGCCATAGTGGTAACCTGATTTGTATTCATATCATTGGAAGTGCTCTTGAGTGGCTTGCCCATTGTCACCAGCTATGCGGAATTTTGCGCACCTGCACCAGTATGCAGCATTCCGGCATACTTCAAAAATACATCATCCAGTGTCGGCTTCGTCGCTCTGATCCATTCCAGTGAAATTCCTTCGCATCTCAAGACTTCGATGATAATTGGCAGCGCAACCTCTCCGTCTTCGACTACAACATTCATGATCGAGTCATGAACGGCAGCATGGTCAACGAAATTCAGGGCTCTGATCTTCGCCAGGGTCCTGGATTCCAGTCTCGATAAAGTTGCGGATGGATGCTTAGAATCTGTCCCAGGGCCGGCCAGGCTGAAGGATATGATCTCGCTGTGAAGTGAGCGTTTGAGCTCGCTAGCTGTGCCGGTTTTAACGATTTTGCCCTTGTTGATGATGGCGACCTCATCGGAATATAGGTCTGCCTCATCCATGTAATGAGTATTAAAGAAGACCGTGGTACCATATTCCTTTTTGAATGATCTTAAATTCTCCCAGACCGCTTTTCTGGCAGAAGGATCGAGGCCCAAAGTAGGCTCGTCCAGGAAGAGAATCTTGGGCTTGATCAGCAGGGCGCAGGCAATCTCAAGCC
Source organism: Methanothrix sp. (assembly GCA_049663825.1). Lineage (GTDB taxonomy): Archaea > Halobacteriota > Methanosarcinia > Methanotrichales > Methanotrichaceae > Methanothrix. The sequence goes on along the minus strand of JBATEC010000119.1, from coordinate 1,734 downwards.
TGCGGATCATGCCGCCCGAATATTTCTTGACAGGGCCGTTTGCCACATCCTCTAAGCCCATGTTCTGCAGAGCCTCACATATACTCTTCTTTCTCTGGCAGGAGGAGACGCCATAGATCTTGGCGTAGATGAGCAGATTCTCAAAGCCTGTGATATCAGTCCAGACGCTCATCTCCTGGGGCACATAGCCGATGATCTTCCTGACCTTGTCATCATCCTTTACAACATCATAGCCGAAGGCGCGCGCGACGCCCGATGCGGGGCGGAACTGAGTGGTCAAGATCCGCATCAGGGTGGTCTTGCCAGATCCATTGGGGCCAAGCAATGCAAAGATGCTGGCGGCTTTAACCGTCAGATCGACTCCGTCCAGAGCGTTTACCTTGCCGTCATAGACCTTAGTGAGCTGATTTATTTCAATTGCAGATGCCATATTCACCTTCTGGTTTTGATTTCATATGTTTTGATTTGGTATATAAATTCTGCGATTAGTAGCATAAATGTTCAGTTTAATTTGGTATATGTTTAGTCCTTATTAATATTACTTTTAATAATATGGTGACTAAATGTTACTATTTTTTGTAAACATTCTAAAGAGCCATATTATGAAACCTTCTTTTCCACGGGATTATATGGTGCGGATTTTGGATTCAAATCTATATTTTATGATAATTTATTAATTCTATCATCTTTTTTGCTACAAAATCTATATATAGTATGAAAAAACTCATTAAATCCAGCAAATTAGGCAAACTGCCAAAGAGGGAAATCGATGAATAAAAGTGATGTTATAAAAATTATGCAGTATGCAATATTAGTAATGCTCTTCCTGAGCCTTGCGGTATTGCCATCAACTGCAGAGATCACAATAAAAGAGAAGATATTGAACAAAACTATAGATTCGATAACTGTTATTGATGAGATAGGAAGAACAGTTACCATTAATTTGCCGGTTAAGAAGATCATAGCCGTTGACTATAGAGGGATGGAAACGTTACTGGCTATGGGTACCGAGGATATGTTTGTCGGCGTTGATAAATCCTACCACACTCGTTATCCATTCTTGGGCCTAAAGGAGGTCCCAGAGATCTCATTGACGCATGCTACGGAAATGGACTATGAAAAAATCCTTTCGGTGCAGCCAGATCTAGTGATAGTACCTCGCAGTCAAGGAGCATCTGCTAATGAGATCACCAAAAAGCTGCAGGGAGTACCCGTCTTGACCTTTGATTTGGGCCATAAAGCTCACATAATTCCAGAGGTGCAGATACTCGGACAGGTCTTAGGAAAGGAATCCGAAGCTGACAAGCTTGTTGACTGGATAAATAAGTATGATTCCATAGTGGAGAGTCGAACAAAGGATCTGAAATCCGATGACCTTCCGACATTTTATTACGAGGCTACATCCACATCAAGCAAATGGAAGGCTAATGTGCCGGTCGGACGCTCAGGTTCAGTAGCAGAGGGATGCGGCGGAAGAAATATCGCATCCGGACTCAATGATACTGATGGCATCCACTCGCTTCAGATGGACCCGGAATGGGTCTTAGTGAAGAATCCAGACTACATCTTTCTCGACTTCCACAGCGGAAAGAGCGGCCCAGAAAAGACAGTAACTGATGTCAAGGATGCCCTGGACGTATGTGTTTAGGTGCACCAGAGCAGTTCGATAGATGCTGTTTTTCGGATCAGTGAGTATATTATATAAAAACATGAATTAAATATAAATCGATATCG
>JBATEC010000118.1:0-5232 GCA_049663825.1 Methanothrix sp. | reverse complement strand
CACAGACACATTACCTAAAGGCCTGACCTATGATGCCGCCAAGAGCGTGCCTCCTGCAGATACTTTCTCGACCGATGCCTCAACCGGCATAACCACTCTGGTCTGGAATAACGTCGGTCCGCTTGATGGCTCGATCGGCACGACTACTATCCATCTCTGGGCCACAATCGATGGCAGTTTCTTCGGCAAGATGACGAACCAAGTTGATGTTCTGGGTACCTCGGAGTATGGAGAGACCATCCCCGGTTCCGATACCGCCGATGTCACATCTGCAACCGTTTTGATGGAGGTAGATAAATCAGCCAATCCGAAAGAGGGTCCTGCCGGCACGTCTATCGACTTCCCGCTAAAAGTTGATAACAAGGGTACTTCGAAATTGACCATCGTCAAGGTCACAGACACATTACCTAAAGGCCTGACCTATGATGCCGCCAAGAGCGTGCCTCCTGCAGATACTTTCTCGACCGATGCCTCAACCGGCATAACCACTCTGGTCTGGAATAACATCGGTCCGCTCGATGCTCTAACGGGCACAAGGACCATCCATCTCTGGGCTACAATCGATGGCAGCTACATCGGCTTGATGACGAACGAAGTAGATGTTCTGGGCACCTCCGAATACGGTGAGACAGTACCAGGTTTCGATACTGCTGATGTCACAGCCTATCTGCCTTCAATAACGGTCGAAAAGACAGCGGAACCAATCCAAGGGCCAGTGGGTACCATAGTTACATTCACCATGAAGGCAACCAACACGGGTACAATAGATCTGGTTACGGCTGAGGCCAAAGATGTTCTTCCCAATGGTCTAAGCTACGTTGAATCAACTCCATCACCAGATTCCATCACTCCAGACGCTTCTGGAACTACAACCTTAGTCTGGAATAATATTGGACCACTTTCTGCCAACGGTGGAGCAGCTTCGATAATCCTGAAAGCTGAGATAACAGGAGACGTCTCAGAAACCATGACCAATCGTATTGATGTGGTAGGTCGAACAGAAAGTGGTTACCAGGTATCTGGCTTTGATACAGCAGATGTTATTTATAAAAAAGCTAGTATCTCCGTCAAAAAGGTCGCCTTCCCGACAGAAGGAATAATTGGCACAAATATCGAATACACTATAGTAGTCACAAACGACGGCGTTGACGATCTCACAAAAGTGACTTTGATAGATACCTTTGCGGATGGTCTGGTTTATCTGGGAGATGATCACGGTGGCGTCTTTAAAGAGCCCAATATTGTGCAATGGGATGATCTAGAAAAAACAGAGGGTATTCCATTCCTGGCCCCCGGCGAGAAGATCCAGATCAAAATGCAGACCCGTGTCCAAGGAATTGTTTTGGGTAGTCTGTCTAAGGCTGTGGATAATGTGGTCACTGCTATAGCGCTTCCTAAGATCGGAGGCAAACCCGTTCAGGCATTGGCCAAGGCCATTATACTCATTAAGCCGGTTGCATTTGTTCTAACCAAGACCTCTGATAAAAAGGTGTACCGGCCGGGTGAGGAGATCACCTACACCATCACCATCACCATCTGTAACCAAATGGGGTTACGAAGTATGGAGAATGTAGTAGTCAAAGATGTCTTCAACACTCCGGTTGAGATCGTGGCCAGCTACCCGGAATCCAGCGAAGATGGTCTGTGGTACATTGATGAGATCAAGCCTGGAACATGTGAAGAGATCATCATAGTAGCCAGGACGCCCAAGGTCAGAACAACATTTGACCTGGAGCAGTCTGTGAACGGAAAGGGCTTCGTCAATGTGAATAACGACCTATCTACTGCAGTCGGTCCCTATGCGGTCGACAATTGCGTCTATATGGAAACCACAATAGGGGATCAAAAGCTGACCAATAGTACCTGTACCGGTGTAACCATCAAGGATATCGGCACTGAACTGCAGACCAAAGAACACGGAAGCGGTGATTACAGCACGGAAGAGGTAGCTAGCCTCAAATGGGAAAACCGATCCATAGAGTCGGGAAAGAATGTCTCAGCCAGCTACTATCCGACGACCTTCGAACTGCCTGGCGACAATGGCATCAATTACGCCTCCAAGTGGACTGAGGAGAGCCGGGCCAAGAACTGGATCACCGGAGCTGTTATGCATGAGACCTATCGCTATGCAACCGACATAGACCGCAATACGTATATCAAGATGGATGAGAACGGCTCGAAGATTATGTTGGATTCGAGCTTCACCGGCAAGGGCAGCATTGGATTCTTCAAGAAAGCCTTGCCGAATGATGGACCCAAGAGTAAACCCATATTCGAGAGCCAGGAGGATTACAGCGGCCAATTCAGCATCAACGAATCATTTGATGAATACGGCAAGAACGTTGTAACCAATAAGGCAGCGTCTGGAGAGGGCTTCGTAGCTGCAGACAAGAGGGTGAGGAGCAGCCAGAGAACCTATGAGTCAGGTTCCGGCTCATACAAGAGCGAGGAGATAGTAGATTCCTTCACAAATTATATAGCGAAGGATATTGAGGTTGCTCATAAACCGAGCAGCTACAATTACTCTCCCACCATTAAAGCAAACCAGGATATGAAGTGGAATGAGGGAATGTGGTCCAAGAGCGGCAATCTGCGTGGAGGCGTTATTGTCGCTGCCAATGACTCAACTGGTGCAGCCTCAGTCGAGCTACCGTGCAACACTTCCAATAAGGGCTCGGCTCCAGCTACTATAATCAGCGAGAAGTACTCATCTCTGGAGTATCTTAAGAAGGATTCCGTAGCACTCGGCTTAAACGAGATGAAGACCAATGCCACCTTCAATGGTGTTGCCGATTTCAGAGCAGCATCGGTTGGGGTAAACGGCACAGACAGGGTAGACAATGAGGAGCGCTATGTAGGCGAATACAGCCTGAACCGGCATATTCTCATGACCGGCGTCTCGAAGTACGACTATCCGCATATTACTGTGACCAAGGAAGGCGAGAGGAAGTCCGAATGGTTCAACCGGATTAACTCAACCGTCGGCGATTACACCATAACTATAACGAATGACGGTAATCGCGCTCTGGCTCCGTTATATGTCGTGGATTTCTTCCCGCCGGGTACGCAGTACATCAGCTCCTCGGTCAAGCCGACGGCACTTACGGCAACCACCGCCAATTGGACGATACTGCATCTCGGAATTGGCAACAGCCTGACCATCAGCCTGAAGCTGAACATCACTGAGAGTGCACCTGACAACGTGCTCAATTGCGTCGTTGCCAGCGGAGTTACGGGCGACGCAGTGGTTTCCTCAACCAATTGTACGAGCCTTGATTCCGCATGGCTAGGCTGCTGCGCATCCGAGGTATCTGTGGAAAAGAATGCGAAATTGGACCCAATGGATCCGACTGTAGTGCATTACACCATAATGCTCAGAAACCATGCCAAGAGCAACTGGGCTGCTAAGGTTACCGACCAGATTCCAGTAGATATGACCCTGCTGAATTCCTCAGTTGAGCCATACAGCATTGATCCAATCTACATCAGTTGGAATTTCGCAAATCTGCAGCCTGATGAACAGGTAACCATTGAGTACAGCATGCGTGCAGCCAGAAATGGAGCTTATACCAATAAGGTGCATGTGGATACCAGTGCGATTGATGGATCCGGCAGTGGTTCTGCCGATGCATATGCTAACATAGATGTCAGGGGAACTGGTGTTGCCCCGAGGACTCTCAGGTATGACGGTTGGCAGCCGCCAGACTGGGAACTTAATACATCTGATGAAGGCATAACCATTTAAGGTGTAAGATGCCTGGGCTTTCAGCTCAGGCTACATTTTTTTATAATTTAATTTTCAGGCATGCTAACCTTAATAAAGAAGCATTCCAAGTGTCTAGCGTGGTATAGCATGTCGTTTCAGATTGAGAAAATTCATGCTCGTGAGATCCTTGACTCACGAGGAAACCCGACGATAGAGGTAGACGTTTACACCTGCTGCGGTTTCGGGCGAGCGGCTGTGCCCTCCGGGGCGTCTACGGGCACACACGAGGCTCTGGAGCTACGCGATGGGGGAGACAGATATGGCGGCAAGGGGGTCCTCAAGGCCGTCAAGAATGTCAATGAGGTTATAGCTCCCGAGCTGCTGGGCATGAATGCATCCGCTCAGAGGGAGATCGATGATTTCATGATTGAGATGGACGGCACGCCCAATAAATCCAATCTGGGTGCCAATGCCATTCTAGGCGTTTCTATCGCAGTGGCCAAGGCAGCAGCATCCTCTGCGGAAATGCCGCTCTACAAGTACCTGGGCGGAGTGAATACCTCCCGCTTGCCCGTTCCTTCATTCAACGTCCTCAACGGTGGCCAGCATGCAGGCAACGATCTCTCCATCCAGGAGTTCATGATTCAGCCCACCGGGGCCAAGACCTTTTCCGAGGGCCTGCGCATGGCTGTTGAGACCTATCATGCTCTGGGCAAGATTTTAAAGGGCAAATATGGTGTGGGAGCAACCAACGTCGGATACGAAGGTGGCTACGCCCCGCCGCTGGTCAAGACCCGCGATGCGCTCGACTCCATCATGAGTGCTCTGGATGTCAGCGGCTACGCAGAGGAGATCAAGATCGGCCTGGACTCTGCTGCCTCCAGCTTCTACATGGAAGGCGGCTACTCCGTGGACGGAAATCGTCTCACGCCCGGAGAGCTTATTGATTATTATGTAGATCTGGTCAAGACCTACCCCATTATTCTGCTGGAAGACCCATTCGAGGAGGAGGCGTATGAGAGCTTTGCCGAGCTTACCGCCAGGCTGCCGGGCACGATAATAGTAGGAGACGACCTTTATGTCACCAACATAAAGCGTCTGGAGAAGGGCATCAAAATGAAGGCTGGCAATGCCCTGCTGCTCAAGCTCAACCAGATCGGGTCCGTCTCCGAGGCATTTGATGCGGCACGCATGGCCTTCCGGGCGGGCTGGAAGGTCATGGCCTCCCATCGCTCAGCAGAGACAGAGGACTCGGCTTTAGCCGATGTGGCTGTAGCTTTAGGCTGCGAGCTGCTCAAGACCGGTGCGCCGGCCCGCTCAGAGAGGACGGCCAAGTACAACCAGCTTCTCCGAATACAGGAGCAGCTGGACGAGGCGGCGGAATACGCCACGATTTAGGCTTTTAAAAAAAACGGCTCTGTCCCGGGAATTTGGGACGAGCCAAGTTTTTTTAGGCTTAGTCGTGGACGCAAAATAAAATACACAAGTTTATATTGTAGAACGTGTATATTATAATTATGGAAAAC
>JBATEC010000117.1:0-6593 GCA_049663825.1 Methanothrix sp. | reverse complement strand
GATAAATCCTGAGACATTGCCGCCAGATGCTGTGTTCAAAGGGCACAGATCCATTATTATCCAAAACATAAGGCTGCAAACCTATAAACCCTCATGAGCCAGGACGAGGGCTCATGCCCGAAGAATATAAAACTTGTTAAGGCTTGATGTTATGGTTAGTTTGATATGGGCAGTGAAGGCTCTTCCCACATTGGGACCACAGATCCCGCTGCGGAAACTAGCCATCGTCTCTCGGATGCCAGAATGCGTCCCTGAACGCGTATAGGAATTTGCACCTTCGAGGACTTACGGCTGCCCATATCAGGACGGTCCATAGGTATGGAGAAACAATGGAATATAGTTTGCGGAGCAGATATCCACAAAAAGTTCCTCATAGCCACCATACTTTCCAGAGACGGCACGAAGATAACTAAAAGATTCGGTATGGCCTTAAATGACCTATTGAATTTCAAGAATTGGGTCATTGAAAATGGCTGTGAGCAGGTGGCAGTTGAATCTACCGGAACCTACTGGGTTCCTATTCACACCGTTTTAGAGGGATCCGTTGGTCTCATTGTTGGTAACGCTTACAAGATCAAGCACACGCCTGGAAACAAGAACGACTTAGCCGATGCTGACTGGATTGCAGAGTTATGTCTTAACGGCATGATCGAGCCTTCAAGGATCTTCCCAAAAGCTGATCGAGATATTAGACGGCTAACAAGAATCAGAGAAGGTTATGTCAACGACATGACGCGAGAAAAGAATAGGATCCATCATGCCCTTGATTCATGCGGAATCAAGCTCTCCTCAGTCCTATCTGATATCTTCGGGAAGGCCGGTCAATCCATCCTAAACGGTCTGCTTGAAGGACGAACCATCGATGACATTCTCAAGAGCATAAATCTGAAAAGGATTAAGGCGACAGCTGAGGAGATCAGAGAGGCAATCAAAAGTAGTCTTGACTTCACACAGATCCTTCTGATACGCGGCTCTTTGGAACAGATGGAAGCCATCCAAAATCGAATAGATGAAATTCGCAAAGAGATTAAGAGCAGAATCGCTTATCGAAAAGATGATTTGAAGATAGCGATGTCAATTCCTGGAGTAGGATTTACCTCAGCCTCTACCCTCCTTGTAGAAATTGGCGATATCACTGATTTCAAGAAGCCAGAGCAGCTTGCGGCTTGGGCGGGTCTTGTTCCGTCCGTCTATCAATCGGCTGGAAAGCTCATAACAGGTAGCATTACCAAACATGGATCAAGGCATATTAGATGGATACTGGTCCAAGTTGCACGCGTCATAGCTAGAGGCAGGAATTCAAAGCTGAAGAGGTTCTTTTTGAGAGTGAAGTCTAAGAAAGGATCCAACGTAGCTGTGGTTGCGCTTGCCAGAAAAGTCCTCTGCATACTTCATCATCTATTGACTAACAGAGAGATGTATCAAGAGGAAGGTATCAATAAAAAGGTAAAGATAGATGTCGGAAAAGAATTCCCACAGCAGGAGATGGGCTTGGAGGAAATGATAACGTATCTTGTCAGAGCTGGATATGAGGTCCGGAAAGGCTTAACTGGAGGTGGATAGAAGCCATCTCTCGTTTCCGTTTTATTAAGTTTTACATAGGAATTTGGGTTTGTAGAATGCCATCCTATTTCCTAAATGCGATCGACAAGAACGTTTAAATGCAGCAATACGCTTAAAAGTCAATTATGACGACAAATATTGCACATATTGCAATGCTTTTGACTGTCGCTGCAATTGCATTCGGAGTCTCAATTGCAGAAGACGCAGCTAGCAAATCCGCCAATCTCAGTTCATCATCAACATTGCTTGGGCAGAGTTCATCCATAATCGAGCTAGTCGATTTCGTGAGGGAAGCTCGCGACTATGCCCATGATGCAGGCTGCGAGAAGGCATACCAGGAATTTGACAATAAGACAGGCGAGTTCGTGCGGGGAGATCTCTACATCTACGCCTATGACTTCCTGGGAACAAATGTCGCTCATCCATTCCGGCCTGATTTTATCGGCAAGGACAAAGCCAATTTAACCGATCCAAATGGAGTAGCTCTAATTCAAGACCTGGCCGATTGTTCTAGGAGAGGCGAGGACTTCACTTATTTCATATTCCCCAATCCGGATCATGCCGACAGAGATGAGCTGAAGGTCGGCTATGCTGCAAAGGTTGATGACAACTGGTGGGTGGGTTCAGGAGTTTATTTGTCAGATGTTCCCGCTTTCTTCCAGTCGGAGTCCAGAGAGAATCTGGTCGCCTTCGTGGATGAAGCCGCCAAATATGCTGAGGAGAACGGACGAGAGAAGGCTCTGCAGGCATTCAATGACAGGAACGGTTCATTCGTTCGCGGCAACCTCTACATATTTGCCTATGACTACAACGGCACCACCCTGTCGCTGCCCTATCAGCCCGAACTTCTGGGATCAAACCGCATGGATGTTAAGGACTCGAATGGAATTGCATTTTTGCGAAATTGCATCGACCAGGCAAAGAGAGGCGAAGGCTGCCTGTATTACATCTACCCCAATCCCGGCAAGAATATGGATGACGATCTCAAGCTCAGCTATGTAAGGGGCATGGATAGCGACTGGTGCGTGGGTGCTGGTATCTATGCATCAGAATCAAACACCACGAATGCCACCAGCCCGACATACCTGGGCGATATTAGCAGCAGTTAGAACAGCCGACAATCCGTGGTCGCTTCCAGACTGCCGAAACACGCCGTCGAGGTGCTCTGTTATTCACGGGCACCCGCATGTTTTTTCCAGTAGCCATCAAATCCCCTTTGCTGTTGCATCTATAATTAATCGTCTAGTCTCCTATGTCAAATAAAAAATCTTTTGGCCATAGGCGAAGTTGCCCAGCTCGCCGCAGGTCCCGGCTATCATGGGCAGAAGGATCGCTGGGCTGCCTGTGCCGTCGGCTCTTCCTTGATTCTCATGTCGTCTGTGCGCGGTGCCGGTCGAGCCTCGTTTCATGCTCTTGGGGCGGCTTGGCGGCCGATGCGGTCGCTTAGCATTCCGGTAGAGCTGGATGGCCGGAACGCACGCACGCCAGGGGGCCGGAGGCCCGGTTGGTGGCTGCGCTTGCGGTCTCGTTGGTTAGGGTCGCTCGCTGGCCCGGAGCTGCAGGTCCTGCGAGGATGCGGCCAGGGCGGCGGCAGATGGCAGGAATACGGTCGAGCATGGAACATTAAACATGGTCAAATCATTTAATGGGCTATCTGATATATTGCGATATACTATAAAAAAGGAGATGGGGTTAGCAACTATTTACACGCACGGTAGCCAGTCAACGCTGATGGCTCCGCATGTGGAGTTACCCCACAGCTGGATGAACTTCTCGATGGAGAAGACGCCTGTCAGGTCCTCGACAGATCTGCCGTACTCTGCATGTCTGCCCTTAAGCTGGTTGTCAGCCTTAGGGTCCCTGGAGATCCAGCCGATGTGGGCAACGCCGATGACGTTGCTGTTCAAATTGGCTTCAAGAACGCCGGTGCAGCAGGCGGGGCAGCTTCCATCAAAACCATTAGCGAACGGGTTCGCTTCTAATATGTTAAATATATTCCACCAAGTGCCGTAGCCCCTGGTCTTGACCTCGGTGGTCTTCTGCAAATGCTCAGCATGGGTGTACATCTCAGTCAGCACGGCGCCGACCCTGTAGTTCTGCACGCACAGCTTCTCAATCCACTTCTGGTCGTAGGTGCCGGTCTGATAAGAGACAGGCATGTACTCAAACTCTGCCTCCTTGGTGAAGTTGATGTAGTCCATGGGGCACAAGGTCCCGGATGGCCATTGACAGGTGCCCGGGAAGTAAATAGTCACACCCAACTCAGGCACTGTAAAAAAAGCAGTCGCACCAATTGGAGTATAGTCCCTGTTGAGCTGCCTCTCGGCCTCGATCTCCGTCTTCTCGGTGATGACGTTGCCGGAGCCGGACTCCTTCTCTACCAGCTTCTGGCCGTTAAAGCCGGTCTGGGTAGAGATGATCATCTCTACGTTCTTGTAGCCTACACCATTGACTGATGCCTTTTCGTACATGTAGTTGGCAGCTTCAGCCATGCCGATTAACGCAATGGCCAGTACCGCCAAAATAAGTAATCTCTTCGTTCGATTCCCTCCTTGCCTGATGGCAATCAGGACATCTGCAATCATATTTGAACATTATGAATTGAACTATTTTGAGGTGTTAGAAGATCTCTTATAAATTGAGGCGACTTATTCTTTATATAGCGGCCAGGTCCTGGGCAGGGATGGCCGGGACGTCCTGTGATAGAGATCCTCCGGGGAAGCTGGATGCCAGCTCGGATGCTCTCGTTGCGATCAGGATCTCACAGCCACCACTGCCAAATCATGGGCACATTTCTGCACATGAGGATAGTATTTCTTTGATATCTTATGACAAAGATCTTCTTCGCACCGCCGTCATGCTGTGCGCTCCAGTTTGCCTCCGGGTCCAGGTATATGGTGGGCTCAGGAAGGAGATCAACGTCTTGAGGTGCAAAGCTCACTAGATTAGCTCCTGCTTCTGGATCGATGACCTCTCCCGCTCCCGTGGTCGTCTGGGTGGCTGCGAAGTTGCCCTGCCAAAAACCCTCGCCACTAGAAGCGGTGAAGCTGCCCCTCAGCCCTTCACCCATGCGTTCGCCGGTCAGCCGGACGAATATGGCCGGATTGCGGCGAAAGGTGATGGCGGCGCGAAAGGAGCTTTCTATGCAGTATCCAATAACGTAGCCGTCGCCACGATTGCCCAGGGTCGCCCTGCCCTGCAGAGTGGAATCCTTTTCGCTCATGGAGACAACGCTGCCTTCGGCCAGCCCATCGTCAGGACTGCCGCTCTGAACAACATAGCTTATCTTCCAGCGACCGGAGAGATCATCAGAGGCAGCCGCTGATACGACAAAGAGAAATGCCAGCAAGGCTGCCAGTAAACAGCCACCGCTATTCGCCAATCTCAGACGCCTCCTTTTTCCATCTTTTCCCGTTCGGCCTCAGGCCGTTTCTTTGGATCGAATGCTTGAAGAAGATTGACTGGAGATCATCCCTGATACCCCAGCTCTTTTGCCTTGGCGAAAGCTGCATCTGCCTCGGCCTGATGGCCCCAAGCTTTCAGGGCGTCGCCCTTAAGGTTCCAGACTTCTCCATCCTTGGAGGCTATTTGCAGCGCGGCATCATATGCCTCGACTGCATCATCATACCTCTGCAAATCACTGGCCAGGAGAACACCCTTCATCTTCCAGGCCATATCGTCCTTTGGATCGATTTTGCTAGCGTTATCAAATGCCGCTACGGCCTCTTCGGCGTTGCCTAAATTGTTTAAAAGCAGTCCCTTCCTCATCCAGAGCGTTACATTCTCAGAATCATTCGCCAGCATTCCCTCGGTGATCTCCAGAGCCCTTTGATAGGACTGATTGGATTCAATTTTCCTATTCAGCTGGTATAGAGTATTGGCTTTATTGATCCAGGCAATGGTATTTTCGGGATCTATGGAAATTGCGTTTTCGTATGCCAAAAGTGCTTTTTCGTCAGAGCCGTTGGAACTCAGCTCATAACCTTTTTTCAGCCAATCCTCTGCGCTCTCCTGTGCGTTAATTGAGACAGTAAGCACCAAGAGAGCCATCAGTAATAAAAGAGATGCTATGACCAGATCATGCCCTCTGCAGCATATGAATCTAGCCTCCGCTACTTTGTGTCTTGCAGACAAACCATAACCTCCTTTTTCAGGTTAAGGGCATAAGGATGTATTCTGATAATGCCAGAAAATGGACAACTCCACTCCTATACCCGCTTACAGCCATTTAATTTAGAGCGGTTTAAGCTTACGTCATTCAACGAATATAAATATTGCGTACGTCGTAAGCCAACATCACCTATAGAGGGTGGTCAACTCTCGCGTCCTGCAACTGAGAAATCTGTCTTTTTTGAAGCGGCGGTATCCTTAGGAGGCTCGTACAGCTACATTATCATAGGAGGATTTCGAAAACTGAACAGTCAAATAGCGACAGTAAACCCCCTTAGCTTAGCAAGCTGCGCGGTCCAAGGCGCCGCCGCAAAAGTTTTGCTGGCCGGGGTGCAGGGGCACGATTCATACCACCTCTGAAGAGGCGGGAATTCTCGGTCCCTGCACCCCGTCCTTCCCAAATCCTATGCAGATGGTGGTAATAGAAAACGGCTATCCTTTGACCACCATCTTTGTTTCAACAACCCCTTACGCAACAGTATCGGATCAGATCAGCTTATAAATCCTCATCTGGCCGTTGTCAAACGCCTTCGAGAAACCATCTATATTATCGCCGTTGACCATCCTGGTAAAGACGGTTTCCTTCTTTAGATACGATCTGATATCGGAAATACCGGAACTACGGTTGGCCGGCATCCTCATGTAATCGCTGAAGTTTCCGCCAGCAGTCATTACCATCGGGTAGTACTTGCCCATATCGTCGGACATTACAAGTACGTAATTCGCTCCATATTTTCGGGCTATTTCCTTAGCCGATGTTGCGTTCTCAGATATGAAGAAGCCTGCTACATCCCTGACCTTCTCATCAGACTCAAAGGGATACCACAGAGCATATTCTATCTTATGCCAGGGCTTTCCGG
>JBATEC010000116.1:0-11464 GCA_049663825.1 Methanothrix sp. | reverse complement strand
TTTTTTAAGAGCAATGTGGCACTGCTATGCCGGAAAAATACATGGGCACCACCAGGCTTACTAATACCGGCATGTTCTTTGCATCTCTTAAAAATATTATAAATCATCCTTCGATCATATCGCTTTTTCTGATTACTGTAAAATAATGGAAAGCGTTTATCAATTTCAAGGCGTGGCCGTCGCTTAAGATACAATTTCAGTGTATTTACGCAAATGTCATTGATGTATAATAGGGCGTCTATATCGTTTTTACCACCCCTTACACGAAGGGTTTTATTGATGAGATCGATATCACTATCATCTAAATTCGATAATTCAGAAGTTCGTAGCGCTGCAAAAAATCCGATTTGAAGTATTGCACGATATTTTATATTAGTTGTAGTATCAAATATCGTTTGAACATCCCTTTCATCAAAGAAGTAAGGCAATTTCTCGCCCATTTTGATAAATGGAAGTTTAACGGGCCTATCAATCATTTTGTGATAGTTCTTAATAACAAAACTGTAATTATTGATGCTACTTTTGGATAACCTGCGATCTACCAATTGATTTCTAAATCTAATAGCTTCTTCTTCTGTTGGTTCGGTTGTACCACAAAATTCAAGATAACGGCGTGCTCTTCCAACGTAATCAAGAACGGTCGATTCACGAAAACCCAAGCTTCTTATATGCCGATCAAATTTGCTGATAGCCTGGTCGATTACAGGGATCTCCCAGTTAATCCCTTTCTGCTTCGTCATATTTTTATACTCCGCGAAGCAGTTAATACCTCGCCTCTACCTACCAAGATAGAGCGGAGTCATAAAATCGATAGCATAAGCGGGGGTTGCCAAGTGGTTAAAGGCGCAGGGCTTAGGACCCTGTCACGAAGGTGTTCGCGGGTTCGACTCCCGTCCCCCGCATCTATACCTCTTTCTGATAGCACTTTTTAGGGATTGTCCTAATTTACTCCGATCCAATTAGGGGTCTCTTGTGATATACACTTTTCAGAGATAAGGGGACAACCCTATCTTCTATTTTGGTTATTAGCTTAAAGAGTTTTCAGCTAATCAGGTTACATAGCTGACGACCAGGCTTTACTAAAAAGCTAACTATCTTTGGTCTCCAGATTAGCCATGGAGTGCATTATGGCTTTTTTTAAACCATCTTCTACATCCGCCGAAATTTGTGGACTATATAAAAGTTTAGCCATACTATAGGCCTCGACAGAATCAAGATATTTTCCCTGATCGTATAATTCCTTTCCTTTCTTTATCCATATTTCACGGTATTTTTGTTTTATGCTCAAATTTCGATCAAAATCTTCCGATATTTTTTTATAAATTTCTTCATTATTGCGGTATTTCCCAACGACATTTGATTTAAATATTAGAGATTCTAGTCCCTGATTAGCCGCCACTCCTAGTATGTCATTATATTTATCACCTAATGTATTAATTGCTGCTATTGCTGCATCTTGGGCTGCAACTCCTATTGGTGCATTCTTGATCTCATTATTGACAACGAATGCTTCACCGCGTGCGTGTGCTATCTCCATAATTTCTGAAAAAATAGTTAGAAGTCGTACCTCATGTTCCACTTTTTCGGCTTTCGCTTTTAACGAATATTGATTCACAGCTAGTAAAACTGCAAACGAAAAGGAAAATAGAGTAACTATTATTGATATAGAATTCATGTCCCCTGCAAGTGCATTTCTAAAAAAGTACGTCAACCAGATTGTAACTATAATTAACATGGAGGGTGCCAAAGTGAGAACAAATTCATTGAATCCATTGAAAATTACTGGTAATTTTTTTGTCAATTTGCGGGAAAGATTATTGAGATTTTCTTTGCACATCGCCATTACTTCCTAAACACTCATCGACTTCTTTATAAACGACCAGATTAGACGAAAAAGCTTTTGGTGGTCGAAAGGGAATGATTGGATAACCAAAAAAAGAAGGGTTCTCATCATTTTGGCTTCAATGGAGAGCGGGACTTGATCTCTTCTCTTTATCCTTGCCACCGGCCCGTTTTGGGTCGGAAAATCTAGTAGGCCCTGTAATTTGCGGCTCTTTGACTTTCACCTATGCTGCCTCTACTATGCCAACTAAGGCTTTGGCCTCAGGGCTAGCGGCTTCCTCTATCAATTTTGTCAAAAGGGCTTTGGGCCTCATTCCCCGACGGTGATGGCTACTATCTTCGGGCCCTGCTGCGGCCAGAGCTTGCGGTGATGCGGAGCCGCCTGCCGCCCATCCCTGAGCACGATTGTCGCAGGGCCGGAGCTTCCTGGACCTGGATGGTCTCGATGCCGTGGGCGGCCCCGTCCGCCCGGCTGCCCAGGCGCGCGCGTGAGCATTTCCAGCATCACCAACTGGTTGGCCTCATTGTCCTTCGCCAGGAGGATGCGCAGGGATGCAGGCGGACCGGACGAGAGACCGCTTTTTTGGTTTTATCCTGAGAGCTGAGGTCTGCTTGCCCTATTTGGTCACGGTTCTCTATCATCTTGGACATCATCACGCCCCATGGGCATCGTTACATTCGCGCCATGGATAGGTTATTTATAGAAATAGATTATTTAATAAATACACAGCGTATAATAATAAATAATGTTTAGTCTATAAAAAAATCGGTGATATCGATGGACGTTTTACTATCCATTAAGCCACGATTTGTGGAGGCAATTATGAATGGGCGGAAAAAATATGAGTTTCGCAAAAATAAATTCGCTAAGATAGATATAAACTGTGCATATATTTATTCAACATCTCCTGTTAAAAAAATAATTGGAATTTTTAAAATAGCAGATATAATTGAAGGCAGACCGAGTGCTTTATGGGACCGACTGAAGGATCAATCAGGAATTTCTGAGAAAGAATTTTTTGACTATTTTAGTGATAAAGAAACGGGATTTGCTTTAGAGATAAAAGATGTAGTGAGATTCGAAGAGCCATTGGACCCAAAGACTCTATTTCCAAATTTTGTCCCACCTCAATCATTTTGTTATGTAAACTCTGCGATTAGAAATGAAGATCATTCTTGAAAGCGCCAGCCAATAAATGTGGGTTTCTGAATATGAGACATTGTGTGCTGCAAATGAGATCCCGGCGCATTCCCCTATCCAACCGAAAAGGTCATATGATCGATAATTACAATCTCCGTTAAGATTTTGTGGGGTGCTTGAAATTGGTTTTGCTTAGATCGATGTTAATAATATTCGCATTGCTTGGCACGTGCATGTTGCCGGCAATGGGAACAGAAATATCCCAATTTGAGTGGATGGGCAAGAATGCCGACAAGGTCGGCACATGGGATAACGGAGATCCTGATGGGGGTATGGATGGGCATTTTCGCATGGAGATGTACCTTCCCGACCCAACAGAGATAAAGTCAATCCTGCTATTCACGTCAGACGAGAACGCCCACCCCGTGGGCGGGCAATTCTGGGATACAGCCGCCACCAATTACTATATACTGGGTGTCTTTGATCAGGGCACGCAGCTTAATCATAACCACGTAGACTCTTTAGATACTTTCTCGGGGGATATTCAATTTGACCTCTATGCGGCTGATTCGGGATGGTTCGAAAAGGGGAACTGGTTTGGAATAGAGGTAACTCTGGAAGACGGCACAAAAATAACGAGGCTGACATCTATTGGAGAGCCATTCATAGGCCCATCTGAAAGCCCGTCCGGACAGCTGGGCCCTGTCGAAGATGGCAAGTCCAAGGTTGAAGGTATTTTGCAGGGCGATTCAAAATCATCAGGATCGGAAGATCAATCACCTGATCAGGAGGATTCCGGTACGGCGATCTTCGACAGCTGGAATACTGGCCCCGTGGATAACAGTCCCACCTGCAGCCCAATTCTTACTATCTCAAAACCGCATATGATCACCTATATCGATACTTACCACTGGAACTTTGGCCAGGGCACAGCATCCGGCGGAAGCATCAGTCTGCAAAATAAAGATGGCGAAATCTTTGGACCCTGGTCGGATGAGGCAAAGTCAGCCTCTGGCGTAGCTAATGCTTGGTGGATAGCTCACCCCAATGTGGTCATCCCTGAAGGAAACTACATAATTATCGATTCACAGCCGGAGACGTGGTCTCAGAACTCTGAATCGCCCTGCGGGTTCACCAAGGTCGAAGGATATCCTGTACAAGCAGATCCTGTTCCTGAAGAAGACAAGGAAGGGCAGTCTGAAAGCAAAGGCATCGTTAGAGCAGACATAGTAATAGATGGGCAATGCGATAGTACCATTGAGATGATTACCGGTTGTGAAGATGGCTTGCCCGACATTCCGGTAGAATTGACCTTTACGTATATACCGCCTGCTTATTCCGATTCTACACCTGATACTCTTCGTGAAATGACCGACGAGAAGGGAATGGCTTATTTCAAGGATGTACCTGCGGGTTCGAAGTTCATGCTCAAAACCAGGGTTAAGACCATGGAAAAGGAGCATGAAGGAACCATGCCGGATCCGGCCACTGATCTGTGTTTCATATTAGATTATACCTGCAAGGGATCCTGGCCCGAAGAGGTAAGAAAAGCAGCGGAGCAAAACTCCGGGATAGGCCCGGATGGGGTAATGCACGGCGTAGTCACTCCGGTCTGTGGTGATAAAGGCGTAATATGCAGTCCTGAATGTGGCCTATACCCCCTATGAAGGTAGGAGTTTGATGAAGCAGGAATAGCTTGAAAACCAGGACACTAGCGCAGAGGGGCACGAATACCCCGTCCTTTCGGGCGGGGTGTGCCGCAGCAATTTGACCTGTTGCTCAGACTCCTCCCAGATAGTTCGCGCCTGAAGTCTTTCCTTGTTCTGATGCGGCGTATTTTGCTATGGCTGCGTCCGACATGAGGTTGACATCGTTGGTAGTGTACTGCGCCTTACTATCCATCGCATGGGTTATGCCTTTGCTTGTGGTATTGTTTCCGGCTGCAATTTGGGGCTTCTGCGAATTGATCGGCGCTGTCATCTTCGCCATGAGCAAGGTGGTGTCGTTTCCAAAGTTCTTGGCGACCCATGCATTCCACTGATCGACCAGGGCATTGAAGGCAGGAATATCCTGGCCCTGAGCAGCCTTGTCGTATGCCTGTCCAAGCTGGAAGGACAGACGCACGCCGTCAACTGTGGCCTGTTGTTCAGGAGTAAATGCCGCAGCCAGAGATACGGCTGCTAAGAGGCTTAAAAGAATCATAATCGTCTTCATGATAATGGCTTTCGCTTTGAGATTATTAATACCTCTTGGTCTTGGCATAGCCGAGTCTGGTTCCAGGCAACGTTTCCACGGGCGGCCGGAAAATCACTTTCGCGGCGCGCGGGTGATACTTTTTAAAAATTTGGATAAGTGATTGCCCAAATTGTAAAGCTGGGCGGAAATCAATGAAGCAGAAAATCATCAATTCTTTCGCTTTGTTCGAGTGGGACTTTGACCTTGCGAGCTTTTGTGGTCTTATTTGCCTTCGTGGTCTTCCTTGGCGGCTTGCGTGCCTTGTGCGGTGTTTGCTCATGTGGCACAGAATCTCCTATTGTTGTGCCTTTGGATGGTTCCTTAAGTGCTTCAGCCTCACTTAATGAGATGATCATTTCACGACCGCGTCTTTCAACCACGATCTTATTCTCGCGACCGAGCCACCCAAGAGCACTATAGACTTCCTCACGACTCAGTGATGTAATTTTCGCCAGATTTCCAATGTTGGTTGAGCCATTCTGATAGAGTGCTTTCCAGATGATACCGGCTTTCGTTCCAAATATTGATTCTACGGTTGTTTCCGTCATAATACATAAAATGGCTACAATCCTTTATAAATATACAGATGGTATCGCGCTTGGTCCTAGGATTTCATCATCATCCATTCATCGGAGATTGTTTTTTTAGCGCCCCGGCTAACCATCTCCTCCAAAGCCAGGCTAGAATCCTCTGGCAGTAAGTTCACGCCGGCGATGGCATCGGTCAATATAAAGACATTCAGGCCGCTTTTAAGCGCATCCAGCGCGGAAAATTTAACGCAATAATCCGTAGCCAGCCCGCCGATATAAATCTCCGTAACTCCAAATATATTCAATAAATTCGCTAGTACCATTCCGCTTGAATCTGTGGCATGGAAGGCCGAATAGCTGTCTTTTTCCGGGTCCATGCCCTTGGACATCACCAGGGCGTCTTCAGGAAACTTAAGGTCGGGATGAAACTGAGCTCCTGGGCTTCCCTCGACACAATGCGTGGGCCATATACCGCCAAATTGTTCAAAATGTTTAGTGACTTTGGGATGCCAATCCCTCGTCACAAGAATCGGCAATTTCTCCTTCTCAAAAAACTTGATGTACCTGTTAAGATTAGGGATGATCTTGTGACCGCCGTGGATGCCCAAAGCTCCACCGGGACAAAAATCATTTTGGACGTCAACCACCAAGAGAGCCTTCATATGCACAACATCTCCGTGCCATTGGATATTAGATTATTGAAACATGTTGGACTGATTCGAGGAGCTTAAAGCTTTCGTTCCGGTTTTTCGGTGTTTGTATGCAGGATCACATTTATATTTCAATGGGCCGTTGACTATCTGCAAGTGGGTGAGGCGCAAAGATGAGATGGATGCTTTTTGTGACGCTGTTAGTCCTTGGTTGCATCGCTGGCAATATGGCTGCTGTAAACGCAATTGATGCTGACGAGGACACATCGACTAATGATAGACTAGCTCAGAACTTCACTGAGCATTCCTGGATATTCGTCAACGGCTACATGGAAGAGTCGAGAATACTGCAGACCCAGGCAGGCTTTAAAGGCCAAAAGATGGCACTCACTACAAGTGGAAGCGGAATGGCCACCAGAACCATCGACTCAGAGGTCTACCGGGACTCGAATATGGATGAAGCATCCCTCACCATCTCAGCCAACTATGATTATGCGCCCTACACTCCACCACTCACACAAAGCGACCTTAGAAATGCCCTGTGCGCCAAGAATTACGAGGTTGGCTCGGTTTTTTCTGAGTCCTACAACATCGATAAAGACCTCATAAAGGATACGAAGATTTATCAGAACGACAGCTTCTCCGTTTATGAGATCAGCTCTGAGATCCAGGGAACTGCCAGGATCGGTCAGCGGGTGCAGAAAAATGCCAAGACTGTGCCGTCCTTTATAATGGGCGGAACATACATGGGATACGCGCAGATAAGATCGGAAACGATTGTGGGAAATACCTCAGTTTTGACCTTACCCTGTCCGTGAAGAGCGCCTTTAGACCCTGGCAGCGTGGTGAGCCGCTGCTGCTGCCGCTTGCATCTCGCTCGGATCCCGGGAATAGTGCAGGTGGCTTATGCAGCGGCAATCAGTGCAGCCGAATCCCGGCACGGCAGCGAGCCGATCTTCCATGGCTTTTGCAATGCGGCACTCCAGATCCAGTGAGGTTTTGGTGATGAGTATCTCCTGGAGGCTGGTATGGGGCAAGAGATAGTCTATGTGCCAGCGTCGCGTTGTATTGATGCCTTCCGATACCCGGATGTGGCGGTCTACCCGCTTGAGGCCGCCGCAGCCTCGCGCCGATCCGGTGTAAGAATAGTACCCTCCGGCAAAGTCTATAGCACCCAAAGACCCAACCACGATCTTCTGTGCCACCGGCAAAGAAAGTATAAGAGTATAAATTCCCGGCTCATTTCTATGCGGCTGCATGCCATTGAGCTATGGATAACGTTTATTTGAGCCTGATGCTTTGTAGAGGCACCGTGGAGGAACCATACGAGAGGCATATTAAAGCAAGACTTTTCTAGTATGAGGGCGTATAGGTGTTTGGAGTGAAAATTAAATGAAGTTATTATTAGCAGCAACGTTAGTGCTGATGCTGTCAGCCATGGCCAGTGCTGTGCCGGATAGCCAGCAGCTTGGCCCTTACGCAGTATCGTTTGATCTAAATGCCAATTATCAACCTCAAATTGCAGAGCCCGTTGAATCGGAGACCGCCAATGCCTATCAGATGCGTCTATTCGTCGACAATTCCTCCTATGCCTCAATCAGCATAGCGGAGTACGCCGAGCCGACAGATTCTACTCTGCTGGTTTTTAAGAGCCTGATACCGATGAGCATGATGCTCCAGGGTCTCAATGTCACAAATGTCGAAGATATGACAATTGATGGAATGGACGGCTTTTTAGTTACAAGTGAGCCCCTCGATGCGACCGCTGGAGCACCCAGCACTGTCTATAGAGCCATGTACTGGCTGGACAGCGAGGATTGCGAATGCGGAACGGTATCTGTAGGCCAGACAAGTGTCATTATTACCTCCACATTCCCGCAGGATGTAACGGAGAGCTTGCTTTCCAGCCTGCAAGTAGTGAAGGGAGAGGCGACGACTTCGACTCAGGCAGCCTCTTCGACTCAGGGCGGCCAAATCCTGCCACCGGCTTAAGCGATACGCCGTAAATTGATACTCAAAAAAAGCAAGAGCGGAAAAAGAGGCCGGGAATAAGGCATTTTCCCTCTTTTTTCTTTTTCCGGATTTTTTGCCAGGCAGGCCAACGGGTCAGGACTGCGGCATGCGTTTCATCTTCTATTAAGAAAATTTATATCTATTGCGCGTCTTAGAAGCTTGCATCTTTTCAGTTTGGCTGCTGAAGGGAATCGAGGTGGATTTGAATATGATCAGACCCAGGAAGATGTTTACGATTTTATTATTTTCCATCCTGGCCGCATTTATCATGACCCAGGCAGGTCTTGGCCAGTGCTACTGTCTTCCCTCTCCGGGCGAGGGGGAAGAGCGCATATTTGCTCAAAGCGCATGCGCGGGTGTGAGCAATGACCCGCCCAACCCTACCGTTTTTACCATTGACGAGGAAAGGACCATAACCAAAATCGGCACATATCACTGGAACGATGCCTCCGGCGAATCGCCTGGAACAATTGGACTGAGAGACGAGCAGGGCAAGACCTACGGCCCCTGGCAGGCAGAGGGAGAATCGGGCCAGGGTGGCGTTCCCAATGCGTACTGGATTGTCTATTTGTCTCCTGCATTGGATTTGCCCGCCGGGACATATACTATTACCGACTCAAGTCCATCGACCTGGTCCTACACATATGAGAGCGAGGACTGCGGACTTGCTGCGGTTATCGGTATTAAGGGCAGCAGTGAAAACGGAATGTCGGCCCCCTGTGCAGGAGATGGGGTGGACTATTCCCCTCGCAGTCCTACAGACCTTTATGATGCCGGACCGGGATTGGTTCCCGGCCAGTACAATATCTGGTACGGCAAAAGGACCGGCACTCAGATAGGAACGCCTGATGAATGGAGCAAATTGGGGCCGGAGGAGCTGGTAGGCGGCACATTCTATGTCTTTGATGTGACGGCTGCCAATCTGGGCGAAGCCACGCCCCAGATGATCAACCCCATGCTCTCAAATCCCACGCCAGACGAGTCTGTGGTCTGGCTGAAGCTCAGCTCGGAGGATGCTTACGTGGTCTGCTTTGAGGGACCGCTGGATGGAGGCATGCAGCTGGCCGGTGCCTGGAAGATGTCAGGGCATCAGGAAGGCTTCAACGATTGGAAGGCGGACCTGAATTTAAAGAAGGACGGCACCCTGGATTGGACTGAGACGGATGGGGCCAATGTGGGAGCCAACAGACAGGGGACCTGGCAGTTCGACGGGACGGTCCTCACCCTCAGTTGGGTGTCTCCGGGCGGGGGACAGACCTCCTGGATATCGCGATCTGTGGCGAAAAATTCTATATCTTCCGGCACTTACACAGTTGAGCGGGCCCCGGGAGGAACTTGGTCTGCCATGAGGGTGACGAAAGGATTCTAACAAAAAAGCAAGAACCTCAATCCAGGTAGGGCTTCTCGTGGTCTTCAAGAGAGCCCTCAGTATCTCTTTTTGCTTTTCAGTGGAAATCATGGATTTGTATCTTTCCATCCAATTCCTGAAGCTCTCGATAAAGATAAAATTACTTGGATAAAAATAAGGCCATATTGAAATATAAAGCTTTATATCTTTGGGGTGTCTCCATTCCTTTACAACCGTATGAATAATGAATGCATAAAATCCTTCTTACTCACATAAGGTGAAAGATATGAATAAAGTCTTGATATCGTTAGTCCTCATTATATCTTTAATGGGGTGTGCAATTGCCGTGGGTGGAAGCGGCGTAGAGCTGCTTCCAGGGGAAGCGAGAGCTGAGAAGCTGTTTGAGCTGGGCATCGGCCAGCCATGGGTCGGAGGCAATCCGCCATCTTCCAGCACGTATGATTCCATCTATTCTCAGTACTTCTGGTCCTATAAAGGATCAACTCCCAAGAAACATATTGATAGCCCAAAGAAGCATGTGATCGCGGATAGTCTGCCCACCACGGTTTATTTCAGCTATCAGATGCAAGCTGTGCCGTACACTCAGTATCAGAGCAACGCCGCCTACACCCAAGGAAACTCCCTATGGATACTGGGCTCTTCCAGCTGGTCCCAGTATGCCAAAGTTCCCAAAGGGTCCGGCCTCTCTCTGCTGGCGACTTCATCCAAAGGCGGCAACGGATATCTGTATGAGATAACTCCTGATGGAAAGTTATCCAGGGAAAGCTTCTCCTTCTTCCCGGGCAGCAGCCAGATAGACTTCTATGCAGATACAACCGGTCAGCATGTACTGCTCTTCATTATCGGCGGCCAGGTGAGCAATGCCATAGTCATCGAAGTTACCAATGCCTATCAGCCAATATACCCGACGACTCCCAGCTATCCGCCCGCTCAGACGGTTCCACCCACGACAACAGCTCCACCTGCAACTGGAGACACACCGGTGACTATTATCTCCCAGGGGATGAGAGGATATCAGGTATTCCTGGATGGCAATTACATAGGCACGGAAGGGACAGGCGGAGATGCGCTTGATGGGAGGTTCAGCTTTAGTGTGGTTGGTGGTCGCAGCCATGATGTCCGGGTCTACGATGGCCAGTTCAACTATCCGAAGACAATGTTCTTCCAGAAAGCAGTCCAGAAGATAATCTACGTGGAGCCGGGAACTGCTGTCTACATTTAAACCGCTATCTTCTTTTTTTCTTACTTTGATCTGAAAAATAATGGCGCAAAAAGGTTTATGGCATCGGGAAAGTACTTATTCCAGAAGTATACATGCTAAGTGCCCAAAATGGTCCAGGGTTTCAATAAATACGATCTAGGCAGCATAGATATCTGAAATTGGAGCGGGGTTTGCCAAGCTGGCCAAAGGCGCAGGACTTAAGATCCTGTCTCGCAGGAGTTCGCGGGTTCGAATCCCGTACCCCGCATAGAAACCATCCCTAAATTTTGACCGACAGGTATATAGACTGAAGTGCCCCTCAGTAAGAGGCTTCATTTGCATTGATTCAAATCGTTGAGATGTTTTTGCGAGCACCCATCGATTCTTTGAAATCGAGATAGGTAGAATAAATGAGATTTGGAAATGGCAGAGACGGCTTGAATATTGGTCCGGGAGAGACTATCGGCGCGACATGTTCCTATT
>JBATEC010000115.1:0-11870 GCA_049663825.1 Methanothrix sp. | reverse complement strand
GCCTTTATGAACTATTCCATAGGTATATAAACCAGGATTTGTGTCATTTTTTAGTTCTATAATATTGTCATGAATATTGAATGCGCCACATGATGATTGGAACCAAAGGCCGACGGTAAAATTATTGCCTGATATAGATCGATTGTATCGCGTGCATAATTGATTCTCATTATCTGGATTGTCAAATTCTATCGAGGAAATTATCTTATTTCCAACGACTGACAACTTCCGAGATTTGCTTATTTTCACCCCAAAAGCAAAATTGAGGATATTGCAGTTCCTTATCTCAACATTTAGATTTTCCGAAGACACATTTACACCGATAGCCTTTTTGCAGGAGCTATAATTATTGATGATAGACAGATTTTCAATAGATACATTTTTCCCGATGCAAGATACAACTATACCATCACGGTCTTGGACGACGATTTTTGTAGTAGTATTACTTTCACCCACCAGGTGCAATCCTTTATCAATAACAACTGACTCATTATAACTTCCAGCATCAACTGTTACAGTCCCACCATTACCAACAGCGTTTACAGCATCGCTAATTCGCTCATAGTATCCTGGTCGTGTGCTATTGTTCTGGCAAACGCATGCAGAAAGGTTTCGAGGCTGTGGCAAAGTAGGAGCCACATTGACACCAGAGTTTAAAATATTTACGCTGAAATTGGTCCTATTATATACACCGATATTTATCGTAATATTTGGAGGATTTACAAAGATCGGTCCGTTGGATACCAATGTATCTGTCATTTTCGCACTATTAAATGTTTCATTTCTTCCGGACCCATTGTTCCAATTTCCAGAATATTGGAATGGCGAATAATCGGCACCCAATACATCCAAGTCATCTATCCACCCCGCACCCGCACCCTCCGGATAGGACTGGGTCTTCAGAAACTGCCAGGCCAACTCATAATCCTTCCCTTCCCGCAGCGAGTATGAGATAGGAGACCATCCTTGTGAATTGCAGACAGCCGCCTGAGTATCATCAACCCAAAAGGAGAGCATCCCCACATGCTGAGCCGTAGGGTCCACCCTCCACACGAATCTAACCAAACCCGGCCCAGTGACCTTCATGCAAACTTTGCTGGAGCCGATCATATTCACCTGCCCGGATCGCAGGGACAGATTATCGCCATTGCCTACGGTCTCGTCAGGCGACCAGCTATTTCCTCCGCAGTCATAAAGCCCACAGGCATTGGGATTGAGCAAATCGCATTTCACTGCGCAAGCAGAAGAGAGGAACAGCATAACCGCCAACGCTGAAAGAATAAGAAGCAAGCTGATACGATAGTAACTTATTCCAGCATGCTTAATTGGCGTCAGCTACCGAATCCCTCCCGACAACTACTAGTCGACCCAATTAATTAAGTATAGTATATTATCTTTGTGGATAATTGCAGAAGAAATCTGAAATATTTAAATAAATTAACTTTATTTCTTAAACAAGTGATTAAAAAAACCAGCAAAAATCGCCTTAAATCCATCCCCCATTTAAACGCCCAGCAACTTTACTGCTGCCCGTGTCACATCCGCCGTCCCACAACGCCCGCCCAGGTCCGGCGCTTTCGCTCCGCTCTCCAGCGCCTTTTGCACCGCTTCTTCGATCTGGCGCGCATTCTCCGGCATTCCCCGCCACTGCATCATCATGGCCGCGCTGCTGATGATGCACTCCGCCTAATCATTTGTGGTGAAAGATATATAAATTAAGCAATGTTAATTACATGTTATGTTTGCAGAATATATAGCGGCAGCGTTGCGGATGGCAGAATATAAGATTATCGAAAGCGAGGACCCGGTTTTTGTATCCGTTCCGGGATTAAATGGCGCATGGGCAACAGGCAAAACCATTGAAGAGGCCAGAGCTGAGTTAATCGAGGTTATTGAAGAATGGTTGGTCCTCGGAATCAAGCTGGGTCACACTATTCCAGCAATTGGGGACGCAATGATCAACGTGCCTACGATTAATGAGGAGTCTGTTTCGGTTGTCGAATAGGCTTGTCCCCATCTCCCGCAGTGAACTGATAAAAAAGCTAAGAAAATTGGGATTTCAGGGACCATTCAAAGGAAAGAAACATCAGTTCATGTTCCGAGGAGATACCAAGCTCAGGTTACCCAATCCCCATAAGCATGATATAGATGCCAATCTACTGGCACAGATCCTGCAACAAGCCCAAATCAGCCACCAGGAGTGGTTGGAATTATGATCCCCGCATGAGGAGGATGCCGATAACCTTCCATCGTATTTCATGTCGCGACAGATGCCTGCATAGGCTGCCTGCAGCGGGGTCTGCCGCCGCAACGTTGACCCTTTTTCTTAGTTCCCTGTCTATAAAGTCTCTAAATTTTCCACTACTGCCCGGGTCACATCCGCCGTCCCACAACGCCCGCCCAAGTCCGGCGTTTTCGCTCCGCTCTCCAGCGCCTTTTGCACCGCTGCTTCGATCCGGCGCGCCTTCTCCGGCTCGCCCAGCCACTGCATCATCATGGCTGCGCTTCTGATGGCTCCCACCGGATTGGCGATGCCCTTTCCGGCAATGTCCGGAGCGCTGCCGTGAATGGGCTCAAACAATGCATGATCAGAGCCGAGGTTAGCGCTGGCACACAGGCCCAGGCTGCCGATCACTCCCGCAGCCTCATCGCTCAAGATGTCGCCGAATAGATTGGTGATGACCAGCACGTCGAACCTCTTGGGATTCACCACCAGATTGTAGGCGGCAGCGTCCACCAGCATATCATCACAGAGCACGCCGCGCCTTGCGGCTACGGCGCGACAGGTCTCCAGAAAGAGGATGTCGCTCTTCAGCACATTCGACTTGTGAATGATGGTCAGCTTCCGGCGGCTCGCCGCCAAGTCGCAGGCCCTCTCGGCAATCCTCTCCGAGCCGCGTCGCGTTACCACCCGCAATGTGCGCGACTCCTCCACCCCCACCTCTTCCAGACCAGAGTAAAGCCCTTCCGTGTTCTCCCGCACAATGATGAAATCGAGATCGTGGGACTGGAAAGGGCGGATATTGGCATAAAGGTCCAGCTCCTTTCGTATCCGAAGAAGCACACTTTTATAATTGGGATCAGGCGGCGTGCTGATCGCCCCAAAAAGAATGCAGTCACACTCTTTAAGGGCCTCTAAATCCTCATCGCCCATAGCGAGACCAGTTCTCTTCCAGCGAGCGAGACCAACCTCCACAGGAACGCGTTCAAACTGCGCGCCGACTGTATCCAGCACCACCAGGGCGCTTTTCACAACATCCGGACCGATGCCGTCACCGGCAACTACAGCTACTTTCTTAGATCCTGCACCAGACATCTTACTGCCTCCGCTATTCTATCCGGCCCGTCTCCCCAATGCACGACCACACCAAGCTGCCCGTTCTTTCGGGTCAGGCCCTTCTGCTCAGAACGACAGCAACGGGTGATAAAAGGCCCCCTCGGCTCAAATGCCAGCTCCGAACTTTGCAGAGGGCAGATATTGACAAAATCGAAATTCTTGCCGGGATTATTGGCCAGAAAGATCTCTCGCGAGACGGCGCAGCCCACAATCCTGGGATGCTCATGAATCACCGGATCAGTGTCTAAAGAGCGCCCCAGGCCCGATGCCCGGCAAGGGTAATAAACGCATTCGCAATCAAATCGGCGCAGATCCAGGATGTGAGGCACAAAACGAACCGTCAGGTCCCCCAGGATGCCGCAGGCCTCCAGATTGCCCAGAACGTGGACCAGCCAGGGCGGATTGGGGGGCGAGACATCCAATACCTCGATGACGAGAATCGAAGTGAGATCAGGGTCCTTGACAAAAGTAATGTGCTCATCCAGCCCCCGAAAAACGACAGTGCTGACTTTTCCGCCCCGGCAGATGCCGTCCGCCAGCTCGATGAGTCGGGCCCGGTCCCTGGTGTTCACAATATCAGGATAAAACATGATCTCCTGACCGGAGGCGATCAACTCCAGTGCTACCACCTCTCTCATGAAGCCCGAGCCGCGACTCGTGACATGATAGAGCCTGGGCCCATCCCGGCTGATGAGATACTCCGTGGCAAAGTAAACGGATTCGCCCCGCCTCTCCCGGTCCTTAATCCCCACTAGCTTATACTCATCAGGAAAAATCATGCCAATCCTTTCTGCCGCCTTCGGTGCGCCACCAGGCCCCCGTCTTCCAGTATCTCCATGAGAAAATCAGGCAGCCGGGTGCCCTGATAGAACTTATCACCTACCCTCACAAAACCCTGCGCCAGATCCACCTCGACTGTGTCGCCCCTCTGGCAGGACACATCCGCCTCAATCA
Organism: Methanothrix sp.; assembly: GCA_049663825.1. GTDB lineage: Archaea > Halobacteriota > Methanosarcinia > Methanotrichales > Methanotrichaceae > Methanothrix. Next base: position 7,579 of record JBATEC010000115.1, on the reverse strand, counting down.
GAGCCAGCCCCACATTGATGGCATTTCTGTAGAAGATGCGAGCAAAGGACCGGGCTACCACCACGGCCACGCCCGCCCCCTTCAATGCCCGGGGCGCCTGCTCGCGAGATGAGCCGCTACCGAAATTTCTGCCAGCCACAATAATATCGCCCTTCTCTACCAGAGAGGAAAATTGCGGGTCCAAGCCCTCCATGGCATGCTCCGCCCAAAGCCTCGCATCTTTTGTGCGCAGGTACTTGCCGGGGATGATCACATCTGTATCCACATCGTCTCCAAAGACCCAAGCCTTGCCCCTGATCATGATTATTAGATTGTCCGTTCCCCGCATAATACTCTTTGCATCACATTCGCCCCGCGCGGCCATCCATCTTATTCTCAAGATTATCATGATCTTTATGAGAGGCAATTTATTGGGGCATTATTAGCAGATCATTTGTATCATATACATACTTTTATTAGTCGATAAAATGATTTACTGATATCATTTAATCCAGAAAAGTATTTATTCTTACACGCACTAGACAGCTGACAATGGCAGGAGTTTTCACGCAGCTTGGTTGGACCTTACACAGGAGGCAGAGAATAGAGCGACGTGTCTTTCCCCATATCCGGGATAGAAAGGCCCTGGAGCTACAAACAGCCAAAGAGATCCTGGAAGAGGTCTTCGGCACCACCTCAGCTGAGGTGGAAGAGATGATCCGGCTGCGCCTGGCAGAGCAAGAAACTCTTCCAGCAAATCTGAAATATCAATAGACCCTATAAACAATCATGATACTCGGCATATCCGGCAGTCCCAGGAAGATGGCCACGGAGCATATCCTTGGCGAGGCCCTCAAGATGCTGGAGGAAAAGGGCCTGGAGACGACGCAATTCACCGTGCGAGGTCGGCAGATCGACCCCTGCCGGCACTGCGACTATTGCCTCAAAAACAAGGAATGCATAGTCAAAGACGATATGTACCAGCTCTACCCCCTCATCCGAGAGGCAAGTGGGTTTGTTATCGCAACGCCCGTCTATAACGGCGGCATGAGTGCTCAGACAAAAATAATAATAGACAGAACACGTGCCACGCTGGCAGCCGATCCAAAAGCTCTGCGGCTAAAGCCCGGCATGGCCATCGCTGTGGGCGGCGATCGCATGGGCGGCCAGGAGCTGGCAGTGCAGCAGATCCATACCTTTTACATCCTCAACGGCATGATTCCGGTGAGCGGGGGATTTTTTGGCGCCAACCTGGGAGCAACATTCTGGTCTCGCGACACACTGGAGGGAGCCATGACGGATGAAGAAGGCTTCAGATCGCTGCGAAAGACGACAAAAAGGTTCGCGGAGACAGTAGTGCGTCTGGAGAATAAGTGATTATTGTGGCAAATGATAGTGGGAAGAGGAAGATCGCGTGGGGGATCACAGGCAGCGGCGACCGCATTGTGGAGACGGTCGAGGCCATGATAAAATTGCAGAAGCAGTACGACGATGTGGTGGACGTGCGCGTCTTCGTATCCAAGGCAGGAGAGCAGGTCATCAAGTACTACAAGCTCTTTAACACCTTGGAGAAGCACTTCGATAAGGTCTGGGTGGAGATCAACGCCAACTCACCCTTCCTGGCCGGCCAATTACAGGTGAAGCGCTATGAGTTTTTGCTGCTTGCACCAGCGACATCAAATACAGTGGCCAAGATAGCATTGGGCCTGGCAGACTCACTGCTCTCCAATGCGGCCATCATGTCTCAGAAGGCATTCGTTCCCACATACATCATGCCCTGCGACTACAAGCCAGGAATTATAACCACCATTCTCCCCGACGGCAGCGAGATGCGGCTACGCATCAGAAAAGAGGATGCTCAGCATGTAGAGAGTCTGCGCCAGATGGAGGATGTCTTCGTCATCGAGAAGCCCACCGAAATTGCCGCCATCTTTGAAAAGCATTTCTCAGCCTGAAATGCTTTTGCTGCTAATTTTCAGGCAGACAATATCAGTGCTCTCGCCTGCATAAAATCTCGTTATCATCATCGTTGTCTTGCCGCAACTTAATGTCTCATTTTTTCCCAGGACCATTGATAAAGAAGGCTCTTGCCCGGTCAGGATTGACACCCATACCTTTGCCGCCTGCGAATCTATATCCACTACCTGCAATGTGCAATTATCCAGGGAATAATTCTCATGCATAGAGAGAACGACCTCCTGGGAATAGGCAGGATAAATCAAGAATAGGATACAAGCAGATAATATGGAAAATCCGATTGCCCCATTCATGCTGATGTCATCATCTCCCAGGTGGCGCCTTTGCAAGTAGCCCAGCCTCGAAAGGATTTAGTACTTATGAATCTATCGTCACTTAACACGAGATGTGTAAAAAGTAATACTGGTGTTTCCATGAATGATGTAGGCATACTAATACTCGGGCATGGTTCCAGCCTGTCTTACAACAAAGAACTGGTGGAATCACTCGCCCAGATGATCAGCAAAAACCACTCCGGACCGGTCAGGACCGCTTATCTCAATATGAACCATCCCAACATCCCGGAGGGTCTGAATAGCTTTGCAGGAACCAATGTATCGAAGATCGTAGCACTGCCCCTCTTTTTAGCCCACGGGGTCCATACCCGCCAGGACATTCCCCATGAGATGGGTATAGATCCGCAAAAGCGTAGAGGCACTTTAACGATAGGGGGCAAAGAGGTAGAGGTCATCTGTGCCGAGCCGCTGGGCGTGGACGAATGCATTGCGACACTGGCATACAAGCGGGCGAAAGAGGCTCTAAGGTAGCCGTACTCGACACCATCCACGGTGCAACCATAATCGCCCGCAGGATGGTCGAATCGGGCCTGCAGGCTGAGGCAATCGAAGTATATCACCACACCCCGAATCTGGCAGACTTCGACCTGGTGGTAGCCCCCGTACACCTCGCACCCGGCAATCCGGCCCTAGCTGCGGCTAAGAAGGCCAAGAAGAAGATAATCACCCACCATCAGGCGGTGGGTGAACTGCTAGAGAGAAGCGAAGATCCTGCGATGGAGGTCTTCGAGGTAACGGGCACGCACAGCAAGACCTCCACGGCCCTATTGCTGGCCCTGATGTTATCCCGGCAAAAGAAGGTCTTATCCCACACCACTCGCGGCCTGGAGATCTGGCAGGATGGCAAAGCCCGCCTTCTGGAAAATGGGCTTTCCATCACACCTGGAAATGTGATCAGGGCAAGGGAAGCCGCAAGGGACCGGAAGGCAAACGCCCTGATCTGTGAGATCTCTTTGGGCGGCACGGGCCGGGCCGATTATGGGATATTGACCAGCCTTTCCGGAGACTATCTCATTGCCAATGCCACGAAGTGGGCCAGTACTGCCAAGCTGCAGATGCTCGCCCTTGCCAAGAGCGGCGCGAAGCTTCTGGCCAACACCGACGCCCGGATATCCCCGGATGTTTCTTTTGCCGGAGGAGGAAGGGTTTATGCCAGGCAGAATAGTTTGATCTTTGCAGAAGAAGAGGTGCATCTGGATTTGGGCCAAGATCTGGACTTTATGGGCTATGAGACGGCAATCGCAGGAGCTGCAGCTGCCGCAGACCTGGCCGGCATACCGAGGAGCGAGATTGCCCAGGCCCTCTGTGGCTTTGACGGCTTTTCCGGGCGCATGAAGATCAAGCGGCTGCCCGATCAGACATTCTTCGACAATTCCAACTCAGGGCTCAAAGTTAAAGATGTGGCACGGGCGCTCGACCGGGCCTTTGGCAGTGATCTGTTCGTAGTGGTGGGAGAGGACAGTGAAACAGTATGTGAAGGCATGAACATCCTTGCCCTCACCGACCTGCTCAGGCAAAGGAAAAACGAGATGAAAAAACTGATAATAGTAGGAGAAAGGCTCGCCCCCCTGGCAGAAGAACTGGGGGCGGCAACCGCCAAAAATCTGCAGCAAGGACTGGAAAAGGCTCAGAAAGACTGCCCGAAAAGGCTGCTTTCCTGTGTAAAATGCTTTAGGTGATACAAATGACAAGCGATAACTTAACAATACTTCATCCCAGACCAAGCTCCATTGTGGCAGCTCTCTACACACTGCGCGACCTTGGTGCCGAAGTGGTCATACTGCACGGCCCAAGCGGATGCTGCTTCAAGCATGCCCGTCTCTTAGAGGAGGACGGTGTGCGGGTACTCACCACAGCGCTGGACGAAGCGGGATTCGTCTTCGGTGGCCAGCAGCCGCTCACCGCCCTACTCAAGAAGGCCAATGAATTGTTCCATCCGAAACTCATGGCCATCTCAGGGACCTGCAGCAGCATGATCATCGGCGACGATCTGCATCAGGCAGTCCTCAATGCTGACCTGGACATACCTGTCTTGGAGGTAGAGGTTCATGCCGGCTACAGAGACAATACCAAAGGTGTGATCCTCGCTTTGGAAGCGGCAAGAGACAAGGGAATCATAGATGAGACTGAGCTGCTCAGGCAGAGGAGCCTGCTCGATAAAGCCACCCTCGTAGAGAAACTCTACGGAGCGGCGAGCCGCGAGTACCTGGCTCCGGAACGAGGAGATCTCAAATATGAGGCTGCTGCCAGGCTTCTGGAGCTCATCCGGCAAGGCAAGACTGGCCTGAATATCCTCAACGCCAAGAAAGAGACCGCCTACATGTTTGCAGACATTACTGCAGCCGTGGCTGAAGTGGCCGGTGATCAGGTGGATACTCTCGCCAACTTGGACGACCAGGTGGGCCTGCCCAAGGTGAGAAGGGACGCAGCCAATATTGCCCATGATCTAATGCAGCGGAATGTGAATTTCCAGCTCATCGGCGGACTGGACGAGTACCCGGTGACAGGAGATGCGGTGAAAGAACTGGCTGCAAAAAAGCATTACGACTTTGCCGTGATCTCGGGTGTTCCCCATGCCCTGCCGGTATCGGCTCTGGAAGGCATGGAGATATTCTCTATCACCAACGGACCGCGCCAGGTCAAACCCCTGCGCGACTTGGGACACCAGCATGTCACTGTTGAGCTGGATCTGCATCCCAAGACCATGGGCGTGAAAAATCTGGTGGAATCGGAGTTTGGAGCCACATTGCGTGCGCTAAATAAGGCCAAAGCTAAAGAGTGTTAAGAGATATGCGTTGTATGCTCGAAATGAGTTAAAAAATTTTAAAAGTTTTTTTTAGAAGGCTTTGGGCAGTTCGGTGAGCAGCGCATATATGACAAAACCCATGGTGCCGATGATGCCTATGCCTGCCATAGAGATCTTGGCGATCATATTGAACTCCTCGCGGCTGGGCTTTCGAGCCAGCCTTAAGACCCGCATATACTCATTTACATTCGTGGAAGGCATAGTTACGCCCAGATCCACGTCATCCAGATTCAGCTTGCTTTTAAGATCCAGCTTTTCCTTGAGTTCGAGCTTCTGCTGAGCAAAGCCCTTCTTCTCAGTATCGTTAGTTCCCTCGCTCATTCTTCAAGAGGAAGGAATTAGAGAATAAAAAACCTTTCGATCGTTTTCCTTGCCGACCGCTTTCAGGGAGATCCTCATTTCATCGCCGAAATGAACGGGCCGCTTGTTGAGCTGTGGTCCGAGGCCAGCGAGCGGCTGAAATCCCTGGTCAATCGTGCTCAGGATGTGGTGGAACTGCATCTTGACAGCGGTAATCTTAATGTCTCCCTGGCCGCAGCCAAGTACGTTCTGCAAGGCACCGGGCCCTTGGGCGAGACAGATCTGCCCAAAGAAGGCCCAACGACTCCCGAGAGTGTGATCATGGCGGAGCTGCGGACTGACGCCCGGCGGGAGCTGGCAGCCAAAGAGGGACCGGCTATGCCGAGATTTGAGTTTGACCCATTCCGGGCCGAGATTGAGGTGAATTTTAAGGATAAGGTTGAGGCTTTGGCCAAGAGCAGATTGCAAAAAGCGATGGCAAACGCGGGGCTTGCATAACTACTCCGAGCTGCGACAAGGAGCACAAACCGCAAGAAGGGGGCTAAATGATAGACATCCTGAGTGTAGCAATTACACCAGTTTGACATCACAAGTTTTATGCTTGTGGCCTTATTATCTAGCTGGCATGATGAAAAGATTGGTTCTCTTATTAGTGGCTCTGTTAGTTGTTGGATCGGCAGAGGGTGCTCTACAGAAGGACATAAAGCCCGGAAAAGTAAACGTCGATCTCGGAAACGGATATAAAGTATCATTCACCCTACCAAAAACAGTTAGCTCATATGACCTGAAAACCGATCCTCAGTACCATGTGGTCTCTGTCAATGCCGCTAATAGTGAAGATACCTTTTTAGAGATACAACTTACGGTGACATCACAACCTTACCCACACTCTATTCCCGCTGCGGGAAGATCAGGCAGTGGTCTAACGTATGTCCCCAGGTCAATAGATGGAGCCACAGGATGTGTGATTTACGCTTATCCAGTGGGCAATCCAGGAACCAATCCCTCTGAAGCCATAGGTGCTGTATTCAAATATTATCCTGGTGCCACTGCTCCTAAAGCTACTCTCGACGGTACCAAAGTGGAGGGCATCTATGAAGTCTATGCCGATACCCTTGGATCGTCTGGCCAAAAGACTATTTCAGTATTTGACTCGATTCTTAACAGCATTCACGTTACAGGAGTATAGGTCCCACCCGACCGTTTTCTTTTTTGTAAAATCTGTGACCCAAAGGTTTTTCGCTAGATCTTACAATCCTGAAAGAAGATAAGGAGGGTTATTGATGGGATGGAAAGGCTTTGCACGCGCGATGAATAGAGCAGCGGTTCGAAATCAACGAGAGTTACAAAAGCAGCAGAAAATGATTGCTAAAATGCAAGAAACGGAGAAGGCTGCTTACGAAGTGCAAGTTTACCAAAATCATATAGATCTGCTGTTATCTGTCCATAAGGAATGTGGAGAGATTTATGATTGGGCAGAAATTAAGCATTCAGAACCACCAGCAAAGCCGGAGCGTTTGAATCATCATGAAGATGCTGCAAAGTTAAATCTGTCATCTCTAAAAATTGGATTATCCGATAAGCTTCTTGGAAGAGGAGATGCAAAGAAGAAGCAGCTATTGGATTCAATTGAAGAAGCCAAGAAACTCGATGAGAAGGAATATCAAGATGCATTGACATCGTATCAAAATGGATACGAGGAATGGCAGTCTGCAACGAAGCTTTCAACCAAGATACTTGCAGGTGATAGTGCGGCATATATTGAGGCCATAAAGATGGTTGATCCATTTTCCGATATCAAAGGACTAGGCTCATCATACAAGATCAATGTAGATAGTAAAACGATGCTGACTGCCACTCTTTCTGTGAATGGAGAAAATATCATCCCAGCAGAGCTCTGGAGCTTAACCAAAAGCGGAAAACGATCAGTAAAACCCATGCCAAAAAATAAATTTTATGAGATATACCAAGATTACGTTTGTGGATCGTCTTTGCGTATTGCTCGGGAATTATTAGCTCTTCTTCCGGTCGATATGATCATCGTTAATGCTATTGGTTCTCTCTTAAACAAGCAAACTGGTCACCTAGTGTTCAGCTTCCAAAATAACATGGCAATATTTTAATACCTGGTACTCAATCTAATATCATGCCATTTGTTAGTGAGCGCCCCGCTTTGAAGTTA
>JBATEC010000114.1:0-2428 GCA_049663825.1 Methanothrix sp. | reverse complement strand
TCTCTTTGTCCGCAGTCAGGCTGCTCATGACCGGCGCGTTGTTAGGCGGAAGAACTATCTCGAAGTTGGCGCTGCTGGAGCTGTCTCCTTCAGCATTATGCTTTTCATCTTTGACCTTGGCCTCGATAGCATGCTGTCCGACCTGCTCTGCGGCAGCCGTCCAGATCCAGACGGGGCTGTCCGACCAGTCCTGCATTACCTGTCCATCCAAGGAGAGCTGGAATTGCAGGGGATCGGTCTCGGCGTCCATGGCCTCTACAGTCCAGGTTATAGTCGTGCCAGTCTCCTGGGGGCTGAGTTTGTCCGGACTGAAATTTATGATGGCTGGTTTTTGATTGGGCGGCAATATGATGAACGTCGCACTCTTGCTGTCATCAAATCCGTCTTCCTCAGAATGCTTTCCATCTCTAACCTGAACCTCTACCTGGGCTTCGCCCTCGGCTGCTGTCCAGGCCCATATGTTGCTGGACTGCCAATCGGTTGCTGGAAGTCCATTTAAAAAGAACCTATATGAGATCGGATTAGTCTCGGCGTCAGATGCCGCAGCCGTCCAGGTCACGATGCTGCCCGTCTCCTGGGGACTGGCCTTGTCGGCGGACAAATCGGATATTACTGGTATCTCATTGGGCTTGTTTATGATGAAGCTTGCTGTCTGGGACGAATCGCCATCAGTATTATGTGTCCCATCCCTAACTCTTGCCTCTACGTTGTGTGCTCCAATTTCGCTGGCAGAGGTTGCCCAGGTCCATTGATTTTGATATTGCCAATCGGTTACAGGCTGATCGTCCAGCAGGAACATGAACTGCAATCTGTCGCTTTCCTGGTCACTGGCTACTGCTTCCCAGGTCACGGCTATTCCGGCTTCCTGGGGGCTGGCTGGAACCGGTGTCAAGCTGGTCATGACAGGGGCCATATTGGTAGGCGTTGTTTCCAGTGGCTGCGTTACCTGTTCCTGCGAAACAGGTTGCTGCTCTTCAGCGGGTGGTACGTAGGTTTGCTCTGGGGCCGTCACAACCGGCAAAGGCTCAACAGTTGGCTGCACCTGAGTTTCTGCAGGTGCCTGGGGCGCCGTCAATGTAAAATCAACTATTTTCTCGTCCGGCGTAAATTGTGGACCCGCATGTGTTTCATCACTAACAGAGACGCTTATCTGGTAATTTCCGGCATCTTCTGAATTGGTATCCCATTTCCAGGTATTGTCGGAGGGATCTGAGTTTACCGGCTTCCATACGTCTCTCGTAGAAAGCCCTTTTAGACGGAAAACGAAGGACATGATGTCATTTTCCGGGTCCTCTGCTTTGGCCGTCCATTTTATGGAGCTGCCTGCTTCCTGAGGGCTGGATTTATCGCTCTCAAGAGCGGTGAGCTTGGGCTGCTGGTTGATGTCATCTACCTGTGCTGAGGCTGATATGGCCAAGAGCACTCCCGTTATCATTAACACTGCAAAGACAAGGAATACGTTCCTGTACTTGCGCTTGAATCTAGTATCATTTTTGCACTTGCTATTCGATTTTTGCATATCCTCACTCTCCTTTTTCACACAGTCCCACTCACGCTTGAAAATTACATGAACTAAATTTAGATCCGACGTTTATGAACTTTTTTTTCACATTGATGACTTGTTAGCTTCTACGCCACAATTAGCAATTTCATATGAATCCTCTGTGAATCTTCTCCGCGACGAGGCGCTGTTGCACAGTCTATGACTTTCAGCGCCTCGCCGGCAGAACGCTTTGAAATTCGTCTAGGCAAAGGGATGCTTTGCAGAGTCTTTCTTGGACAGTATTTCCGATACCTTGGGATTCCTGGCTACAGCACGCTCGATGGCCAGTTTTGTGGCCAAATAGTTATATTCGTAGACCTTTTTCTTGTCTTTTGCATCCCACTCTATGAACAAGGATACGATAATCATCAGTTCCTCGGCCAGCTCCTGGGGCAGGGTCCCTTTCGCCACGCAGTCCATTACGGCCTTGGCCACAGCCGCCTGGGCTGGGCCGAATATGAGTACGGCCTGCTCGGCGCCTTTGATGGTGACCTTGTTTACCATAAGAGTGGAAGGCTTGGCAGGCAGGTTGGGCTCTAAGACCGCCAGCAAGGGTGTATGCCCCTTCGCGGGCGAAGCCAGGGCACTGACAAATGCCTGCTCTACGTAGCTGCCTTTAGGCCCAATTACGAGATCGATATGGGCGATCTCCGGCCCTTCTCCTACCAGTGCTTCTCCAATCAGTGTGCTATCAAAAGGTTGTATCATACATATACCTTAGTATCATTTTTCCTATAAATTTGTACTCTAAGCTTTCGCTGTAGAGTCCCGAATGTTTGGACTTTATATACTCGGCCCGTATGTTTAAATTCTGTTTCTAACATTTAATTCAGTCTCCATGCGATCTAGAAATATTTTCAGCTTACATCCTTCGGGCAGTCTGGA
>JBATEC010000113.1:0-26883 GCA_049663825.1 Methanothrix sp. | reverse complement strand
ATTATTACTATTACATAATAAGTCTTTTCGATTGATACAAATGCGGAAAGGTCTAAATAATAACAGCATGCAGATCGAGGATCATCCCAATGTGAAGATCTGCCCCCAACCATGCTGGCGGCGACATGAGGTAGTCACAATCTATGTCCTTAGATCCCTATGATTATCTGCGCATACAGATCCAGATGGATTTCCAATGTCAGCGCTGCGGCCATTGCTGCCGGGTAGCTGATCCCATTGATATCTATCCCAAAGATATTCGCAGATTGGCAAGCTTTTTTAATATTTCAGAAGAAGAAATGATAGAAGAATACACAATCCCTCACCCCAGCGAGACTGACCTGCGGGCCCTTAAGGCAACAATGCCATGCCGCTTTTACGATGAAGCGAAGAAGGGCTGCAAAATATATCAGGCGAGACCAATGGTATGCAGATGCAGCCCATTTCTCAGTCCCAGTCAAATTGGTCTTCAGGGCGTGGAGATCTACGAAGATTGCCCCGCTTCTGAGGAGAATTACACAAAAATAAAAAGAGATCTGAATATACTGCTTAATCCGAATACAAGGACAAAGAAGAAGCTGGAGAAGGCACTAGCCAGGATGATGCAGATCGAATGAAGTGCGATGTAGTTGTAATAGGTGCGGGCCCGGGAGGCTCTGTGGCTGCCAAGACCGCGGCTGAGTCGGGCCTGAATGTTGTACTGTTGGAAAAGCGGCAGGAGATAGGAGAGCCAATCAGATGCGCCGAGGGAGTGAGCATCAGATCGGAACTTAGAGAATTGATCAAGGTGCAGCCCGAGTGGATATCAACGGAGGTAAATGGGGTAAGGATGTATTCACCCAATGGCGATAATGTGTTCACGACCGTGGATAGCGGCGGCGGAGTGGGCGGATACATTCTGGAGAGGAAAACCTTTGATCGTGGCCTTGCCCTCCAGGCTGCCAATGCAGGTGCAAAGGTCCTTGTCAAGACGCGGGCTACCGGATTGATCAGGAAAGGCGGCATGCCTTGCGCCGTATCAGCTATCTGTAGGGGCGAGCCCCTCCGGATCGAGGCCCCTCTGATCATAGGCGCGGACGGCGTCGAGTCCAAGGTGGCCAGGTGGGCGGGAATAGACACCAGACTAAAACCGGAGGACATAATGGTTTGTGCGGAGTATCAGGTTTTGGACGCCGGCATTGACCAGGAATACTGTGAGTTCTTTTTCGGGAACATAATGGCTCCGGGAGGCTACGCATGGATCTTTCCCAAAGGAGGCAGACTTGCCAACGTGGGCATCGGCTTACAGGGCTCTCAATCCGGCCCAGGCGAGCCCTTGAGGCTGCTGGATAGATTTTTGCAGAGAAAAATGCCTCATGCAAATATTTTGCAGATGGTGGCAGGAGGAATTCCCACCTCCGGCCCAATGAATAATACAACATCAGACGGCATAATCCTGGTTGGAGATGCTGCCCATCAATCCGATCCACTCACCGGAGGCGGGATCATAAATGCCATGAGGGCGGGAATGATGGCAGGGGAGACTGCAGCTAAAGCAGTATCTTCGGGGGATGTAAGTACAGCCGCCCTTAAAAAATATGAGGACAGATGGAGATCATCTATCGGCAAGCAGATAGAGAGACGCTATCATGCTAAAAATTCCTTCCTGAAGCTCACAGATGATGATCTGAACCATCTGGCGCAGTCGCTGCATGGGAAGGACCTCTCCAAGATGAATACGCGAGACCTGCTGAAGTTTCTGTTCAAGCAGAATCCAAAAATGCTCTGGAAGTTGGTGTTTTAAGTTTAATTTTAAAATATATCATCAGATGAAAATGTGTGGAGGCTAAAAGCTCAATGGACTACAGAAATGTTCTCGATAGCTATGGGGCAATCATAGAGGAAGACCTCAAGATCCTGTTGGATGAGATGGTAAAAGAAGGCCAAGAGTACCATCCCTTCCTGCGAGATGTTTATGATGCTACCCGTGAGTTTGTGCAGAGAGGCGGAAGAAGGCTGTCTGCATGCAGCACACTTATCATCTACCAGGGCTTTACAGGCAAAATTGACGACAGAATCGTCAGAGTATGCTCCTGCATTGAGCTGTATCGGCACAGCATCCTCATACACGACGATATAGTAGATGCAGAGGATAAAAGAAGAGGCGGTAGCACGCTGCACAAAACTATCGCCCGGGGATTTGATGAACGCTTCGGCGTCGGCTCGGCCATGTTTGCCGGAAATATTCTTTATGCCCTGGCCATAGAGCGCTTAATGCAGTCCGGCTTTGAGCAAAATAAGCTTGTGGATGCAGCAAGACTACTGGCCGAAGAGTTTCGGGCAGTCAACGAGAGCCAGGTCCTGGACATGCTCTTCGAGTATAGGGATCCAGACGTCAAGGAATGGGAGATCATGGCCGGCAGGAGAGCTGCCTCTCTCTTCAAGGCGTCAATGCTCGTCGGAGCAATGCTGGCATCTGCCTCTGAAAAGGATCTGGTGCTGATTGTAGGTGCTGCCAGGCACATAGGATTTGCTTTCGATATTCAGGATGATATAATCGATACCTTTGCCACAGAGGAGCAGTATGGGAGAGTTCCATGTGGGGACATCGGCAAAAGGAAAAAGCCGCTGCACGTCATCCTGGCTCTGCAAAAGGAAAAACGCCTGGCTGCGATTATGCGGGAAGAGAGGAGTCTTGAGGACTCAGAAATCAAATATGTTCAGAGCCTGATAAGGGATTGCGGCGCTCTGGATGAGGCAAAGTCAATATCAAGAGAGCATGCAGGCCGGGCAGAAAAAATGGTATCCCAGACAGGCATGAATCAGGATGCAAAGGACTTCTTCATATCGTTCATAAGATTTGTGGAAGAAAGCCTGGAGTGGTACAAATGAGTGCAAAAAGTGCAAAACCAGTGGATGGAGCAAGGATCAGAAGATGAGGGTTTTAGCAGTGCTGGCAAGTCCAAGAAAAGGCGGCAACACCGAGATTCTTGTAGATGAGATGCTCAAGGGAGCGGTGTTGAAGGGCCACGTCGCGGAAAAGCTACGCCTCTATGACTATGAGATCCTGCCCTGCCTGGACTGCCGCGGCTGCAAGAGGGAACAGTCCGGCTACACATGTGCTCTCTCGGACGGAATGGGGGAGATCTATGTCCGGCTGGAGGGAGCCGACCTCATCATCTTCGGGACGCCCATCTACTGGTACGGGCCCACCGCCAAGATGAAGCTTTTTATCGACAGGCTGCGGCCCTATATCGCCAGCCGAAAGCTTGCGGGCAAGAAGGGATTGATAGTAACTCCCTCTGAGGAGGGAGCAGCATGCTGCGGGCCGCTCCTGCAGATGTTTTCCATGTCCTTCGACTACCTGGGCATGTTGGATGCGGGAAGCCTGCTCGCTCAGGCCTACGAGCGGGGAGAGATCGGAAAAAGGCAGGGAGAGCTGGAGAGGGCACGAGAGATGGGAATGTCACTGTAACTCGTATTTCATTTCCGTCTCAGACGATATATTCATTATAAATGATGGATCTACATAAGCTGGTAATTTCTATGTTTCCATACAGATATGTTTTATCTGGGCATATTGCCCTCATATATCGCTAAGCAAGGCGAGGAGTTCAAGTTGATCAGTAGCAAAGAAGAATTCCTGTCGATATTTGCTCCGGTCGAGACAAAAGAGGAGGCAGTGGCTTTTTCCGTGGCACTGACAGGTTCATTGCCAAGATATTATACATCCGTCCCAGAGGATTACTTCCCAGTAACGTCTTTCATAGGACCGACATACGCAGAAGAGACTGAGGGTGGCTACAAGGTCCATCTATTTCGATAGCGAACTATGTGGCTGCGGCTCGCATCCATATTATGCTATTGAATATCTCGTAACAAGAGCCGGAAATGTAACAGAGATATCAAGGGAGAAGGTCTACGACGGAATATCTTTAATAGCTCACAGATCTACTATTCCAAATAGGTGAGGTTAACATGAACAAGAAATTTGTGGCCTTATTGCTATTGCCAGCTATGCTGATTGTAGCATCAATTTGCTTGGCACAATCGGATCATGATCAAGAACAGGCATGGCTTCCACCTAGTTGGGTTTTTGGTAGCGGATACACACCCTATGATTATCCCAGCAGCGTGGGGAGCTGGGGGTACGATCCTTTTACCTATTACAGCCATCAAGGGAAAACCTATCATCCATATCGCTATTCCTATATAGGAAGTGCCTGGTATCCATCCTATTATCAATACAACTACGACTACTATTACCCATACACTTATCGCTATTATTGGTATCCATACACATACCATAACGGTTACTGGTGGTCGTGATAGACTATGCTAAGAGAGGTGATCTGAAATCATCCGGATCGCCTCCGCTTTTCTCCTGCCAAACTCTTCTGATATTCTTCCTCGCCCGGATTTCGTGTTGCCAGCTGATCGATAATGATTGGATTTTAAAAAACAGCATAATCGAGTATCAGACGGATCAGCGCCGATCCACCGCGTCCAATATTGCAGGCATCCCTAGAAAGCACCTCTGGATGACAAGTCCATTGCAGTCTCCACCCAAGCTTTATGCCGGGGCCGCCCTGTGCATGGCGAGATACTCCAGACCTAGCTGAATTAAGGCATACTACGCCCATTAAGGCGTGAATCTATTGATCCGATCGGCATTCAACTTTTTCAGGTGCGTTACCTACCGCCGCTTGAAACAGCACCATTCAAGTCTTTTGAGCTTCGATGGCGCATCCCCGGTAGGATACGTCTATCTAATTCGTGTATTCTTGAGAGATTTGCAGGTAATACGTTCCTCGCTCTTGCCGCGCAAAGCGCGGCAACCAATTTTTCGGCCATTATTAAATTATGTAGAGTCCTAATAGCTTGGATTTTATATACCCATGCACTTTGAAATGAGATGCAAAATAAAGACCATGACCGACCACCACATTCTGTTTTTTTTGCCACAAATTTCAAATATATCTCGCATACATCTTAGTCAAAAATGTAAAGAGTAAAATGAAGTGTGGTGACAAAATGAAGATTGGTATATATTTGATTATATTTGTAGTAGCTCTTGTACACATATCATCATCGGCAATGGCAGTTGAACCTAATGTAGTCGATACAAATCCCAAGCTTTCCAGTCAGAGTGCTGTAGATCCTCTTCCCTCTTGGAACGAGAGACCGGCAAAAATTGCCATCCTCAGTTTTGTGGCAAATGTTACTAACAAGAGCAATCCTGACTATGTAGAACCAGTTGAGCGAATCGCCACCTTTGACAACGATGGCACTCTATGGCGCGAGTATCCGGATTACGTCCAGTCCGGCTTCATGTTCGAGCGAGTTAAGGATATGGCCCCTGAGCATCCAGAATGGAATGATACGGAACCCTTCAGTTCTATCCTTTCTGGGGAACGATCCGCTGCCAGCAACTTCAGCACCAAAGAGATAATGCAAATCTATGCCACCACCAGTTCGAATTTGACTGCCGACGAATACGTGAGTTTAGCAAGAAACTGGCTCAATAGATCCAAGGATCCTCACTTCGGGCTCCCATATACCGGTTGCGTCTATAAACCCATGTTAGAGTTATTGAGCTATCTGCGAACCGAGGGCTTCAAGACCTACATAGTGACGGGAGGAGACGAGGACTTCGTCCGTGCATTCTCTGATGAGGTATATGGAATCCCCACTGAACAGGTGATAGGCTCGGCCTTTAAGTTACAGTTCATTGAAAATAACAGTAGCTGCTCTGTCATGAAGCTTCCTGAAATCCTGGTCATCAATGACGGTCAGGAGAAGGCGAAGGAAATTCAGCAGAACATCGGACGTCGCCCTATCTTTGCATACGGCAACTCGGATGGGGATATTCCTATGCTCCAATTCACCACCGCAGGCGATAGGCAAGGCATGGGTTTACTTAATCACCACGACGATCCTATCCGCGAGTACGCCTATGATAATGAATCCGCGGTCGGAAGACTGGATAAAGGACTTGAGGTCGCTGGAGAATGGGGCTGGCAGGTAGTAAGCATGAAAAACGACTGGAAATATATTTTTTAGAGACAGTGCCCCTTACTTTTTTCTCCAAAGAATTAATGTGAGTTTCAGATCAGGAACCGATAGCTCCTGAGATATAAACTACACTTGCGTACATACCGGCAAAATCAGTAGCTTGGTAGCAGAGTGGCGCGGATCTCATCCCCCACACGATTTGTTTGAAACCGTGCGCTACTTATGTGTATGACCTAACCATTGATTTTAAATAGTTATATGTTAAATTATCTATATCAAAAAATGGAAAATCAATCGGATTGGTTTGCTACTGACAGCCAAGGAGCCAGAGCATAGAAGTAAGGGTTTGGTCCGACATATATTATCCAAGTATGCTTCCTGGTATGACGACGATAAGGTGCAAACTGATGAATTTACAGAGAATTAACGGTGGAGGGGTTTTATGAAACCATCTTATTATGAATACAAAAAGTTATGTTTAGTCTTTTTAGTGGGCATGCTGATTTTCACTTCATCAGGATGCTGCAAAAGTGTCGATGGAAATAAAAGTCAGCTCGAAGGATACCCGGTTGCGTCCGATGTTTTTACAACGCTCCAGAGGACAGTCGTGCCTGTCTCGATACCTTCTGGTTCGGAGAAGGTTCTTCCTTATGAGATGTCAAAATTCAATCAAAACGGCTATGGCAATTGGAGTTATGGACCTGGTATCGATTCTGTAAAACGGCTCGACATCATGCAGACTAATTATAGTGGTTCATCAGCCACTAATTCTACAAGACTTCTGAAATTTTTTGCCATGACCGACATCCATATCACCGATAAAGAAACTCCTGCTCAAGTGATCTATTTGGGCTACAAAGGCGGTGTTTCTTCGGCATACTCGCCGGTTATGCTTTATACAACCCAGGTTCTCGACGCGGCCGTCCAGACGATAAACGCCCTTCACAAAAAAGATCAGTTTGATTTCGGCATCTCTCTGGGCGATAGCATCAACAACGTTCAGTATAACGAACTGAGATGGTATATCGATGTTCTTGACGGCAAGAATATAGACCCGGATTCCGGTGTCAAGGATGATCCAATCCCCGGACCTTATAATGATTATCAGGATGAATACAAGGCGGCGGGGCTCAATAAGACGATCAAATGGTATCAGACTCTCGGCAACCACGATCATTTCTGGATAGGTTCAAATCCAGTGAACGATTACCTCCGACTGGCTTATACTGGTGAGAACATCCTCAACTTGGGTAATATATTAACTGACCCTCTTGGCGTAGATAGTCGTGGTTTCTATATAGGTTCAATCGACGGCCGGACGCCTTACGGTGACATTATTGGTGTAGGACCAGTCAAAGACTTTGCAGTACCTCCGAAGGTACTTGCAGCCGATCCGAACCGCCGTCCGCTTTCTAGAAATGAGTGGATGAGCGAATTTTTAAATACATCCTCAAGTCCGAAGGGACATGGATTCAATCAATCTAATGTAAAAACGGGGTTCGCCTGCTATACTTTCGAACCGAAGTCGAATATACCGATCAAGGTCATTGTGCTCGATGATACCCAACGCGAAAACGATCTTAATGTTCAAGGCTATGGACATGGCACTCTTGACAATGAACGTTATGACTGGCTTGTAAAAGAACTTGATAAGGGTCAGGCTGAAGGCAAGCTCATGATCATCGCTGCGCACATACCGATAGACGTCGAACCAGCTGGTTCCTTTATCGGTTGGTGGTCCAACTCTTATGTATCAGAGGAGAATCTGACGGCTAAACTTCATAAATATCCGAATCTCATCCTGTGGATCGCGGGACATCGTCATCAAAATAAAGTTACCGCATTAAAATCACCTGATGCTGACCATCCTGAACTCGGCTTCTGGGAGATTGAAACATCATCATTAAGGGATTTCCCTCAGCAACTGCGCACTTTCGAGATTGTCTGCAACAGCGACAAAACCGTTTCAATCTTTACGACCGACGTTGATCCGGCAGTCAAAGATGGGTCGCTTGCAGCGATATCGCGTACTTATGCTGTCGCGGCTCAGCAGATATTCGAAAATGAGATAGGTCTACAGCCTACTGGTTCGTACAATGCAGAGCTTGTCAAACAATTGAGCCCTGAAATGCAGTCGAAATTGCCATAAGAGAAAACCAAATAGCCATGGTTGCCGAACGTGATCATGGCTTTTTTTTTGGACGAATCAAAAAATAAGATGAAAGAGCTTACAATCAGCTTGCTGTTTCACCTTTTGAATAGATCCCGGAGCCGATGAACCAGGCATTATCGACGTTCGCCACATAACTGAGCTTTAGTGCCTGAGTCATGTTTCTGGATGGATCAGCATAGATGTAATAGTGCAAACCATTCCCCTTTTTGGCTATGTCGATGGCCTCCTGGACGAAATAGACTCCATTTGGATCTTGGACATCGATGCGGTTTGTGCCTATTAGGTCCGGCTGGTAAGGAAGAGCCAGGGTTCGTGCATCATAGTCATAGGCAAAGATATAACGTCCATCTCTTGTGAAATTGCCTACAGGATCGTTAAAAACCTCCAGAGATCTTTCTTTGCCGTTCTCCTGGGCGAACTGCAGTGCCTCATTCACAAAGGCTGCCAGTCCGTCTCTCTCTTCCTGATCAAAAGAAGCGGAAATGTTGGAGAGGTATATTCCGGAACCCAGCCACCAGTTCTCATCCACTTTCATCGCATAACCGAGTTTGAGCTCATCCACATTATCATGAGCGGGGTTGGGGAATATGAAGTAGGTAAATCCACTTCCTTTTTTAGCAACGTTGATCAAGTCCCTTATGAGCAGGATGCCATTAGAATCTGTTAAGTTCAGCTTATCTTCGCCTATCCATTCCGGTTTGAATGGATGTGCGATATTAGTTCCATTGAAGTCGTAGGCATAGATGTAGAGATCTCCGCCTACAAACGATCCAGTCTTATTGCTGAACTCCCTTAGCGCCCGATCTTTGCCATTCTCTTGGGCGTAGGCTACAGCTGACTCAACAAATGAGATAAGTTCTGTCTCACTGGGCGAGGCACTTAGTGATTCATTTGCAATGCCCATCGATTCTTCTGACAAAGCGGATTGAGTGAAGAAAACCGTTGCACTCCACAGCATGATGACAGTCAGTAGTAAATTCCAATTTTTCATATCTTTTATTCTTAGTATATTCGATAAAAAGCCGTTGGATCAAACATAACAGGCGTGAGGCCTGCAGATAATTGACAAGATGCAACTAATGTATTGTGGTACCAGAATCTCTGCTCATGATGGTAGAGTGGGACAAATCGGAGGGCAGCAAAGAGAACTGATCCCATACGCGCCGATTTTATCGCAGCCCACCGCCCAGAAGGCTAACCCCCAAGATCACCAAACCCCATGCGCATTTCATAGACCCCGTCCTCACTTCTCTCTTACGTATCAAATCCCATCTTCTTGAAGAGATCGAGCATGGGCTTATTCTCAACCAAGACCTCGGCAGTAAAACCCAGCAGGCCCCGTCGTCTGGCCAGGCGGGTGAGATAAAGGAGCAGATCGTGGCCTACGCCCATATTTTGATACTCATCCTTTACCACCAGCGCAACCTCGGCGGTATGCATCTTCTCATTTATCTCATATTGCCCAATTGCTGTGATGGTCTCTCTGCTATCGCCCTCAATAATGGCCAGGATCATCATACTATCAGCATAATTCACTATCCCAAACTCCTGCAGCCGCTCATGGGGCATGTCCATCCGAACGGACATGAACCTCTTGTACATGCTGTCATTGGAAAGGGCATAGAAAAAGTCCTTCATCAAGGGCTCATCTCCGATCTTCACCGGCCTGAGGAGAAGATGCAACCCGCTCCTTGTTGTCCTGAATGTCTCTAAAGCCACCGGGTACACACCATTCACACCTGGTACGAAGGCTTGATCTTTGTAGATGAGCAAGAGTTTCCGGGCCTCTTCGATGAGCCACGGCCGAAACTTGGGATGGGCAATAGCAATGAGATCCATAGCCCGTTCCCTGATATTCTTGCCGTGAAGATATGCGATACCGTACTCAGTTACCACATAGTGCACATCTCCTCTGGTAAGAGTCACTCCCGTTCCCTCCTGCAGGGATGGCACTATCCTGGAAATGGTGTCGTTGATGGCGGTTGAGGGAAGAGCCAGGATGCTCTTGCCTCCCGGCGCAAGCGCTGCACCTCTCATGAAATCCGCCTGGCCGCCAATGCCAAAGTAGAATGTGCCGGCAAGCGATTCTGCAGTAGCCTGACCGGTTAAATCAATCTCCATGGCGCTGTTGATAGCAGTCATCAACTTATTCTTGGCAATATTCAGTGGGTTGTTAACATAATCAATGGTTCTGAATGAAACTGTTGGATTCTCATCCAGGAACTCGTAAGTCTCACTCTTTCCCATGCAATAGGATGCTACAGTCTTCCCTGTATCGATGGCCTTCCTGCTGTTATCAATCACGCCTTTTTGCATCAAATCAATGATGCCGTCGCTCAAAAGCTCAGTATGCACCCCAAGATGCTTTTTCTCACCAAGGTATGCGACCGCTGCATTGGGTATAATCCCATATCCAACCTGCAATGTAGATTCGTCCTCGATGATCCGGGCAACGTACTTGCCTATCGCTTTGATGCTGTCCCCCGGATCTTCTACCGTATACTGCAACAATGGTTCATCGTGAGGAATAATGAAATCAACATCTTTTATATTTATGAAGCCGTCACCCTGAGTGCGAGGCATATGGGTGTTTATCTGGGCCATGATCAATGATGCTTTCTGGGTGGCAGCCTTTACTATATCTACGCTTATTCCCAGGCTCATGTATCCGTGCTTATCGGGAGGAGAGGTCTGGATTAACGCTACGTCTATTGGCAGGATCTCCCTTCGAAAGAGGCCAGGGACAGCGGAAAGAGATATGGGCGTGTAGTCAGCTGCGCCTCTGTTGATCGCATTTCTCGTGCCTTCGCTTATGAAGAATGAGTCGAGCCGGAAGTTGTCGCGAAATTTTTCATCCATGTAGGGTGCCGCGCCCACTGTCCATACGTGTATGATCTCGATACCGAAAAACGCTTTGGGATTATTGCCGACATAGTTCACCAGAGCGGAGACCATGTATTGGGGTTCGCCGCAGCCAGTGCCTATGAAGATCTTATCGCCGGCATGTATATGGCTGAATATCTCTTCTTCTGTGGCGAACTTCTCCGGCCAGGTCTCCTTTAGATCCTCTAACAAATTGTAGCTTTTCATTGTCCCCCCGGCATCTATTTTGCGGATCGCAGGGCTGTACTGAACTTTCCGTAAAATCAATAACTCAAAGATAACAATGAGATCTTTGATATAAAGTGTTTTGCATCGAAAAAGCCGGGACCCAAGCCCGGAAAATAGCAGGGACGACCTCATGATGTCTCCCGCGCGGGCAGGCGGGCGCGCTGTGGGGACCGGGCCTGCGAGCGCCGGAAGGACCGCCAGCGGCGATATCCGACAAGCGCAGAGCATATGTTGCGGCCCGGTCTAGTTTAGATATATTTTTTTATGATATTTCGTCGAGTTGATCTACAAAGACAGAGGACCATATCAGCTTCCCGATCGAGAAGCGGGCCTGAAAACCCAACGGTGATCTGAGGCTCGACTGCCTGGCGGACAAAGACGGCAATATTGCCGCCACTGTCAAGATGGGCCTCTCCTCCGGTACTTAATGGCATTGAAAACAGCCGGATGCGAGACGAAATTAATCGGCAAAAAAAAGAAGTGACGCCCAAATAGCCCCTATGTCTCCTTTTTATCCTTTTTCTTCTCCGGCTCTTGAAAGAGCTCATAGCCTCTTCTGCTCCTGCACGCCCGCAGGACTTTTTCGGCCTTTTGCATTTCAAATCTGCGCTCGCGTTTCATTTTTCTGTCTCTGGCTTCACTCATAATTTTCACTTCCTTCTCATTAGCGTTGCTTTCTTTCTATCATCGCTTTTTAACTTTTGCCTTGGGCTTTTGGTTTTTGTCAGCCACACCATAATCTACCGCGAACCCAGGATTTTGATATCTCGGGCTGTCCGAGCCGCCCGGTATATTCCACGTGACGCCTTCATTGCCAATCTCCTCCTAGTATATCTAATTTCGCTCAGGTTGCTCTTCTTCAAAGTCATGAGGGGACAAGAGATGGCTGCAAGCTTTATCCTGGAAAATTTTCGTCAACTATCGCCCGGACATCATCCAACCAGGCCGTTCGTTGTTCATGAGTACTGGTCACTACCACGGAATAAGTTTTGCGGTAAAATTCTGCGTCGCCGCATAGTCCGAAGATGCAGTTTTTCCAAATTGTATGCAGAGGATCGCCAAAAGCGTTTTGCTCCCTCTCGGAAAGGGTGTTGGAAGTATTGAAGACGATTGCCCGCCTGACCCTAAGCAGTCCGCGGGGCACTCCCTCGCCTCCGTCGCCTTCCAGGAACTCATAGGCAAGGCCGGGTCGCATGACCCTGTCTACCCAGCCTTTGAGGATAGCGGGAGGCATGCCCCACCAGTTGGGATGAATTATTATTATCCCTTCTGCCATTGCAATTTCCAGGCAGTGAAGCCTGATCATGTCGTCAAGCGGCGCATCTTTGGCAATCTCTGCAGAACGCAGGATGGGATCGAAGGATTCCAGGTAGAGGTCATGAAAAGCGACCTGATGGCCGTTTCGCACAAGCGCTTGCACCGCAGTCTGTGCGATGGCGTGATTGAAGCTGCCCGGACGGGGGTGGGCGAGGATTACTGAGACTCTCATATTGTGGCCTTCCTTTTGCTCTCCTTTTTGAGAGACGAATAGATAGATAATTTTGCCTATTCATCAAGAGCCATAGCTCGCCGGCAATGAGAAAATTGACTTCGACTTAATTTGTATCTGATTTGACTCAAGAAAAAAGAAAATATAAAATGGGTGCTAGGACTCTACTCGAAGTCCTCTCCGCCCATGCCGCCGGGCATGCCGCCTGCGCCTCCGGGCATTCCGCCCGGTCCGCCGGACTTGGAGGCGATGACATCATCGATTCTCAGAATCATGATGGCTGCCTCGGCTGCAGAGTTGATGGCCTGGGTTTTAACCCTGAGCGGCTCAACAACTCCAAGTTTCAGCATGTCCACGGGCTTACCGGTGTCCATGTCCAGGCCAGCGCTCTTGACGCCCTTCTCATGCTGGCTTCTAAGCGATACCAGGGAATCGATCTGGTCCAAGCCTGCATTCTCGGCCAGGGTCTTGGGTATGACCTCCATGGCATTGGCGAAGGCCTCAATGGCCAACTGCTCGCGTCCTCCCACTGTGGAGGCGTAAGCTCGAAGCCTCAGAGCCAGCTCTACCTCAGGTGCGCCTCCGCCAGCAACAAGGAGCTTGTCCTGCACAGCCACGCCGACAACGCGAAGCGCATCCTCCATGGCCCTGTCCAGCTCATCGACCACGTGCTCAGTTCCGCCCCGCAGGATGATGGATACCGACTTGGGGTTCTTGCAATCTTCGACAAAGGTCATCTTCTCATCTGAGACCTTCCTCTCCTCAACCAGGCCAGCCTTGCCCAGGTCTTCCTTGGAGATCTCGTGGATGCTGGTGACAACCCTTCCGCCTGTGGCACGTGCCAGCTTCTCCATGTCGCTCTTCTTGACACGGCGCACGGTGTAGATTCCGGCCTTGGCCAGGAAGTGCTGGGCCAGGTCATCGATGCCTTTCTGGACGAACAGTACATTGGCACCAGTGGATGCGATCCTATCGACCATGCCCTTCAGCATGTTCTCCTCTTGATCCAGAAAAGCCTGTAGCTGATCCGGGGAGGTGATCTGAATCTTGGCATCAACCTCTGTCTTCTCTATCTCCACGGCAGCGTTCAGGAGAGCGATCCTGGCATCGGCAACGGACTTGGGCATGTTGGGGTGAAGCCGATCCTTATCAATGACCACTCCGCTCACAAGCATGGAGTCGGTGATTCCGCCCCCAACTTTCTTCTCTACGGTGATGTTGTCGGTATCGACAGTCCCATCCTCGTCCACTACCGACTGGACTGCATGAACCGCCATTGCAGCCAGCTCATCGCGAGCAGATTGAGAGCCCTTGCCGGTCATGGCAGTGATGGCGATCTTCCTGAGAAGATCTTCATCTTTTGCCGAGACCTTTATGGCCAGCCCCTGGAGAATCTCCATAGACTTGTCTGCTGCAGCTCTGTAGCCCGCCGCAATTACAGTAGGATGAATCTCTTGCTCCAGCAACTCCTCAGCCTGCTTGAGCAATTCTCCGGCCAGTACAACCGCAGTGGTCGTGCCATCACCGACTTCCTGGTCCTGGGTCTTGGCAATCTCCACCATCATCTTGGCCGCGGGATGCTCGATATCCATCTCTTTAAGAATGGTAACGCCGTCATTGGTGATCACAACGTCGCCCATGGTGTCTACCAGCATTTTGTCCATGCCCTTGGGGCCGAGAGTGGTCCTCACTGCGCCGGCAACGGCCTTAGCTGCCATGATGTTCGATCTCTGTGCATCTCTTCCGGCTGTCCTCTGGCTGCCTTCTCTGAGAATGTATATGGGTGTGCCACTGAATTGTCCAGACATTAATTACCTCAACAAATTCTAATTTAACAGCTATATGTTGTTTGAACTTCTATATAAAGACTGCTTAAACATCATCATTATTTCCATCGCCCCTCCCCTCTCTCTCCTCCCGTTCATCGGGCACCAGCACGAAGCCGTCCGTCCTAGCTACAAAACTGTCGAATACCTGCCCCTGAGATCATGATGGGCTCGACCCCCCCGTTTCTTGAGCGCCTCATTCACCAGACTCAAATAGCCCGGTCGCGAGGGAGCTTTCTTCCCATCCAATCGGAGCCGAATTCGCGGGAATTGCCTGGGTGCAAAGTTATCTTAACGGCCCGAAAAAGAATAGTATAAATATTTCCGGGTGATATACTTCTGTACTATGGAAGATGCCTTGGACAAAATTAAAGATCAAGCCGGACCTTGCGGCATCGTCTGCGGTTCATGCCCCCTGGGAAGCGGCACCGTAGCCGAGACTGCTGCACGGACCAAAAAGCACATTGTAGACTGCCAAATCCCCATGTGGTCTCCTTTTGTGCCTGGGGGAGAGGTCATCGACTGGACTGCCATGGACAGAGGCCTGGACTGGATGGCAAAGTATGCCTGCTGCGCCGGGTGCGAGAACGGTGGAGGGCCACCCGATTGCACCATTAGGATCTGCGCCCGGGAGAGGGGCTACGAGCTGTGCAGCTTCTGCAGCGATCTGGACTCCTGCACAAAGTTCGAATGGCTCAAGGAGCACGGATCAGTTCTCAAGGAGAAGCTGAAGGAGAACAGGGGGCTGTCCAAGAGAGAGTATCTTAAAAAGATGAAGGCCCAAAAGCCCTGGTAGCTGGGCGCATGAATTTCGGATTTTTAATCTTTCCGGGGCTGGAAGAGCTGGATCTGGTCGGGCCCTGGGAGATGATATCTTTTTGGAGCAAGCATGCTGCAGGGCCCGAGAACTGCCTCATGGTTGCTGAGAGCCTCGCCGCCGTAGTCTGCGATAAAGGCATGTCCATAAATCCTCATGTCGCCTTCTCGAATTGTCCTCCACTTGATTTTCTCCTGGTTCCGGGAGGGCAGGGCACGCGCCTTGAGGTGGACAATCCCGCTCTGGTTAAATTCGTGGCAGACCAGGCAAAGCATTGCCGAGCGGTGCTCTCTGTCTGCACCGGCACATTCATCCTTCACCGGGCCGGTCTGCTCACCAACCGGAAAGCCACCACCCACTGGGCATCCCTCGAACGGCTACGTGAATTAGGCGACGTGGTTGTGGTGGAGGATCGAGTGGTGCGGGACGGAAGGGTCTGGACATCAGCCGGCGTTTCCGCCGGAATTGACCTGGCCTTGGCCTTCATCGAGCACATGGCCGGGGAAAAAACCGCAGGCAGAATTCAGTTGGGGGCGGAGTATTATCCCTCAGGCAGATCTTACGGAATGATGCACGAGCTTGCACAAACCCCGATGTATGTTAAACAGTGGGAAATGCAGTAGGTCAAGCCTATTATTCGAACAATATAACCTCCACAGTCTCCCCTGCTTCCAGGCCCTCCTTCTCCTCCGATACGACCACAAAGCCGTCCGCCCTGGCCACAGAGCTGAGGATGCCCGCTCCTGAGATCATGATGGGCTCGGCCTGTCCGTTCTTGAGGGCCACTCTGACCAGACTCTGGTATCCCGGTCGAGAGGGAATCTTTCTCGCCAGCTTTGCCGAGACTATCGGCGGTAGGTCGCAGCGACGGCCCATCTTTTGCAGGGCTGGGCGCACGAATAGATAGAGATCGAAGAGCGCAGCCACCGGATATCCGGGCAGGCAGACCACAGGCTTGCCAGCCACGACCCCGAAAGCGGTAGGCTTTCCCGGCTGCAGACGCACGCCATGAACGATTAGCTCTCCCATCTCTTCCAGCACCTTTGGAGCATAGTCCTTTTCGCCTACAGAGGTCCCTCCGATTATTATGATCATGTCCGCATCAGCGTTAGATGAGATAGCCTCGCGAATGAGTCCTTCGTCATCCGGGACGATCTCGGTTTTCTCTGCCATCGCACCCCATTTTTCTGCATAGAGCCGGGCCATGAGACCGTTGATCTCGTATGCTTCCCCTGGGCGCAGCGCGCGCGCTCCGATGGCCACCAGCTCTCCTCCCGTGGGGATGATGACCACCTTCGGCTTTTCATAAACCCGCACCTCGTCAATTCCCAGTGCCGAGAGCATTGCCACATCCGGGGGCCGAAAGGTGTGTCCCTCGGAAAAGAGCGCCTCGCCTTCACTGATGTCCTCACCGATGCGAGAGATATTCTTGTAAGCGTGCATCTGTGCCGTGACCTCTAGTGTCGTGCCGTGCCTCCTGGCATCCTCCAGCATCACCACTGCATCATAATCACCAGGAACAGGCATGCCGGTGCGTACGGGCCGGAAATTATCCAGAAAAACGGGTGCGTTAGGCTTTGCGCCTCTAGTGTCCGCAGACAGCACGGCAAAGCCATCCATGGCGGCCCGGTCAAAGCCCGGCAGGTTCACGGGAGATGCGATATCCTGAGACAAAACCCGGCCTGCTGCCTGCGCGTTTTGCAGGATTTGTGTCCGTTGTAAAGGTAAGCAACGATCAAGAAGCATCTCCTTTGCTGCCGCTGCCCCACAAAAACGTTTAAACATGTCAATGCTGTGTCAGTCCTTTCCTTGATATATTCTTTTGTATATTTTCTGTATCTTCTCTACCCGGGTACCCCAAACGTGATAAAGCTGTAGTGCATAGCAGCCGCAAACGATGTACGATTATCTTCCTAAATTGGGCATATGGACCTGGCTCGCCCTGACGGCCATCTGCATGATATCTGCAGGCGCACAGTTTAACGGCACTACCTACCATCTGGGGGAGAAAGAGGCATTGATCACAGTACCTGTCAATGCCAGCCATTTAAATATCACACTTTCCGAGAAGACTGAGAATATGACGCTTTTTGACGAATCGGGCAATAACGTCACCTTCAACAGCAGCTATCGATTCGTGCGGGGAGACTATATCTACAGCCTGACCTTT
Source organism: Methanothrix sp. (assembly GCA_049663825.1). Taxonomy (GTDB): domain Archaea; phylum Halobacteriota; class Methanosarcinia; order Methanotrichales; family Methanotrichaceae; genus Methanothrix. The sequence goes on along the minus strand of JBATEC010000113.1, from coordinate 9,303 downwards.
GCAAAGCCAGTCACAGGAAGGCTGAATTACACCATGAGTTTGCAGGGCCAGCAGCTCATACTTCCCATTAGAGATCATGTCCCGCTGCGCATAATTCTGCCGGATGGCTTCACGACGGGAGAGAGGAGCCTTGGCATAGCTCGACCGGCGCCGGACGAATTCGTGGAGAGTGATTCAGGAAGCATTCTAACCTGGAATAATACCACGCAAATCTCGTACGTCGAAGTCAACTATTACCGGAGAAACGCTCCCCAGGCATTGATGATTATTATGGCCATCCTGGCTCTGACGGGTCTGGTTCTGCTGGCTCAGTACTATATCAGCATCAGAAAACTTAAGGCGGCCAGTATGGATATGGAAAACGAGGGCAGATGATAAAGGCCGCTAATGCCTAATACGATCACCATTGATGACCTATCCAGGAAGAAGCTTGCTTTCTCTCGACATAGGCAAAGAAAATGAGATAAGCCAGGCCTGCTATTTCCGGTATCAGAATGCCTGTATTTTTCAGACCGGATAAAAGCAACTGCAAGTAGCTCATGGTATCTTGAAGAGGGACGCCGGGAAATGGCCCCAGTAGTGGCCAGAGCAAGGTTTCCGGCGAGTTCCAAATAAAGTCCAGAGAGAGATGGATGAGCACGCCCAAGGTGAGGGAGAAGAGCCTGATATCCCGGAAATAAAAGCTTAGGGCAGAGAGTAGCATGAGGAAGAGCAACGTGTGGGCGACGGTGCGGCCCATGCTGGGGCTGCCAAAAACGATCAGGCCCAGGGGTTTGTCGATGATGTCGGGAAGCATGGAGCCTAATGCCAGAAAGGCCAAGCTCACGTGGCTAAAAAAACGGGCAGAGGCTAAGGCGATCCCCACATGGGCAAAGAGAAGCATTGGGTAAAAACTGTTACCCAGGGTATATAATTAATTGCGGGATTGCGACTCTTGGCAAAAAAGAGGGTATTGGAGTTAAATCACTTCAAGTCCGATGTGCAGTGCGAGCACTTGACTGCCGCCTTGGGAATGCTCTCCTTGCAGAAGGGACACTCCTTGCTATTGGGCTCGGGAGGTGCCGGCTTTTTCTTGGCTGCATTTACCTGACGGATCAACATGAACACAGCCAACGCCACTATGAGGAAACTGATTATGGCATTTATAAATAGACCATAATTGATAGTAGGTGCGGCTGCCGCCTGGGCTTCTGACAATGTGGCATAGGTCTTCCCATCTAGGGCAAAGAACATATCTGCAAAGTTTATGCCGCCCATGATCATGCCTATGGGCGGCATGATGATGTCTTTTACCAGCGAATTGACAATGCTGCCAAAGGCTGCACCGATGATAATTCCTACCGCCATGTCGATGACGTTTCCCTTTACCGCGAACTCCTTAAACTCACTGATAAACCCCATAATCCCGACCTCCAATTAACAATGCTAATTCTGTATCAATGTTGTATGCCCAAATTATAAATTCCTTATGCAAGGATGGAAAAAACTTAGTAGAAAGAATGCCATCCAAATTTTAATGAAAGAATATTCCAATAAAGAGATCAAAGTTCTCTGGGACCCGGAAAAGTGCATCCATGCAGGAGAGTGCGTGAAGGGTCTGCCTCAAGTATTTAGGCGGGATAGCACGCCCTGGATAAACATGAAAGGGGCAAACTCAGAAGAAATCATGAAGATCGTAGATCGATGTCCATCCGGGGCTCTGACCTATAAAAAGGTGCAATCAGTTGATGAGGTGAATGCGGATCAGCCCCGTGCAAAGATCAAGGTGATGAAAAACGGCCCATTGCTGGTGGAAGGCAGATGCTCTCTGGTAGACAATGCTGGCAGCGTGTTAGCCGGCCAGGGACCTTATGCACTATGCAGATGCGGCGGCTCAGGGAAAAAGCCGTTGTGCGATGGAACTCACCTCAAAATAGCATTTAGCGATACAAAATAATAGCAAAAAAAAGGAATCCCGCTCATTTCTTAACAACGAGCGGGATGGCGTCAAGCGCCTTGGGATTGACAACTGTCGACGTATCTCCCAGAGCCTCTCCCATTGCTTTGGCCTTGATCAACGGCCTGACGGGCTTTCCTGCCTTGTTCCTGGGGATGTCTGGGACGAATATTACATCCGAGGGGATGGCGATGGGGCCCAAGGTCTTTCGCACGAAGTTCTTGATATCTTTCTCTAAAGCGGCGTCCGGCTTTGCCTCGGGCTTCAAGACGACGAAGACCACAATGCTCTCGCCCTTTACCTTGTCCGGCTTGCCTACGACCGCAGCCGCGGCTACGGAGGGGTGCTTCTCGGCTGATGCCTCAACCTCGGCATTGGATATCCTGTGGCCTGCTACCTTGAGGACATCGTCTCCTCTTCCTAGAGCCCAGATGTATCCGTCCGCGTCCAAGCGGGCCTTGTCCCCGGAGAGATACTTGCCTGGAAAAGCGGTCCAGTAGGTCTCGTTGTACCCAGCCGGGTTCTTGTAGACCTCGCGAAGCATGGAAGGCCAGGGCTCTGTTATGAGTATGTTGCCGGTGCTGCCCACTGACACGGCTGCTCCGTTGTCATCCACTACCTCGACGTTATAGCCGGGCAGAGCGAAGCTGGGCGAACCTGGCTTGAGCGGGGTTATGGGCAGAGGGGCTATGACCTGAGAGCCGGTCTCGCTCTGGAACCATGTATCCATGATAGGCGCGAATCCGCCGCCCACGTATCTCCTCCACCAGACGAAGGCATCGGGGTTCATGGCCTCGCCTACCGATCCCATGAGACGGACTGTGGATAGATCGTACTTCTGGGGCCAGGATGGTCCTTCGTTCATGAACATCCTGATGGCGGTAGGTGCGGTGTAGATCACAGAGACTCCGTAGTCCTCTATAATCTTAAACCACCGGCCGAAGTCGGGATAATCGGGCGATCCCTCGTAAATTATGCTTGTAGCGCCCAGGCACAGCGGGCCGTAGGTGATGTAGCTGTGGCCGGTGATCCATCCGCAGTCTGCTGTGCACCAGTAGACATCCGTATCCTTGATATCGAAGACCCAGGACGTGGTGAACGCCGGGCCGACACTCGTGCCGCCATGTGTATGCACTATGCCGCGCGGCTTTCCGGCAGCTCCAGCAGTGTAAAGAATGAAGAGCGGATCAGCGGCATCCATGTGTGCAGTATCGCATGAGCCTGACTGTCCGGCCACGAACTCATTCCACCAGACATCGCGGCCTGCTGTCATGGGCGTCTCCTGGCCGTTCCTCTTTACCACTACTACCTTTTCGATGCACTTGAGGCCGGCGATTGCCTCATCGGCCTGGGGCTTGGTGGCAATGGGCTTGCCCCGGCGATAGGAGCCGTCGCAGGTGACCAGAACCTTTGGCTGGCAGTCCTCCAGACGGTCACGAACAGCTACTGCAGAAAATCCGGAGAATACTACTACGTGAATGGCCCCCAGTTTCGCACAAGCGAGCATAGCCACGGGCAGTTCAGGGATCATGGGCAGATAAATTCCCACGCGGTCGCCCTTTTTGATTCCTTCGGCCTTGAGAGCGTTGGCGAATCTGTTGACCTCTCGGGATAGCTCAAAATAGGTGATCTTGCGCACATCGCCTACTGGCTCACCAACAAAGATGTAAGCCAGCTTGTTGCGTCGCCAGGACTTGGCATGCCTGTCTACGGCATTGTAGGCTACATTGATCTTGCCGCCCATAAACCACTTGGCGAAGGGGGCTTTCCACTGCAATGTCTGCTTGTAGGGCTCGAACCAGTCCGCGTAGGTTCGGGCCATCTCGTCCCAGAACTGAACGTAATTTCTAGAGCACCATTGCCGCATCTCGCTCTCTGATTTCAGGCCATTTGCCTTCATCCAGGCCATGACATTGGAGTTTTCGACCAGATCACGAGGTGGATAATACAGAGCGTTCTCTGCGGTCTGAACGGATTTACCCGATTTTTCATCAACCATTTTCAATCGCCTTACTATATTTGCAACTAAAAAGGCATTTGTATAAATATTGCATCTTGTTTTCTGATTTTGAATTGTAATGGATATTCAAATGCCTTTTTGGAACTGAATATTAGTTGTATTATGTAGATATAAATCTTTCTTAACTAAATTATGATTATATATTTGATAATTAACTGGTTAATCTTTAATGATCGTTAAAATTAGTTTTATGACAAAATTGTTCGATTTAGAGGCAGCGTGCCAGTTTTGATGTAAAATAGCAGTAATATCATGTGTCATGAACCGGCTTGCTATAAACGAGATAACAACGGCATAGCGCAATCCATGTTCAAGCTGCATTAGAAGAGTTCTGGCAGCATCAAAGACCAAGCAGAGTAGTATGGCGAGAGATCTGCCGCAAGGCTGCTGCCAGACTTTAGTGGAGTTCATTGGAGGGCATAGCACCCTGCAACTCTCTATTAGTACTGGCAAACGTATATCATTTTGCAATTCGGTAAATCTTGCCAAAAGGTAAGATTTGGCTGATTAGCCGCAGGGTGCTAAAAGCTCGTTGTTCCCGTATGTTTTCGAGATAAAGGAACCATTCATGGTGCTGTTGATGTCCAGCGTGCCTTTAGGATCTTGAGCCGGACGAGAGAATCATAAAGGTACGCCAGATCCTCTCTTTTCGGCCTAAGGCTGGCATAGGAGACGCCCCATTTGAAGCACTCATCCATTGTTTTCTTGTCAATGGCGATACGGTCTCCGACCGTTTGCACAGTCATGTTGTGATTCTTGTCGATAAAAAACCCGGACCCCACATAGCCGTCGGTCAGCTCCTGCACAGCTTTGGGATACCTGGCTATGAAATCCCGGTTCAGCGTCAGAACGCAGCAGGTCTCGTTCTTCCAGATATCCTGGGATCGGCGCAGCCATTTTGCCTGGCTGGCCAAAACGCTCCTGGCTCCAATGTACTGATCGGCCACGTACCATTTGATCTCGCCCCTGGATAGCGCGGCAGCCATCTCTTCAGGGTCCATCTCGACAAGATGCACACCGCCGAAATTGGTGTCGTTTTCAAAGGCATCAAGAAGTATTCCAAGAGCGGCGGTGCCCTCTTCTCCGGCATCATCGGCAACTCCATAAATCTGCCCATCAATGAAGAGATCATCCAGGATTTTGCAGCCAACACCAAAGTCACCATCGCAGGATTCGTGCCCCGTTCTCTGACTGTGGCCAAGGCCGAGCTGCAGGGCAAGACAACCATCGAAGCCGCCCCGGATTCCGATCAGGCCGAGCTTTACCGGAACCTCGCCCAGAAGATAATCAGCAACGAGAACCGGTATGTTCCTGCACCGCTGGGCACGGATGAGTTGAAAGCCTAGGCGGAGAGCTGGTACGACCGGCTGCTGGAGCATAACAAGCAGCAGGATGGCCAGGCTTCGGAGCCTGTGAAAAACGACCTCAAGTATTATGAGCTGAAGCCGGACAGCGCCAAAGCCAAGGTGAGATGAAATGGCATCCAAAGATGCTCGTAATTTGGTCGAGCCGGGCATCAACCTGAACGCTCCCACCTGTCCCAACCGGGAGCAGCGCGCCCATGGCATAAATGTATGGTACGGCCAGGCATCCCAGCTTTTAGTCGAGGCGAGAGAAGGAAAACTACAGGCTAAGGACCGCGACTTCCAGCAGACCTCCGGCTGCGCTCTGAACTTCTACCTGGCGGTGAGGCTGAACACCATCCGGGATGCGGCTGTAATCTACCACGCGCCCGTCGGCTGTTCGGCATCGTCTCTGGGGTATCGAGAGCTCTATCGACATGTTCCGGTAAGCCTGGGCAGACCTGAGAACTATGATCTGCACTGGATCACCACCAACATCCAGGAGAACGACGTGGTTTATGGAGCTGGAAACAAGCTGCGCTATGCCATCAGGGAGGCAGAACGCAGGTACTCGCCCAAAGCAATATTCATCCTGACCTCATGCACCTCCGGAGTCATCGGCGAGGATATCGAGGGAGCGGTTAGCGAGCTTCAGCCTTACATCAACGCCAAAATCGTTCCCGTTCACTGCGAGGGCGTTCGCTCGCGGCTGGTTCAGACCGGCTATGATGCCTTCTGGCACGGCGTGCTGAAGTATCTGGTAAGAAAGCCGGAAAAGAAGCAGAAGGATCTGGTAAACGTGGCCAGCATGCTCTCTTATACCTGGCAGGATCGCCTGGAGATCAAGAGAATTCTGGGAAAGATTGGACTTAGACCCAACTTCGTGCCTGAGTTTGCGTCCGTTGATCAATTCGAGCAGCTCTCGGAAGCGGCGGTCACGGCACCTCTCTGCCCGCTGGTGGAAGGGAAATCTGAGGGCGATCAAGGAGGATCTGAAGAAGCTCGGCCTGGAGGTAAATATCATCTTCACCGAGTTTTCAGGATTAGAGAATCTGATTAAAATCCCGGCTGCAGAATTAAATATAGTCCTCTCTTCCTGGAATGGACAGCGAGTGGCAAAGAAGCTTGAAGAGAAGTTCGGCACGCCGTTTATAACGCTGCCGGGCGTTCCCGTGGGACCCAAGCAGACCACCGGGCTGATCCGAGAAGTGAGCCGGGCCCTGCATCTTCCAGCTGAGCCGGTGGAAGAACTGATTGCCAGGGAAGAGAGGCATTCATACCGGTTTGAGGAGTATTTCGGAGATGTGATGATCCTGGCTTTCCCCCAGCCTTACTTCTCTGTGGTGGCCGATAGCGGAACCGCGGTGGGCATCACCCAGTTCCTGACCAATGAGGTCGGCTATCTGCCGGATAAGGTGATCATTGCCGACGGCACGCCTGAGGATAATAGAGGGGAAATTTTCCGGGAGCTGAACGAGAATCTGGAGTGCATCGTCAAGCCGGAAGTGATCTTTGAGGAGGATTCGCACCGGATGCGGAAGAGACAGAAGAGAGGAAACTCGCTCGTCCTCCTAGCCAGTTCCCTGGAGGGGCCGATAGCATCAGAATTCGGCTGCGTGATACACGTAACCGTATCCTTCCCGTCCTTTAACGGCTCATCCTTGACCACAATTATGCCGGCTACCGAGGAGGGCTGAGGCTCATGGAGGATATTGTAAGCAAATACTGCGGACCGCTTTGAATCGGGCCGCTCAATCTTCTAATTTTTTGCTAAAGTTCTAAAATTCTGCGCAGAACTATTAAGGCGATTGAGGACATAATAAAATACATCTTCGACTACTTGATCGAGTATCTTCCTCCACCGGCTTTCGCGTCTTCCAGGACGATGCCCTGCTCGGTTAGCCGGTTTCTAATCTCGTCGGCTAAGGCCCAATCCTTCTTCTCGCGAAGTATTTGCCTCACATCGATCAGCAGTTCAATAAGATTGCCTGTACGATCCTGGTTTTTCCCGGAACTCTCCGATTGCCCGCCGATAGCCGGCGAAAAGCTGATGCCGAGTATTCTCCCGAAATCATCCAGCAGTTGTCCGGCCTCGATCAGGCTCTCTTTGGAAATGGACTTTTCGTTTATGCGGCGGTTTACCTCTCTTACCAGCTCGAAGACCGCTTTCAGGGCATAGGGCGTATTGAAGTCGTTGTCCATGGCATCCAGGAACCTGGCTCGGGATTCGGACAATCCGGCTTTTGCATCTTCGCTTTTCTGGGATGCCTCGTCCGCAGACGACGTTATCCTTTCCAGCTCCGCCTCGATGGCCTTTGCAGCCTGGCGAATGCGCTCCAGGCTCTTTCTCGACTGATTTAAAGCCGATTCGGAGAAGTCAATCGGGCTTCTGTAGTGCGAAGAGAGAACAAAGAACCGGAATGAATCGGCATCGAACTTCGAGAGCATTTCCCGGATGGTGGTGAAGTTGCCCAGAGACTTCGACATCTTTTCGCCGTTGACGTTTAGAAATCCGGTGTGCATCCAGAATCTCACCAGCGGTTTTTTGCCGGATGTCGCCTCCATCTGGGCGATCTCAGCTTCATGGTGAGGGAAGATGAGGTCCATGGCTCCGCCGTGAATATCGTACTGCGCCCCGAAATAGTTCTCCGTGATGGCCGTGTCCTCGATATGCCATCCTGGCCTGCCTTTTCCCCAGGGCGAGTCCCAGGTGACCTCCGGGCCGTCCTGCCGCTTCTTCCACAGTGAGAAGTCGCCCGGATTTCTCTTGGTCGGGTCAGGTTCAATCCTGTGCTTTTCCAGGTCCTCTAAACTCTGGTGGGAGAGCTTTCCAAAGTCCTCGAAACGGGACTCGTCGAAGTACACGCCGGTATCTGTCTCATAGGCATAGCCCTTCTCAATCAGCCTGTCAATCTGGCTGATGATCTCAGGAATATGCTCTGAGGCACGGGCATAGTAGTTGATGTTGGTGACGCCCAATGCCTGCATGTCTTCTTGATATTTTTTCTCGAAGGTGCGCGCCAGCAGTCGGGGCGAGATGCCCTGCAAGGCTGCCCGGTCAATGATCTTGTCATCAACATCGGTGATGTTTTGCAGATAAAATACGGAAAAACCAATGTACTTGAGGTAGCGTGCCACCACATCAAAAAAGATATATGTCCTGGCATGGCCAATGTGCGAATTATCATAAACGGTAGGACCGCATACAAAAAGATTAACGCGGTTGTCATGAATAGGCAAGAATGGCTCCTTCTTGCCGCTCATGGTGCTATTGATCAACATAAGGCCGGGGTTGGGAGTCGAACCCAATTCTCGCGGTCTGCAGCCGCGCACTTAACCGGTCAGTCACCCCGGCATGTCCATCACTGCCATATTCACAGATACACAAATACCTGTGGATTGCGGCAAAGGTCATTGACATTCATAATTGATCATAAGCCAAGCTTTTTATCTCTCTTGTCGATTGGTTCTGCCTCATAAATGTACTTGTCGGAGCGCTATGGACGACATAAATTGGGTGAAGATGGAAAGGGAGATCGAATCGTTGTGCCAATTGCATAGCGATGCTATTGCAAACTATGAAAAATGCCGGGAATTTGCCAATCGCATGTCTTTGTTCCTGTCCGATCTGGAAGATTCCGGGTGCAATTCTCTGGCAAATATGGCCATGGATGTTTTGATGAACTGCAATCCCAAGGTGGCGTCGCACTGTGAGAAGGCCAACATGGAACAGGGAATGCTCGAGCGCATGAAATCTGAGATCAAGATGAAGTCTGTGGCCCAGGTCGGAAATCGGCGCTGATAAATTAGGCTTGCCGCATTCTCAATCTCATTATATCGAATTGGCCACAATCACAACCATATCATTAACAATTGTGAATCTGGCTTTGAGGCATGAGCATGGAGATGAACGGCGAGATCAAAGCGCTGCTGGTGAGCATCGGCAGCGCAAACATAGATAACGAGCTGCTGGCAAAGGTGGCAAAGACAACTGTTCCCAGTGC
>JBATEC010000112.1:0-9912 GCA_049663825.1 Methanothrix sp. | reverse complement strand
TCGCACGTGCATAAAAAATTGGCTCTGTATGATTTTGTTGTGCTGGAGGCGCGTAAATGTGCTTCTAGATGCTGATTATGATGAGCTAAACACATACAATAAAAAATTAGATTCTTAGCGTCTTCTTCTCATAACTATGAAGGTAACCGCCAGGAGTCCGGCTACGGCAAATGTTGCCCCAAAGCCGGGAGTCGTGCTGGTCGCAGTTGCAGTAGTCGTACTTGTGGGCTTCGAAGCAGGAGTTGAGATTGTCGTGGTTGTAGTAGATTCGGTAGTATCCGGGCTGCGCTCCGAGCCAGTCTCAGTTGTTGCAGTTGATTTGGCAGCATCAGGGCTGGGAGTGGTGCCAGTCGCAATTGCAGTAGATTTGGTTACATCGTTATTGACCGGTTGATCTAGCCACTGTACCATATCTTTCACCCCATCATCAGGACTTGTATCGCGGGACATCTGGCCCATGTTGGGGTTAAGATAATCTCCGCTGGACCCCATTGTGCTGTCACTGGAACTTGCACCCAGGGGGTCGGACTGTGCGAATGCTTGAAACGCAAAGCAGATCAGCGCTGTCATACATAGCAAAATTTTGTAGTTTTTCATTTTAGCACCTACTATTAGAACCTATCTTTATTTATATAAATATTGATTTCGGTGAACCTCGATGGCAGAAATGTACCTGCGATAAATCTATGGTATTTATGTCAGTGGTGCGTTATCTTTACGACATTAAATGCACTATTGGCCGACTTGATGTTGCTTAATCCTGGGATAGTACAGATATGCCTGCACCACGTATTCTCCATATTCCAAATTTTATAATCTAAAATCTAAATGGATGTTATTGGATAAAACGCTTTTGGTATCTAAATTTTTAAACACGTAATATTTATAGCTACAAAGCTTGAGAAAATATGTTCGGAGGCTATTTGTTCCGGTCGCCTCCGAGATTGATCTGCACGAAATGCTCCCTTTGATCATCAACTAAGTGTACTGTCCTGTCGCTCTGCACCTGGCCGTCAACCGTCACACTAACCACATCAGATCCCGGCCCTGTTCGCGTGACCGTAATGTGGTAGAATGTCTCACGGTAGCGATAATGCAAGCGGAACGACTTCCAATCATCAGGAAGACAAGGGGAAAAGCTAAGCTTGTCAACCTCCAGCCTCAGTCCAAGCAGCGATTCTACTATGAGGCGGTACATCCAGCCCGCAGCTCCTGTGTACCAGGTCCATCCACAGCGTCCGGTGTGCGGCGGTAGTGCATAGACATCTGCTGCAACCACATATGGCTCTGCCCTGTAGATCGCAACCTCTTCCGGGGTCGAGCCATGGTTTATCGGGTTGATAATGGACAATAGCTCCCAGGCCCTGGTGCTGTCGCCCATGGCAGCAAATGCCATAATCACCCATATCGCTGCATGGGTATACTGCCCGCCGTTCTCTCTCACTCCAGGTATGTAGCCTTTGATGTAGCCGGGATCGGAGTCGGACTTATCGAAGGGCGGCTCCAGGAGCTGTATCAACGAGGCATCTCTATTGACCAGAAGGCGATCCACTTGCTCCATTGCCTCCTTTGATCTTTCCGGATCTCCTGCCCCAGATAGAACCGACCAGCTTTGAGGGACAGAATCGATCCGGCACTCCTCACTGGCAGCCGACCCTAGTGTCGCTCCGTTATCAAAGTAGGCGCGCAGGTACCAATGGCCATCCCACCCGGACTCTTTGATCTTCTGACGCAGATTATTGGACTTTATGCTGCACAGATTTGCAAATGTTTCGTCGCCTCGCATTAGTGCGATATCTTTGAACTTAGTGAGCACATCGTACAGGAAGAAGGCCATCCAAATGCTTTCGCCTATTCCCTGATAGCCGACGCGGTTCATAGCGTCGTTCCAGTCTCCTGTCCCTATGAGTGGCAGGCCGTGCCGGCCAAACTGAAAGCTGCTCTGGATGGCTCTGACACAGTGCTCGTAAAGGGTGCCCGACTCCTCCGACCTGGGGGGAAGGTCATAGTAAGCCTCCTCCTCGGGCTTCAGGGGCCGGCCTTGGACGAAGTTAACGCGCTCGTCAAGCACGCCGACGTCTCCCGTAGCTGTGACGTAGCGGTGAGCTGCCAGAGGCAGCCAGAGACGATCATCGGAACTATGTGTGCGCACGCCGCGTCCTGATGGCGGATGCCACCAGTGCAAAACGTCTCCTTCCACAAACTGATGTGCGGCACAGCGGAGGAGGTGATCTCGGAAAAGCCGCGGCTCTGCGTAAGCAAGAGCCATTGCATCCTGCAACTGATCACGGAAGCCATAGGCTCCGCTCGATTGATAGTATCCGCTGCGCGCCCACATGCGGCAGGCTAGCGTCTGATAGAGGAGCCAGCCGTTAGTGAGGACATCGAGGGCCTTATCAACGGTCTCCACATGCACCGCGCCAAGGGTGCGGTTCCAGTAGCTCCAAACCTGCTTCAGGGCTATCTGGGCAGGAGACGAACCGCGAAAACGTTTGATCAGGCGGCGTGTATCTTCCACATTCCGCCCTGTTCCGCAAGTGAAGACGATCTCGCTCTCCTGCCCTTCTGCAAGATCGATTTTGACCTGTAGGGCCGCACACGGGTCCATGGCCGCGCCAGCTCTGTTGGAAAGCCGTTCTTGTACCAGCGCAGCAGGTCTGACCATGCTGCCGTTTCGTCCCAGGAACTCAGTCCGGTCACCCGTGAAGCTGTCGATTTCCGTGTTCACATCCAGGAATACTATCCTTCCCGGAAAATCCGTATTGTAAGGGTTTCTGGCAAAGAAGGCCCCCGTCTTTGGATCGATTTCTGTTACTACATGCATCTGGGTCTTGGAACGTATCTCTCCCAACACCAGTTCGATATAGCTGGTCACAGAAAGCCAGCGGGGGACGCCGGACTCGTTCTTGACCTTGAGCACGCAAAACTTTATGGGAGCATCTACTGCCACATACACCCACAGTTCGGATGCAATCCCACCCTCTTTGTGCTCGAAGACGCTGTAGCCGAACCCGTGCCTGCAGGTGTAAGGCGTCTTGCCGCGGGCGGGCATGGCTGTGGGGGACCAGAACTCTCCGCTCTCCTCATCTCGAATGTATAGAGCCTCGCCGCTACAATCGCTCACAGGATCGTTATACCATGGGGTCAGCCGGAACTGCTGGGAGTTCTCGCCCCAGGTATATGCGCTGCCGCACTCAGATATCACCGTCCCGAAATCCGGATTTGCTATTACATTCGACCAGGGAGCCGGAGCGGCCTGTCCCGGAGCAATGCGGATTACGTATTCGCGTCCATCCTCTGTGAAACCACCAAGGCCATTGAAGAATATCAAGTCCCGACCTGAAGACTCAACCGCCTTGTAGTTCTCGACCTGTACGGTCTTTTTCGGCTTCAAAAGAGGGATTGCTGCCGAGAGTCTTCTCTCGCGTTCGAGTTGCTCATCAAACGTTCCCCGGTCATCGGTGAAGATGGCACTGGCAGCAGCCTGCAATAGGCCTCCCGCCCCTTCTGAGATCTGTTCTGCGTGTATTACGAATACTCCACCGGATCGCTCCCTTGTACTGCTATCGGTGCTAACCGATATCAAGCCCCTAATTTCATCATCGAGCTCCTGCCGATAGTCTGAGAATTCGTCGTTCCAGATCACAAGATCCACTGCGAGCCCCATCATATGCCAGTAGGCGTGAGCCCTCAAGAGTTGATGAGCCAGATCGATACAAGACCGATCTTTAATGCGAAGAAGGACAATTGGAATATCGCCCGATATGCCGTAAGCCCACAGGCCGGACTGTCCTTGCTGGTTGCTCAAGAGAACGTTACGACTGGCACGCCAGTTTGAACTGGGATAGATTATTGCACTGGCAAGGCGCATATAAAGGTTAATATCGACATCGGTGATGCTGAGCTGCTGCATGATCATCTGGTTGTGAGTCCAGGCCATGTTGTGGACGCGCTCAGCCATGCGCACGTCGCGGTATTTATCAATCAGCTCAACGGCCCGCTCTTGCGTCTCTGCCAATCCTGTGATGAAGTTCACCCTGCAAGTCTCTGCTGGATCTATCGTGACAATACACCTTATGGAAACTATCGGGTCCAAGACAAAGCCCTCGCTATCTGAGAGCCCAACGACACCAGTCATTGCCGCAGGATCGGCAACAGTTCTTCCTCTGCCTATGAACCTGGAGCGATCCGTCTCAAATGAAATCTGATCAGGATCGACCTTCTCCGCTGCCATCAGATGCAGCATCCAGGGCGTCTTCTCGTCATTGGACCGTTGTCGGCGAGTGCATAGGATAGCAGACCTTTTGCGCAGGATCTTTGTCTCTACGAAGAGGTTGCTAAAAGCGGGATGGGCTGCATCTGCCGCCTGAGTCGTTAGAACGACCTCCGCATAGCTTGTCAGCTCAATTTTCCGCCTTATCGATGAGCGATTGGTTAGACTGATGCTGCGCAGCTCGACATCATCCTCAGGCGAGACGACAACTTCTGTATTGGCATCAATTCCCAAAACCCTTGACAGAAGCTCCGCCTTCGATCCCTGGAATATGGCCTGATAGGTCTTCTCATTTTTGCACACAGGCTGATATCCTGCCGACCAGACATCATTGCTTTCCAGGTCGCGGAGAAAGAAAAACTGTCCCTCATTGTCGCGGGTAATGTCGCCGTGCCAGCGAGTGACTGCAATATCCTTCCACTGGCTATAGCCTGCACCACTGCCGGATATCATCACTCTGTAATCGCCGTTGGAGAGCAGGTGCACATCAGGAGAGGTGCTATTCGGATCATTGAAGATCCTCATGGACCTCTCACGCGCCGGCATGCCTGCTCTCCAGATCGATGGCGATGCCTCAGCTGCATGAGGATAGAAGGGCAAAGCTATGGGAACTTTTTCCTGTAGAAGCAGATCTGCAGCCTGGAAGACAAGATTGGCCATGAATCTCCTTTGCATAGGTCGGTCTAACAAAACATAAGCCATAGCGAGAAAGCTCATGCCCTGGTGGTGGGCCATGAAGGACCGCACAGTTGCGCTTCTTTGATTTTGGGTCAGACGTGTTGGAGTGTAATCTATGGCCTCGTAAAAGCCATACTCTCCCAGATAACCTTCGCCTGCCATTTGCTGCAAATTGATGCAGCTTTCTGCGGGCAAAACCATCAAGGCCAGAGCCGAGGCATAAGGTGCTATTACCAGGTCTTTGGCCAGCCCACGCTTAAACCCGAGGCCCGGCACACCGAAAGCCCGGTACTGGTAGATCTGATTGACATCTATGATATTGTAGCCGGATTCCGAGATTCCCCAGGGAACACCTCTTTGTTGCCCATATTCGATCTGCCGCTTGACCGTGGAACGGTAGGTCTGATTGAGAATGGTGTTCTCATAAGTCGGCATAATCAATAGCGGCATTAGATACTCGAACATTGTCCCTCCCCAGGATAGCAAAGCCAGCTCTCCGCCTGCCGTGGTGAGCATACGTCCTAAAGCGAACCAGTGCTCCTGCTTAAGCCGCCCTTGAGCGATAGCCACATAGCTGCATAGCCTCGCCTCTGATGCCAAAAGATCATAGCAGCTCTCATCGCGTCTGGAGATATCGACATTGTAGCCGATAGCAAGAAGCCGACGCGACTCATCGAATAGAAAATCGTATTTTATATCAGCCAGCTCGATACAGTCGACTGCAAGCCTCTCGATGGATGCGATCCTCTCGCCAGCAAGCTTTTCTGCATCCTTTATCTTCTGACCAAGCTCTTGCAGCCACTTTCTTTCCGTTTGCCGGTCTACGCCACAAAAGCAGCTGCTGATTTGATCTATAAGGGGCATCAATTCTCGAGCCGTCTTTGGAACCTCTCGCAGCAATGGAATGCTGTCAAGTCTGAGCAGGCGAGCTTGTAGCCCCGTGGGCTCGTTCGAGTCCCGGGCCGGAAAATCTTTAGGGAGAGGGTGCTCCATAATCCAGATGGGCAACATGAGCCACGGTGCCATGAGGACCAGGTCCTGCAAATGATCCTGCAGTTGCTGCTCATAAGAGCGTGTCCACCACAATAGATCAGCATCAACTTGCGAGCCTAAGCTGTCTTTCATCAACGCTACTGTTTTTGCCTGCCGGTCCAGCAATTGCCAAGCTGCCGAAAGATTGCCTGGTGGCGTCTCCAGCTCTGTCCAGAATCGATCAACCTGCACAAGCACCTGAGAGGGCCCCATTTCGCCTCGGTCCCTGTCCTCCTGACTATCACATTTGTTCGCGGCATCCCTTATGATCTGCAGCGTATCCTGAAGACCGCTAAATGCCTGTTCCGGCAGGATCTTCCGGTCAATAAGCTCGACTTGTCCCTGCAGCACAGTCAACAGATGACCTGCCAGGTTACCGCTATCAACAGTCGAGATGTACCTGGGCGGCATTGGCTCAAGCAGCATAATATCGTACCAATTGTAAAAGTGGCCCCGGAACCGTTCCAGGGTTTTCATTGTTCGAAGAGCGCAAGCGTTCCGGTCCATCAGTTTTCCTGCCGAGATGTAACCGAAGTCGTATGCTGCCAGATTTGCGAGCAGTGACAAGCCCATATTCGTAGGCGATGTGCCGTTGGCAACCACTGAGCGCGGCAACTCCTGGTAGTTGTCGGGCGGAAGCCAGTGGCTTTCCGGACCCACGAACGTCTCAAAGAACTTCCATGTCTTCCGGGAAAGCTTGCGCAGGAAAAGGGCCTGATCACCGTCAAGTTTTGCTTTAGGTAAGGCAAGAGGCAAGCTTATCCACCAGGCAACAGCAGGCGCAAGGCTCCAGGATAGCAGCAGCGGCCAGACGAAGTCCATAACATCAGGACGCCAAAACGTTAGATATGAGGTCATGGCAATGGCCAGCGTCGGGGCTATCCACATAGACCGGTAAAATCCCACAAGATCGCTCTTCCCGCTATTCTGAGAGCTGCTCGAAGAGTTCCATTCCAGCAGCCGCTTATGGGTGAATAGCAATCGCCCACCGGTGCGCACAACTGCATCCAGGCTGAAGAATGCCTCGTAAGGCAACAATGTCAGGCCAAGCCCTGCCTGGGCCAGGTATCTGACAATTGATCTCCCGGCATAATGCAGGTGCTTATCAATGGGCAACTCTGCAGATTTGTTCAGGAGCGCTCGGATGCAAGCGAGTACCGGTAAAGCCAGAACTGTTCCAGCCACTGCAATTGTCCAGAACCCTGGCTGGAGAAGCATCAGCCATGCCAAAATCAGAAGCAAAATCTGGGCAGGTGTCACGAGGCTGCGCCGAAGGTTGTCGAGAATCTTCCATCTGGATAACGCTGAGATTGGGTTGTCCAGGATCAAGCCACCCGGGCCCGGCACGCGCATGAGCAGCCAGCTGGCAATCTGCCAGTCCCCTCTGATCCATCTGTGCCTCCGGCTAACGTCTGTGGTGTAGCGGTATGGATAGTCCTCATAGAATTGCACATCGCTGACCAGTGCCGCTCTGGCATAGCTACCCTCCAGAAGATCGTGACTCAGGATCAGGTTATCTGGAAAGCGACCGCCCAGAGACTGAGTGAAGGCATCTACGTCGTAGATTCCCTTACCTGTGAATGATCCTTCTCCGAAAATGTCCTGGTAGACATCCGAGACCTCTCGCGTGTATGGATCAATTCCCGGCTCGCCTCCAAAAAGCTTTACGAACCTAGATCGGTCTGCCTCAGGCATGCCGGAGCTCAGGCGAGGATGGAGTATGCTGTAGCCCTCAACGACATATTGCTTATGCTCATCGAACCTGGGACGGTTGAGAGGGTGAGCCATTGTCTCCACCAGCAGCCTGGCAGAGTCGTAGGGCATCTTGGTATCTTCGTCAACTGTGATGACGTACTTTGTGCCGGGCAGGATCGATGCGTCGCCCGCGATCAGAGAGAAGCTATTATTGGGTCCGCCTCGTAGCAGAGTGTTGAGTTCCCCGAGTATGCCCCTTTTTCGCTCATAGCCCCTCCAGATCTCTTCCTTAGGGTCCCAACTGCGTTGGCGGGGGAAGAGAAAGAAACTATTATTATGGTACTTTTTATTCAGAGCTTCGATTCCCTGACGAGCCATAGATAAGAGATGCTCATCCTTAGGCACGACCTCTTGCGAGGCGTCTCCCAGATCGGTCAGAAGGCCGAAGTGGAGGTTTTTATCCCGATTTGCCAGGTATCGAACCTCGAGCCCCTCCAGCAGATCCATAGCTTTTTCGGGGCTGGTCAGAACAGATGGTACCACCACCAGCGTTCGCAACTCTTCCGGAATGCCTGAAGAGAAGTCCATTCTGGGAAGTGCATGAGGCTTGACCAGCATAGTTGCCAGCCAGTTCACCAGGCCGACCGCAGGACTGCTTATGCATATCACCAAAAAGATAAAAGCTAGCGACAGCCACCATCCGCCCGATCCCAGTTCATACGCCCGGCCCAGTACCGCCGCGGAAATTAGGGCCGTGACCAGAGTTATAGCGCCAAGATAACAGAGCAGAGGGAACTGGTAAATAGTCCTGCTAAGTGACTCTCGCCAAGGCAGGCTCATTTTTGCAGCCTTTTCAAGCTCAGGTAGCCCCTTATCGATCAGGTAGAACCCAACGTGTGCACTTCGATCCTCGCTGCCCCTGGCCGCAAGGCTTTCCCGTGCCAGTTTTACCGCCAAAAGTGCCACATCTTCCTCAGAATGCAAGCTGCACTTTGTGATCCTCTCAACACTGTGGCGGTAACGGTCCCGGGTGGCAAAGTCCATTCGGCTGTATGTGCCGACAGGGTCCATGTGCAGTGCTTTTTCGACTGCGCTAGTCTCCTCTACAAACGTTCTCCAGTCCATGGATTCAAGAAAACGAAAGCTTCCAATGTTGTTGCCTACGGAGACCTTATCTGCAGCCTCTTGCTGGATATCTTCCTGGACCGTCTGCCCAATGGTCTTTCCCTTCTCAGATAGACGCTCTTCAATCCATAATAGTGGGAGAGCCAGAGTATTGCCCTGTCCTTCCAGCCTTCTGGCAAATTCAGCAACAAAGGCACAGGACATTGGTGGATCTGATCTGGCCAGATCAGCCACCACAACTATCATGCTCTTTGGGTTCGTCTCTGCCGCTGTAATAGCCAGATCTACCCAGTAACCCGCCAGGTTGCGGTCAACCCTGCTCTTGGCGATTCGCAAAGAGATGCGCCGCAGGTTTTCGATCAGTGCCAGGCGGAGCATGATGGCAACAGCCCAAAGCTCGCCCAGGTTAAGAACCGTGATCGTCTGATACGCATCCACGAAGCTTTTTAGGCTTTCTGCATCCACCTGACCATCTGTATGTTGGATCAGTTCCTTAGCAATATCGTAAATGCGAGGATAGCCGGCCAGAGGCCCACTCTGCATATGCGGCAGCTCTTTGCTGTAATCTTTCGGCAGATGTCGCTTGGCCATACGAATCTGCGCTTCTATTTTGTAGAAGTTGTCGAGTAGCCACTCGGATGCCGGCGAAATCCGCAGGTTCGATGCCTCGGCCTCTGTCAGCAGTTCGTTTGCCTGCAGCAGGATCGCCTCGTTTTCAGCAAGCCTGGGCAAAAGCCTGTCCTTTCCGGGCATCGGGTCAACCTCATGGCGTTCTGCCAGCGCCTTAGCATGTCGCTCCAGTTGATCGGTGCTAAGCAGTTCAGATCGTAGCGGCTGCTCAGAGCTGTATTGGCTCAGGAAGGCATTACTGTCAAGGTGCGCCTTGAGACGGTTTAATGTCCTATGAACTTTATTTTGGCTTAGAATCAATTATTGACACCTGATTAGCTGCGCTGCGGCTTTAAATCGATTGCCGGCCATTTCTGTGGCAGGAATAAATAATAAATTGAATGCATGCTTTGAATAGTTATTGGCGCGTTGGGTCGTGAATCTTTAATAGGTTTTAATTATGTGATATGGAAATGTCAATAATTCATGCAAGCTCCAGA
>JBATEC010000111.1:0-6805 GCA_049663825.1 Methanothrix sp. | reverse complement strand
TGTGCTTCTAGATGCTGATTATGATGAGCTAAACACATACAAACAACCTATATGTCGAGGTTGGCTTGTTATCTCGCTATTCAGAACGCCGACCCCAAAAAGGAGATCGTTGCGCACGGTCAAACTTATTTTGCGATCCAAACGCGGCGTCAAGAATTAGAGGATGAAAGTATCGAGGAGGAAAGGCGACTCTTATTGCGTGAAGAGATGCGCCAGCATAATGTTCAGTTGATGGGGGCAGCTAAGTGTGCCGGGGTTATCGAACCTATAGACTACGCAATTTTTCAAAATCATGGGTATATGGGGCTCTATGGGGGGCTTAAACGAGACGACATCCATAAGCAAAAGGGCTTAAAAAAGAGCCAGAAAATTTTGGATCACATGGGCAGCACAGAATTAGCGGCAAACTTGTTCCGCGCAACTCAAACAGAAGAGAAACTGCGAAGAGACGAGGTGAGAGGGAAAGACATGGCGAACTTTACTCATCGTAAAGTTGGAGAGAAAGTTCGAAAAACTATCCAGGAATTGGGTGGCACAATGCCGGAAGATTTGCCCACTGTAGAAAGCATCAAGAAGATTGAAACCAAAAAACGCAAGCAAATTGGCGAAAGCAACACAACCGAGAAATGACGGCGTGCCACATAAACATTTTAAAATTATTTTCATTAAAAATTTTTCTAAACATAAATTGACATAGTATAGTTGTACTCTCTGCATCTAAAGTCTGGTGTCTGCATCTAAAGTCGGTCCAATAATGGACTTTAGATGCAAAGCCGGTCAGACGCCTAAAGTGTCGAGTCCCGAATGTTTGGCATTTATTTACACCGCGATTCTTCTTAAATTCACCAGGTTTCATTAAAATCCCGCCCCATTCTCGAAAGGAATAAGTTTAGCTTGCATTCATAAGGCAATCTCGTAGGCATGATACAATTTTTCGATTTGATGACCTCTCACATCCACCGGATCTCGCCACAGTCCTCCCGCGTCCTTCTCACCAGGTCGAAGTGTATTGGTATATAAATGCCAGTCTTTTGGGACTCTACATGATAGCTGTCCGACAGATATCTTTACCTACAATAAATCACCTCTGGGAAATTGGTGATTGTATGTTTCCAGGACTTGGAGGATTAGGCGGAAGGGGCGGCTTGAGCCCCAAGAAGATGAAAGGCATGTTGAAGAACATGGGCATTGATATCGATGAGCTTGAGAACGTCTCCGAGGTTATCATTCGCATGCCCGACAAGGAGATAGTTTTAACCAATCCCTCTGTCGCGATCATGGATTCCCACGGCACACGAAGCTATCAGATATCAGGCGATGCAACTGAGCGCACGCCGTCCTGCGTCGGCCAGGAGGCGGCAGAAGAGCCGCCCATTGAGATTCCGGACTCGGACGTGCAGCTCGTAGCAGCTCAGACCGGCACAAATTTGCCGGAGGCAAAAGCTGCTCTGCAGGAGGCAAAAGGAGACCTGGCAGCCGCCATAATAAAGCTGACTTCAAAATAGGTATGCTTGACACCCTTCGTGACCCCGTTCATGGGGCCATCCAGATAGATGAACTGGAGCGGCATCTCATCTTATCCAGACCAATGCAGCGACTGAAGGGCATTAAACAGTTGGGTCTGGTGGAGACGGTCTATCCCGGAGCGAGCCATAGCAGGTTCGAGCATTCTCTGGGAACCATGTACATGGCCGGGCGGATGGCCGAGCACCTGGGCCTCGTCTGGGAAGAGGTGAGAAAAGTGCGCATCGCCGGGCTTTTGCACGATCTGGGGCACTCGGCGCTCTCCCATGCAGTGGAGGGCGTTCTTCGCCGAAACCCGGACATACAGCCCTCCCTGGCAGGCAGGCGTGTTTCCAGACATGAAGAGTTCACCCGCCAGATCATAGCAGCCCATCCCTTCGGGGAGGAGGCCTTACAGGTCGCAGAGAGGGATTTCGGCAACGCCGACGAATTGTTTCTAGAAATAGCGGACATAGCTTCAGGAGCCAGGGCCCCGCTGGGCCAGATCATCGTGGGCGACCTGGATGCAGACAGAATTGACTTTCTTCTGCGCGACTCGCATCATACGGGCGTCTCCCTGGGTCTTGTGGATACCGACCAGATACTGCAGGCTCTGACCATCAGCAATGGCCGCATCGTGCTGGCGGGAGAGGGCGACTATCGCGCCGAGATGTCCCAGACAGCCGCCGAGTCGATGCTCATTGCCCGGGCCCATCACTATAATGCACTCATCTACCATCCAACCGTTCAGTCCATCCGGGCCATGCTGCTGGCCGCATTGGAGCGCGCTTTGAGCCGGATGGATACGGATGAGGCAAAAAGCAGCATTGTTCTATTCTTCAGAGAGTTTACGGACCCAGATATTCTGGATTTCATAAAGCAGAGGGGAGATGACACATCTCGAGATCTCCTGTCGCGCATAAAATATGGCCGAGAGTTTCCACTGGCTGCCAGGTTTGACCACAGGTCTCTGTCACCGGATATCAGAATGGCTCTCTCCACTGTTTCCCGTCACGGACGAATGAGAAAGCTCTTCGAGGACGCCCTCGGCAAAAAATATGGGGCATTGGTGGATGTCACTGTAGGAAGCGGAGTGCCACGATCAATGAGAACGCAGGCGAATGGATTTTTTTATGATGAATCGGCTTTAGCGGCGGGCCTGGTCAAATCTTTGACCCGCCAGATCGCGATCTCATTCTTCTCGGACGAGCGGCCGAAGATATCGCTAGAGGAGGTGAGGGAGCAGGCAGATCGGCTCCTCACCTTTATTCGCTCCGAGAGCTACCTTCCCATCGATGGGCTACTGCTGCTATTTTATTCGCTGCATCAAATGCTTTCCGAGACATACGGCCAGAAGATCCTCGTCCCCAGGATCAGAAACATAACCTGGCTCTACCGAACCGTAGCCAGGATAAAGGATCTTGGGCCGGCCAGCCTGTGTAGCCTTTTCGACTATTCTTTTCACTCCGACTATGGCTTTCCATACAGCGAGAGGCTCTTTGAAGACATTCAGATCCTGGTGGCTGGCGGCATGATCTATCAGGACGAGCGGCACTATGAGCTGAATTCTCAGTGGCTGCAGCGATACGAATACATGCTAACTGCAGACGGCATAAAGTACGCCGAAAAGGTGGCTGGCTCTTATAGCAAAGAAGCAGAGGCCCTGGCCAATCATCTCCGGTTGGAGAAGCATACCATTCCTTATGATGTGGTGAGCATTTATCTCAAGAGATATACAGGCAAAAGAGCTGGCTGAAAGCCCGGAGTAAAAAATGATGTGTTTGACAGGCTGCAAAAATGGCGCCTGCCATGTGAATTTAATCGATCTCAGTTCATCTGGTGCTGCTTGAAGGGAGTCTGCTCGTATGTCTCAACAGGTGCGGATGGAGTCCATCCATCATCCAAGAACTGATAGATGCTCTCGCCTGTCCAGGCTACCTTATTATCCTTTCCGGCTGCGCTGGCAGTGTAGATTGGAGATGAAGCCGCGGATGAGGCGTAATTATCGTTCAGGAAATCATAAATGGCATAGTTGGAGCTAGCTTGGGTGGTGTTGTTGCGGGTCATGTTCCTCTGTACCCCAACGGCCTGGCTTGCTAATGGAGCGACGAAGGTGCTCGGAGTCCAGCTATCGTTGAGGAAGGCGGCCATGGATGGTGTGGTCAACAGGGCGCTATCAGCCGGTTCGGCCATAGCATCGAGGCTATCATTTAATTTCTGCACTGCCATAATAGTGGGCATCATCCCACCGAGAGTCACCAGAGCAATTAGCACAAGTATAATATGTCTCATAGGGTTTGCATTATCCCTCAGGTATCCATAAAGCTTTCCGTCGGTTCAGGTCATTTCCGGGCAATGGATACTAGGCAATAGATAATAATTCTGAAGCATTTCATTTTTCCGTGATATCGTTTTTCAGCCTTGCAGGTCTTTCAGTTCGGTTGTGGTCGCTTGCGGGTGCTCTGCCAGATATGCTGCCACTTGGGGGCGGTGTACCAGCCGGCAGTCCACGCAGCTCCAAAACCTTTTTCCTTTTTTGGTTCTCACATACTTGCCAAGCTCCTCGTCCTTGCATGGATATAAGGGGCAGAAACAGTGCGTGCAGTCCTGATCCGGGAAGTGGTGGCAGGGATAATACTGGCAATTCTCTTTGCCTGTGGCCTGCACCGGCAGGTCAGCTACCTCCCGGATCAGGCACGGATCATCGGTTACCAGTCCATCCGCCCCTAACCGGAAAAGCCAGCTTGCCTCTTCTTTGCTATTGACAGTCCAGGGGTAGACTGCTATCCCCTGCTGGTGGGCTTCTTTGAAGAGCCTGGCATTGACTCGCTTCGGAAAAATGGCCGTCGCTTTTGCCCAAATGGCCAACTGCACAGGATTTATGGGCAACGATGAGATGATGATGCCGGTCTTTAGATCCGAAATGTCCGATAATTCGCGCAGGCTGCTATGGTAAAAGGAGGTCACAATGCATTTTTTGCCCGAGAGAGCTTCAGCCACCAGTTCTTCCAGGCCCTCTTTTTTCATCTCCACCACCAGGCCCAGGCCAAGCTCCCCTGCCAGAAATACGGCCTCTTTCAACGTTGCGATCCTCCGGCTTTCTATGCTCAGATCGGTGGCCCCACCCACATCGAGGGATTTTAGCTCCTCCAGGCTGAGATCCTCAACCAGGCCGTTGCCATTGGTGGTTCTGTCCACCCGTTCATCATGCATTAAAACCAGTTCGCCGTCGCGAGAGAGCCTTACATCCAGCTTTACATAGTCGGCTTTGCATAAAGCGGCAGCCCGGATGCCCGCAAGGGTGTTCTCCGCGGCCCTGGCCGCGGCAGCCCGGTGACCTATGACTAAAGCCATTAACCTGAAAACGACTGCAAAATATATCACGTTTTGCACAAAGCTGGCAAAAGGTTATACTTCTAGAAAGACCGGGGTGGACACTAATGCTGGATAATCTGGAGAAGTTTTGCGACCTTAAGAGGGATCTCGCAGAGATCAACATAGATCCCCTGCAGCGGGGCGGGATTCTGACGCAGCAGGCGCGTGCTGCTTTGATGGAATGGGGGGATGGCTACTCGGTATGCGACTTTTGTGCCGGAAGGCTGGATCTCATCAAGACTCCACCAGTCGAGGAGTTCGTGCATGGCGTTCTTCCTGAATTCATGGGCACGGATGAGGTGCGCGTCACACATGGGGCACGCGAGGGAAAGTTTGCAGCCATGCATGCCCTTTGCGAGAAGGGCGACTGGGTGGTAATGGACGGCAATGCCCATTATACCACGGTTTTAGCGGCTGAGAGGGCGGGCCTGAGGATCGAGTATGTGCCCTCCAGCAAAGATCCCGACTATGCCATTTCTGCAGAAGGCTACATACAGGCAATCGAGCGAGCTTATGAGCAGAAGGGAAATGTAAGCCTAGCCGTCCTGACCTACCCGGACGGAAATTACGGAAACCTTCCCGACGCGAGAGCCATAGCAGACGCCTGCCATGACTACAGCGTGCCTTTGCTTCTCAACGGGGCTTACGCCATAGGCAGGATGCCCGTGAATGCACGCGATCTTGGGGCGGACGTAATCGTAGGCAGTGGTCACAAGTCCATGGCCGCATCCGGGCCTGTGGGCGTTCTGGGTGCCTCGGAGGAGTACGCAAAAGCCATCTTTAGGCTCTCTTCCACCAAGAAGAATAAAGAGGTTGAGCTCCTGGGCTGCACTGTGCGCGGCGCTCCTCTCCTGACGCTGATGGCGTCTTTTCCGGCAGTTGTAGAGCGCGTACGCCGTTGGCCGGAGGAAGTGGAGAAAGCCCGCTGGTTTTCGGCAGAGATGGAGAAGCTGGGCATGATACAGCAGGGAGAGCGGCCCCATAACCACGATCTGATGTTCTTTATAGCGGAAAACCTCTATCAAATATCCCAGAAGGCAAAGAAAGGGCGCTATTTCCTTTACCGCGACCTTAAGGAGCGCGGCATCTGCGGCATCAAGCCGGGCCTCACCCGCCAGTTCAAGCTCTCCACCTACGGTCTTGCCAGAGAGGAGCTGGAGACTGTCTTGCAGGCGTTTGGCGAGATCATAGAATCTTATGACAAGGCATGAGAAAGATATGCAGTAGCTTTATCATTACAAGAGATAAAATAAGCTGATCGGGAGGAAGAAAAACGAATTGCAGTTCGCGACATGTCTCCTTGATGCTGGTTACCTTAGCTCTGATTTGGGCGTTCATGGTGCCAGCCTGTGCCGGAGCAAATGAGACCTCACTCCACTGGTTTATGGAGGGTCTTGATCTTTACAATCAGGAAAAATTCAATGATTCCCTGCAGGCCTACAATAAGGCTCTCGAGCTGGACCCAACTGATTTCGAGGCCTGGAACAATAAAGGAATTGACGAAGGCCTTTTAGGAAGGTACGACGATGCACTCCAGTCTTTTGGGAAGGCAGTGGCCATCAATGAGTCTTATGCCGAGGCCTGGTACAACATGGGAGTGATTTACGACTTTAAGGGATACTACCAAACAGCAGTCCAGGCATACAAGAGAGCCACCCAGATTGATCCATCCTATCAAAAGGCACTGGTAAGAAGAAATGTCGATACGGATATAGTAATGGGCCGTTCGCTCTCCTGCGCCTGTAAGGATCCGATCATTTTGGTCTAAATGTCCCGATAACCTCTGTGAACTTTCCTGCAAGTTACACAAAGAGCAAAAAGCCGATATCTGGGAACGCAAGCTCCCGCCTTATGGCCAGTTTTTTTTTCTAAGACAGGCCGCTTACGCCCATACCAATGGGTATCTGGCTGATATCTCCCACACCGG
>JBATEC010000110.1:0-12053 GCA_049663825.1 Methanothrix sp. | reverse complement strand
TCTTTGGCCCGCTCGGTTTGTGGAGCAAGGTCATGGGACATTTGCCCGAACACGAGCTCGAGGCTGTAAAAGCAGCAGGTCTCTATTTCGGCGAAGGTGTTTTCGGCTCGCTGGGAAGGATCGGATTTTGGCCGGGAGTTGATATCTTCCCGCTTGATCGGCTGGCAAGTAACGCTGTTTTGTTGTTGATCGGTACCAGCGTCATCATAGGCATTATTCACTGCAGTGTTGGTTCAATCTTGGGCATCAAGACGGAGCTGGCCTACGGTGAGAAGAAGCATGCCTATTTCGAGAAACTTCCTGTGATGCTCATCCAGGTATTCTTTGGGTTGCTTGTGCTTGGACTCGTCGTGGGTCAGATGATGTTGGTAATTGCAAGTGCTATCGTAATTGTAGTCGCCATGGTGATGCTGGTAATGGGACCGGAAGGACCCATGGGTCTTGCTCACATGCCATTCTATGTGAGCAACCTGATATCCTATCTTAGGTTATTAGCCATCGGCTTGGCTTCAGTAGGCTTGGCATTCGCTGCCAACCAGCTTGCCTTCTATGTAGTCATGCCCATGCTGAGCGGTGGGGCGACTGATAGCGCTGAGTTCACGATACCTGCGATCATTGCGGGTCTTGTGGTATTATTCGCAGTTCACTTCATCAACTTCCTGCTGGGAATTCTCTCTCCCTTCATGCATCCTCTCAGGTTGCATTATGTGGAGATGTTCACGAAGTTCTACAGCAATCACGGCGGTGGAGTGGAGTACAGTCCCTTCGGACATGTCCGGAGGTTCCTGAAAGCATGAATTCGATGGAACGAATTGAAATATCGAATGCAAATCGTAATATTCATATAAAGGAGGATTGAGGAAAATGGCAGTTGTAGCAGATGCAGGATCGTTGTATGGATTGTTGGCTGTTGGCGCAGGCTTAGCTACTGGATTAGCAGGCATTGGTGCAGGTATGGGTGAGCAGGGTATTGGAGCTGCTGTGGTTGGCGTCGTGGCTGAGGAGCCCGGATTTCTGGGCAAGGGTCTGTTCCTCATGCTTCTGCCCGAGACACTGATCATCTTCGGTCTCGCAGTATCGCTGATTCTGATGTTCGCCTGGACACCATTCTCTGGCATCGTGACACCCTAAGTTAGCCAATTACAAGGAGTGTAAGAGGCAATGGCACTAGATGCAGTGGTTGAGTCAGTCCTGGCAACAAGCAAGGAAAAGGTCGCTCAGATAAATGGTGAAGCCGACCAAGAGGTTGCAAGGGCACTCAATGAAGCTAGGGAACGTGCCGCCGAGATTAAGTCCAGAAAGGAAGCGGAGGTTGGACACACGGTTGAGGCTATCGAACGCAGGGAGATCTCCAGCGCCAATCTCGAGGTCAAGAGAGCGGAGCTGAATGTTCACAAGGACCTCCTTGAGCAGGCTAGGACGAAGCTGCTTGGGAAGTTGCAGAATCTTCCCAAGAAGGATAACGAAGCCATGCTCAAAAAGCTGCTCGAGCCTCACAATCTCAAGGAAATGAAGGTCTTCTCCAACAAGAGAGATGAGGCCTTCATCTCCTCTCTCGCCCCAAATTACGGCGGGAACCTGGATATCATAGGCGGCGCTGTGGTTGAGAGCAGTGATGGAGCTCTGCGTTACGATTTAACCTACGAAACTCTTGCGCGTGAGGTCTTTAATAACCGCATGAAAGAGGTTTCCAGGATCTTATTCGGGTGAGGACGATGCCTGTACTACGTTTGCCGAAGTTCGGTTCACCGGTGAAGTACGCTTACATCACGGGCAGAGTCCGGGCGTTGAAGACTAAACTTGTCCCGGCGGAGATGTATGCCAGGATGATGAACATGGATATGTCTGAGATCGCCCGCTATCTGGAAGAGACCCAGTATAAGGATGAGATCGACGCATTATCCAAGGACTACTCCGGTGTGGAGCTCATTGAGCATGCTACCTTTGCCAATATGGCAAAGACCTTCAGCAAGCTCGAGGAGGTATCAATAGATGAGCCTTCATTCCTGATCCTGGAGTACCTGCGGCGTTGGGATGTATGGAACATCAAGACACTCCTGCGTGGCAAGTTCTACGGGGCCACCGACACCGAGATAATAAAACATCTCGTGCCCGCCGGTGAGTTATCAGCAGAACGCCTCAATGAGCTGGCCAAAAAGGACTCCATAACCGACATCATATCGGCCTTTGATGGGACCGACTATTCCAGCGCACTGGCGCAATACGACGGCAAGAATTTGGCATCGTTGGAGAACGCCCTAGACAAGCTCTATTACTTCCGAATGGAGCGGTCTGTGGGCGGCACTCTATCTGTGGGCGGAGGCCTGCTGCTCAAGTATGTCCGAAGAGAGGTCGATATAAGAAATTTGATCACCCTCTTCAGGATGAACAAGGCAGGTATCGATGCAGCC
This sequence comes from Methanothrix sp., assembly GCA_049663825.1. GTDB lineage: Archaea > Halobacteriota > Methanosarcinia > Methanotrichales > Methanotrichaceae > Methanothrix. The sequence goes on along the minus strand of JBATEC010000110.1, from coordinate 9,642 downwards.
GTGATACAAGAGAACCTCATCCCTGGGGGGAAATTGCACGATGAGCTGAGCCGCATGGCCGGTCAGCCTTTCGGCGAGTTCCTGCGCGCGCTTGAAGGATATCCCTTCTGGTCTTCCATCTCTGACATCGCATCTGTAGATCTGGATGCAGTTAGCAGAATCGAGGCCAGGTTGAGGGCGTATCTCATCCGGTATGCGTGGGCTCTTTCAAACTATCATCCGTTATCTATCTTGCCGGTGCTCGGGTATATGGTGAGCAAAGAGACTGAAGTCTCCAACATCAGGAAGATTGTGAGAGGAAAAGAAGCCGGACTTCCTGCTGAACTCATTGAGGAGCAAGTGGTGGTGGCCTAAAATGGAGATTGCCTTTGTAGGAGGGAGCGAGAGCGTCCTCGGGTTCAATCTGGCTGGTGTAAAGAAATCTTATGCGGCCAACACCGAAGAGGAGATGGTCTCAAAGATTGGCGAGGTCATGGCTGATTCCAATGTGGGAATTCTGGTGTTGAAGCAATCGGATTACAACAAGCTGCCCAAGAGACTCCAAGAGCAGCTCTCCGATTCCATCAAGCCTACCATGATTGCCATCGGAACCGAGCAGAGCACAGAGATGAGAGAGAAGATTAAAAGGGCAATAGGTGTTGATTTATGGAAGTAGGGAAAATATCGCGAGTCGCCGGACCACTAGTTCAGGCTACGGGCCTGAAGGCTTCCATGTACGACCTAGTCTTGGTCGGCGAGGAAGGCCTGATGAGTGAAGTCATCGGCATTTCCGGCAATAAACATATCATTCAGGTGTACGAGGATACGGGCGGCGTGCGGCCCGGCGAGCCCGTCAAGGAAACAGGAGCTCCACTCGTAGCACAACTGGGTCCAGGCATTCTGACCCAAATTTACGACGGTATCCAAAGGCCACTACCCATGCTTGCGGCGGCCTCTGGAGACTTCATCAGCAGAGGTCTGTTCGTAGACGGTATCGACCACAAAAAGAAGTGGGAGTTCAAGCCTACAGCCAAGAAGGGCGATGTCCTAAAGCCCGGGCAATCCTTTGGTGAGGTTCAGGAGCAGTTGCTTATCAAGCATAAGATCATGGTTCCACCCAATCAAAAGGGCGGGACTGTCAAGGAGATCTACTCCGGAAATTTCACAGTCGATGAGACTGTTCTGGTCTTAGAGGACGGAACCAAGCTCACCATGATGCACAAGTGGCCCGTAAGACGAGCCAGGCCTGTGACAAAAAAACTGGCACCCACCATTCCCCTGAGGACTGGGCAGAGGGTTATTGACGGATTCTTCTCCCTGGCCAAGGGCGGCACTGCAGCCATTCCCGGCGGATTTGGTACCGGAAAGACTGTTATGCAGCAGACCCTGTCCAAGTGGGCAGATGTCGACATTGTGGTTTATGTGGGATGCGGCGAGCGCGGCAATGAGATGGCCGATCTGCTGCATGAGTTCCCGGAGCTGCAAGACCCAAGGACCGGCAGACCCCTAATGGAGAGGTCCATCGTTTATGCCAATACCTCCAATATGCCTGTGGCTGCTCGTGAGGCTTCTGTTTACACAGGAATGACCACGTCAGAGTACTACAGAGATATGGGCTACGACGTACTGATGACTGCCGACTCCACATCTCGCTGGGCAGAGGCCATGAGAGAGATGGGCTCGCGTCTGGAAGAGATGCCTGGTGAGGAAGGCTATCCCGCATACCTGGGTGCTCGACTTGCCGACTTCTACGAGCGTGCCGGACGTGCCGAGGTATTAAATGGCGGTCAGGGTTCAGTTAGTATCGTAGGTGCCGTGTCCCCGCCCGGCGGAGACTTCACCGAGCCCGTTACTCAGAACACACTGAGAATGGTCAAGGTATTCTGGGCACTGGACTCTAAGCTGACACAGCGCAGGCATTTCCCGTCCATCAACTGGCTGGATTCCTATTCATTGTATGACCTGGACCTCGAGCCCTGGTTCGTAGAGAACGTCAGCCCCGACTGGAATAAGAACAAGAGACGTGCCATGGCCATACTGCAGGAGAACGCCGAGCTGGAAGAGATCGTGATGCTCGTAGGATCTGATGCCCTACCTGAGGATCAGCAGGTCACACTGGAAGTCGCAAGGATGATCATCAACTTCTGGCTGGCACAGAGCGCATTCCATCCGGTGGATACATTCTCACCGTACAAGAAGCAGTTCGACCTCTTGGCTTCCATCCTGAAGTACAGGGACTACGCCTTCGATGCAGTCCAGAAGGGCATACCCGTGGCGCAGATCACATCTGTCCCATCCAAGGATGCTCTTGCCAAGGTACGACTGGAAGCTGAGTATGAGCCCATTCTGGCAAAGGTTCTGGCTCAGATGGACACCGAGTTTAAGGCGCTGAAGTGAGGAGGGTTCAAAATGACAAAGGAATACAAGACTATTACTGAGATCTCCGGACCACTCATCTTCGTAGAGAAGACAGAGCCAGTGGGCTACATGGAGCTCGTCGAGATCAGGACGGGCGGAGAGCTGAAGAGGGGACAGGTGCTGGATTCCTCTGATGAGATCGTAGTCGTTCAGATCTTCGAGGGAACGGGCGGTCTGTCCAAGGATAGCGCAGTCAGTTTCACCGGAGACGTCATTAAGATGCCACTGTCTCCCGGCATCGTGGGACGTGTTCTGTCCGGATCCGGAAAGCCCAGAGACGGCGGCCCGGAAATTGTGCCTGATGTACTGAGAGATATCGCAGGAGCTGCCATCAACCCAGCTTCCCGTGAGAAACCGCGCGCTTTCATCCAGACCGGCATCTCTACCATCGATGGTACAAACACTCTGGTGCGCGGTCAGAAGCTGCCCATTTTCTCCGGTGCAGGTCTGCCTCATAACGACCTAGCTCTGCAGATTGCCAGGCAAGCCAAGGCTCTCGGCGAAGCCGAGTCGTTCGCAGTTATCTTCTGCGCCATGGGCATCACCAACGAAGAGGCTCAGCACTTCCTGGCCGACTTCGAGAGGACGGGAGCCCTGGAGAGAGCTGTCGTGTTCCTCAACCTGGCCGACGACCCGGCTGTAGAGAGGATTCTGACACCCAGGCTGGGCCTGACCACTGCCGAGTATCTGGCATTCGATCTGGACATGCACGTGCTCATCATCTACACGGACATGACCAACTACTGTGAGTCGCTTCGACAGATGGGCGCAGCTCGTGAAGAGGTGCCCGGACGGCGTGGTTATCCGGGATACATGTACACCGACCTGGCATGCCAGTACGAGAGGGCAGGAATCATCAGGGGCAAGAAGGGATCCATTACTCAGTTCCCCATCCTGACCATGCCCGGTGACGATATCACTCACCCCATCCCGGATCTGTCCGGATACATCACCGAGGGTCAGATCATCGTCTCCAGAGAGTTGCACAGAAAGGGCATTTATCCGCCCATCGACATTCGCCCCTCTCTTTCCCGGCTTATGAACTCCGGTATCGGTAAGGGCCATACTCGCGAGGATCACAGAGCAGTATCGGATCAGCTCTATGCTTATTATGCAGAGGGCAACGATCTGCGCGGTCTCGCAGCCATCGTCGGCAAAGAGGCTCTTTCAGAACGCGATAAATTAGTCCTGGAGTTCGCAGATAAGTTTGAGAAGAGATTCGTCAACCAGGGCAGAGATGAAGACAGGTCTATCTTCGAGACCCTCCAGATCGGATGGGACCTCCTGGCGGACCTGCCGGAAGCGATGCTCACCAGGATTGACGATAAATACATCAAGGTTTACCACCCCAAGTACGCAGCAAGCGCAGCGAAGAAGTGAGACAATGGCCGTAATTCGAGGAACAAAACCGACCAGGGCAGTGCTGATCGCACTCAAGAAACGAATGAAGGTCGCGAAAACTGGTCACTCGCTCCTCAAAATGAAGCGTGACGGCCTCATGATTGAGTTCTTCGAGGTGCTAAGCAAGGCCAAGACGGTCAGGAAAGAGCTGGTTGAGGCTCTGCTCAAAGCTGAGCAGAGGCTTCAAATGGCTATGGCTGTAGAGGGATCAGTCGCCATCAGCAGTGTGGCTTATTCCCTGCAAAAAGAGCCAGTCATCCAGCTTGAATCCCGAAACATCATGGGCGTAGTGGTTCCCAAGATCACCTCCGATGCAGTGCGCAAGAAGATGTTCGAGCGCGGCTACGGCATCATTGGGACCAGTGCTGCCATTGATGAGGCCGCTGATGCCTATGAGAACTTGCTGGACAAGGTCATCTTGGCTGCAGAGGTTGAGACCGGCATGATCCGGCTCGTCGAGGATATCGACAGCACCAAGAGGCGTGTCAATGCTCTGGAGTTCAAGGTGATTCCCGAACTCAAGGACACAGTCAAGTTCATCGGCATGGCCTTGGAGGAGATGGAAAGGGACAACGTGGTCAAGCTGAAGATGCTCAAGGGCAAGTCCGAGAGGAAAGCCGCAGCAGAAGAAGCAAAGAAGGAAGCGGAAAAAGCCGCTGCCTTAAAGGCTTCAGCTTAATTGGAACAGATGTCCAACTGGTTTGAGCGAAAAGCGGAAGACTGGGTTGGGACGCCTGAGAAGAAGATGCGTCTTCTTCAGTGGTTGGTGTACATCACCAACCTCTACATTATTTTTGGAATATTTGTGCTCATCTGGATACTCTATGGAAAATATATTATTAGAGCATGGGCATATTATACACAATAGATCAATGGAATGCTGCGTGTGACGTGGATGCCGCCATCGTATTTTTTCTCTGCGCTACGCGATATCCAGTGACCACCATTCTCTTCCCGGCTAAGGTTGTGTCCATCAGCTCGTCGCCCGTGTCCACCAATAGCTGTTGTAGCTCCGACAGCTTATGGGGGGTGGATACTATTATCAAATTCTCCTCTCCCACACGCCGCAATACCGCAGCGCTGATCTGCTGGCTGCCTCGCCCCAGTATGAAGCCCTGGGCGCCGATGGGGCTGACAATGACTTTAACGCTCTTTTCTCTATCCAGCAAGGCCAAAAGATCCCCCTCGGAGGCGTCCTTAAGGAGGAGCTTTCCATCCTGAATTATGTCTACGCCAAGCAGGGTCTTTTCCACGCCCAAATGCTCGGCAATCCTGGCCGTGGTACTTCCCGCTCCCAAAATGTAGGCAGAGCCGTCCTTCATGAATTCGGCTGCAAAGAGTGCGATCTGATCCTTGAACTCCTCTTCGCTAACGGAAACGTAGATCCTCTTTCGCTCCTGCACCAGCACAGGCTGGTAGGGCGTTCTTGCTATGGCATAAAGCCTGGTCTGCAGCTCTCCGGCCCGGTAGAACTCCTCGTCTACATCCACGATCTCCGTCTCTCTTGCCTTAAGTTCGCCCCTGACGAAACCAAGAGCCAGTTCCGCTGCCGCCTGGGGACTGATGGCAAATACGCCGGAATGCATCTTCACTCCGGCAGGAATGCCCAGTATGGGGCGATTTCCAGCGCATCTGGCAACATCACGTGCCGTGCCGTCACCTCCACAAAATATTATCAAATCAACATCGTTTTCCAGGAAGGCCCGGCAGGCCAGTTTCGTGTCCTGGGAGCTGGACTCTTCTGTAGCTACGTAGGCCACAGTGTATTGCAGGCCGCATTGCTTCAGCTCATCTTCACCCATCTCGCCGCTGGCTGTAGAAAAAAGGAGGCATGCCTCCTGGGAAAGCAAACGCAGGCACGCGCGTGCTCGCCTTGCTGCCAGAGGCTTTGCGCCCCTGGCCCGGGCAGCAGCAGCCAGGCCATCCGTGCCTTTCAGGCCTACTGCTCCGCCCATGCCGGCTATAGGGTTGATGAGAAAGCCGATCTTTCCGACTTTTGCTTCCATCAGGCCTTGGGCAGCTTGGCTAGAGACTGCTTCACCAGATCTGCGGGATATTCGTAGTCTACCAGCTTGCCGTCGTTGTAGGCATCGTAGGCTGCCAAGTCGAAGTGGCCGTGTCCTGTCAGGGAGATGAAGATCGTCTTGCCCTCGCCTGTCTTCTTGCATCTTCTTGCCTCGTCAATGGCGGGCTTGATGGCGTGAGCCGCTTCCGGTGCGGGAATTATGCCCTCGCAGCGGGCAAAGAGGGTGGCAGCTTCGAAGACTTCGGTCTGCTGCAGAGCAGTGGCCTCGATCAGGCCGTCGTGCACCAGATTGCAGAGCAGAGGAGCGTCTCCGTGATAGCGCAGGCCACCGGCATGGATGCCGGGCGGGATGAAGTCATGGCCCAGGGTGAACATTTTGATCACAGGAGCCATGCCGGCTGTGTCGCCGAAGTCATAGGCATAAAGCCCTTTGGTAAGGCTGGGACAGGCAGAGGGCTCGCAGGCTACCATACGTAGGTCCTTCTTGTCTTTCATCTTGTCCGGGATGAAGGGGAAGACCATACCCGGGAAGTTGCTTCCTCCGCCGCAGCAGCCGTACATGATATCCGGGTAATCGTCTGCCAGATCGAACTGCTTCTTTAGCTCCAGACCCTCGATGGTTTGATGGAGAAGAACGTGGTTTAAGACTGAGCCCAGTGCGTAATTGGTATCACTGTGGCTGGCCGCGTCTTCCACTGCCTCGGAGATGGCGATGCCTAACGATCCGGGCGTGTCGGGCATTTCGGCCAGGATCTTTCTGCCGAAATTGGTCTTATCGGAGGGGCTGGCAAAGCATTCTGCCCCCCAGACTCGCATGGCGCTCTTACGGTAGGGTTTGCTGTCAAAGCTTGATCTGACCATGTAAACCGTGCATTTCAGGCCGAAGAGACAGGTCGCCAAAGAGAGTGCTGAGCCCCACTGCCCGGCTCCCGTCTCCGTGGCCAGCCTCTCTATGCCCTCCTTCATGTTGTAATAGGCCTGGGGTACGGCAGTATTGGGCTTGTGGCTGCCGGCCGGGCTTACGCCTTCATATTTGTAGTATATCTTGGCCGGCGTCTTCAGGGCCTTCTCCAGGCCGGAGGCACGGTAAAGGGGAGTCGGCCTCCAGAGCCGGTAGATGTCGCGTACCTCTTCCGGGATGTCTATCCAGCGATCAGTGCTCATCTCCTGCCTGATGAGCGCTTTGGGGAAGATCATCTCCATGTCCGAGGCAGTGAGGGGCTTTAGCGTCCCGGGATGCAGAGGCGGGTCCAGGGGCGTGGGCATGTCGGCGGCTACGTTGTACCACTTCTTGGGGATCTCTTCCTCGTCGAGTAAATACTCGATCTTCATCTGGGACACTCCCTATAGACTGCGATGTAATCTTGTGTACATCGTTGGTGTTGCCGGATTTATTTAAAGGCTTTGAACGGGTCTGAAGAGTGTTTGCCGGATATTATTTTGGGCGGCAAGGTAAGGATTTATTTATCATGGATGAGATGGCCCTTGTCATGAGTGGCCAAACCCTGTCTGAGAAGATATTTTCTAAAGCCTCCCAAAAAGAGGTACATGCTGGCGAGTTCGTCATGGCGGACATAGACGGTGCCATGATCCACGATATCACCGGCCCGCTGGCGGTCAAGGGATTTTACGAGATCGCGGGCAAGGATGCACGGGTATGGGACCCTGCCAAGATCGTCCTGCTCTTCGATCATCAGGTTCCCGCGGACAGCCTGAAGGCAGCGGAGAATCACATCATGCTGCGAAACTTCGCGCAGGAGCAGGGCATCTTAAACTACGATATATTCTGCGGTGTGTGCCATCAGGTCATGCCTGAGAAGGGGCATGTGTTGCCCGGCAGCATCGTCCTGGGCACAGACTCGCATACATGCACCTACGGAGCCTTCGGGGCCTTCGCTACCGGCGTCGGATCTACAGACATGTCATCCGTCTTTGCCACGGGCAAGCTCTGGTTCATGGTGCCCAAAACCCTGAAGCTCATGATCGAAGGAAGGCTGCCCGCCCGCGTCACCTCCAAAGACGTTGTGCTGAAGATCATTGGCGATATCGGGGCGGACGGAGCGAACTATCAGGCCTGTGAATTTTTAGGCGAGGCTGCGGCGCGGATGAGCATCCCGGAGAGGATGACTGTATCCAACATGGCCATTGAGATGGGGGCCAAGGCCGGCATCTTCGAGACGGATGAGACCACCATAAAGTACCTGGAGGGCCGGGTGAAGGACAGGGCGGCCATCAGAGCGGGCATCGTTCGAGGCGACGAGGATGCGACATTCACCAGCAGGAGCTGGAATGTCGGCGATCTTGAGCCGCAGATTGCGATGCCTCACAACGTGGACAATGTAATGCCCATAAGCCAGGTGCCAAAGACCAAGCTTGATCAGGTGTTTCTGGGCTCCTGCACTAACGGCAGATTCGAGGACCTCTTGCAGGCCTCGCAGATGATGAATGGCGAGCCTGTGGCCAGGGGCGTGCGCATGATTGTGGTGCCAGCCAGCCGGGAGGAGTACATGAAATGTTTGCACGCTGGTCTCATTGAGAAATTCATGGAGGCGGGGGCCATGTTTGAGTCGGCCTGCTGCGGACCGTGCATGGGCGGGTCCTTCGGCCTGCTGGGTGCGGGCGAGAGATGCCTTTCCACGTCGAACCGAAACTTCGTAGGCAGGCAGGGCAGCCCCCAGGCGTTTGTCTACCTCTGCTCGCCGGCCACGGCCGGTGCCAGCGCCATCACCGGATACATCACAGATCCAAGGGAGATTTGATTTATTAAATGAAGGTTGCACTCAAGCTCGCCTACCTGGGCGACAACTACTACGGCTTTCAGAAGCAGCCGGATCTGGTCACAGTCGATTCCGTGGTTAGGAAGGCGCTGGCCCAAATTGGCGTCATTCACGGCGATTTTTGCTACGCCGGCAGAACGGACCGGGGCGTCTCGGCTCTGGGCCAGGTCATCGACTTTTGGATTGATGAAGACAAAGCCAAATTGACCCGCCCGCGCTGCGTGAACGGGCGGCTGCCCCGAGACATCTGGACCTGGGCCTGGGCCAGAGCGCCCATTGGTTTTAGCGCCCGCTGGAATGCCCAGTGGCGGGAGTATCGCTATCTTTTATGGCATCCGGACCTCGACCTGGGGAGGATGCACGCTGCGGCAGCGCTGCTTTTGGGCGAGCACGACTTTCGAAACTTCTCCTCGGCCAAGGTGGATACGGTAAAGACCGTGCAAAAATTGCAGATCTCTGAGGAGCGCGGGCTTTTCGTCTTCGACATTCGGGCCAACGGCTTTCTCTGGAACATGGTGCGAAAGATGGTGGGCGCTCTGGAGAAGGTGGGGGCGGGCCAGAAGGAGATGAGCTGGTTCGCAGATCTCCTGCGCCCTGAGCTGAACCACGGCGCGCCCACGGCTCCTGCGGATGGCCTCATCCTCATGGATGTGGGCTACGAGGGGCTGGACTGGCAGGTGGACGAGTACTCCCGGGCGCGGGCGGCGGGCGCGCTGGCGGCGACGGTGCAGAGCAGAATGGCCAGGGCGATGGTGGCCAGGGTGATGGAGAGGGCGATGACGGAGAAGGGAAACTAATATTTCGCAATTTTATTCAATTATAATCAGCTATTTGGGCTAAGACCATCGCGGGAGTCATCCTCTTCATATCGGTTGTGTCAAAATCCTTGTCGAAGCTTACAAGTATTAGATCATTAGTATGTGTTTAGGTGCACCAGAGCAGTTCGATAGATGCTGTTTTTCGGATCAGTGAGTATATTATATAAAAACATGAATTAAATATAAATCGATATCGATCGCACGTGCATAAAAAATTGGCTCT
>JBATEC010000109.1:0-18482 GCA_049663825.1 Methanothrix sp. | reverse complement strand
GATCATAACCGTGAAGAGCTCCCAGAATAATCGCATCATAATATCTGGCGATAAGGAGTTTGAGACCATCAAGGATTACGTTTACATGATCGGAAAAGATCAGCCTGTAATCAAGCTGGGGGCGGTTAGATGAATGCTAATCTAATTCCCCGTGTTGACAAGGTTGTCGTCCATGTGGGTGTAGGAGAGAGCGGTCAGAGGCTGGTAAATGCTGAAACCATCATGAAGACCATTACCAAGCAACGACCCGTTCGCTCTATTGCTAAGAAGACTCTGCCTACCTTCGGCATCAAAAAGAATGAGCCCATAGGTGCAAAGCTTACCTTGCGAGGAAAAGCTGCAGAGGATTTCCTGGTCATAGCCCTGAAGGCAGCCGGAAATACCTTGAAAAAGAGCCAGTTCGACATGCAAGGCAACTTCTCTTTCGGCATTGAGGAGCACACCGACTTTCCAGGCATGCGATACGATCCAGATATCGGCATATTCGGTATGGACGTGTCCGTTGCCTTGAAGAGGGCCGGCTATAGGATTGCAATGCGGCGCGTGGCGCAAAAGAAACTTCCCATTCGGCAGAGGCTGAATAAAGACGACTCCGTAGAGTTCGTCTCAAAGAAGTTCGGCATTGAGATCTTGGAGGCAGCATGAAGAAAGGAAAGAAGGTCTTCGGAAGAGGTGCAAACCCGTGCAAGCGCTGTGGAAATAAAAACGGCCTGATAAGAAAGTACGGGATATACATTTGCCGGCAGTGCTTCCGAGAGATCGCCCCTGAGATGGGTTTTGAAAAATATTCGTAGGTGGTTGCATTGTTATTGGATCCACTGGCCGATGCCCTATCCGTAATAAAGAATGCGGAGAGCGTAGGCAAGCCTGAATGCATCATTCATCCCGCCTCCAAGCTCATAGGAAGAGCTTTGAAGGTTATGGCGGATCGAGGATACATAGGCGAGTTCGAATTTGTTGACGACGGAAAGTCGGGAATGTTCCGAGTGAAGCTCCTGGGAAGGATCAACCGATGCGGCGTGATTAAGCCCCGGTTTTCTACCAAGGTGACCGAGATGGAGAAATGGGAGAAGCGTTTCCTCCCCGCCAGGAACTTCGGTGTTCTGATATTGAGCACCAGTAAGGGAGTCATGGCCCATTCTGATGCCAGGTCCCAACTCCTGGGCGGTCAGCTCCTGGCTTACGTGTATTAGGTGTGGTCGCAATGGTCAAAGAGATTGCACGACAGGTAGAAATCCCAGAAGGAGTTGCCGTAACCGTAGACGGGAATACTTTCACGGTTAAGGGACCAAAAGGTGAGGTCAGCAGGCAGCTTAGCTATCCTGAGATAGAGATCACGAAAGAGGATTCTCACCTGATCGTGAATTCCAGGCTCGATAGAAAGCAGCACAGAGCAATGGTGGGGACACTGGCCGCGCACATAAGCAATATGATTGCAGGCGTAAGCCGAGGATTTGAGTACAAGATGAAAGTCGTGTACTCTCACTTTCCCATACAGCTTAAGGCAGCTTCCGGCGAGCTCATTATAAGCAATTTCCTGGGCGAAAGGAAGTCTCGATCTGCCAAGATCCTACCGGGAGCTAAGGTCGAGATCGGCAAAGATGAAGTAACGATCACAGGCATCGACAAGGAGCAGGTTGGCCAGACCATGGCCAATATTGAGCAAGCTACCAGGGTGCATGGTTTCGATATCAGGATATTCCAGGATGGAATATACCTGGTGGGCAAGAGGTGACGAGGATGGCAGAGAGGTTACTGAGAGTAAGGACCCGGCAGAAATCAAAGAAGCCTGAGTTCAACTTTCATGATTCACATAAAAAGAAGCGGCTGGTAACCAGCTGGCGAAAGCCTCGCGGCCTGCACAATAAACTTCGGCAGCAGATAGCAGCCAAAGGCAAGCTGGTTAGAGTTGGCTATGGAAGCCCCAAGGCTGTTAAGGGATTCCATCCCTGTGGCCTTCCTGAGGTGCTGGTTAATAACGTGGCAGAACTGCAAAAGGCGCAGGGCTTTGTGGTACGCATAGCATCGGGTGTTGGCATGAAGAAACGCCTGGAGATGCAGGCTAAAGCGGCAGAGGCTGGCCTTAGGGTGCTCAATCCCAAGGGTGGTGCCTAGAAATGCCGGGCTTAACAACGCAGCGGCGCCTCGCAGCATCGGAGCTAAAAATCGGCGAGAGCCGGGTCTGGATCGATCCCGATCCAGAGGTGGCAAGCGAGCTTTCCGATGCCATTACCCGAGAGGACATTCGCTCCCAGATAGAGGCAGGACACATCAAAGCCAAGCCCAAGAAGGGCAACAGCCGAGGCAGAATTAGGGCCAGAGCAATAAAGCGTGCCTATGGTCACTGCAAAGGAGCGGGACATAGAAGAGGCGCTAAAGGTGCTCGATCCCCGAGAAAAGAGCAGTGGATGACCAAAATCCGGGCTCTGCGAAAGAAGCTTCGGGAGCTTCGTGAAGGCGGCCAGATTGATCGTCATGCCTACCGCTTGCTTTATCGCAAATCCAAGGGCGGCGAGTACAGAAGTTTGGCGCACATGAACTCATTCATCAAGGCTAAGGGCCTTGCCAGGAGTGAATAACTTGGCTACAGGACCGAGATATAGAGTCCCCTTCCGAAGAAGAAGAGAGGGCAAGACCAACTATCACGTTCGATACAAGCTGATACTATCGAAGAAACCCCGTGTTGTTGTCAGGAAGAGCAATGCCAACACATTGCTGCAATTGGTGGTTGCGGAGCAGAAAGGCGACAAGACGCTCCTGACGGTTAATTCCCGTGAGTTGCAGGACTTTGGATTTACCTTTAGCAAGAGCAATATACCTGCTGCCTATCTCACTGGCCTTCTCTTCGGCAAGAAGATGCTGGCACTGGGCATTGATGAGGGTATCGCAGATATTGGTCTGCATGCCTCCACTAAAGGCAACAGAATCTATGCTGCCATAAAAGGCATCGTAGATGCTGGTGTGAATGTGCCTCATGGCTCAGAGATCTTCCCAGATGAGAAGAGGATTTCCGGCGAGCACATAAAGAAATACACGGGAGCAGATATCGTGGCCCAATTCGAGCAGGTTCGAGAGAAGATACTGGGGTGAACTTATGGATCGGAAAAAGAAGCGTGATTTTTACCAGGAAGAGTGGGTCCCCAGGACAAGGCTGGGCAAGCTCGTCTTTGAGGGCCAAGTAACTTCCTTCGATGAGGCAATTGCCTCAGGTCTGCCCATTAAGGAGGCAGGCCTGATAGATGTACTGATACCGGGACTTGAGGATGAAGTTTTAGATATCAACATGGTTCAGAGGATGACGGACTCCGGAAGGAGAGTCAAATTCAGAACCACTGTAATTGTGGGAAACAGAGACGGCTATATTGGACTTGGCGAAGGAAAGGATGTCCAGGTGGGCAAAGCCATCAAGAAGGGCATCGATAGTGCCAAGCGAAATATCATGAAGGTGAAGCGAGGCTGCGGTAGCTGGGAATGCGGCTGCGGCCAGGCGCACACTGTTCCTTATCAGGTAGTGGGCGAGTCAGGAAGCGTCAGGGTCGTACTTATCCCGGCGCCTCGCGGGCTTGGCATCGCTGCCGGCGACACATCCAAGAAGGTCATGGACATGGCAGGCATCAAGGATGTGTGGACAAGAACGGCAGGATCGACCAGGACGACTATCAATTTCGCCAAGGCCACATACAATGCGCTCATAAATACTGTAACTGTGAGGGCTTGAAGATGTTTGCCATAGTGAGATTGAGAGGCGAGGTGAACCTCCGACCAGGAATCAAGTCCACTCTTGACATGCTGCATATTAACCGAGTCAACCACTGTATCGTAGTCAAGGAAGATGCGCATTACCGGGGCATGATTCAGAAGGTTAAGGACTATGTGGCCTGGGGCAAGATAGACGATGACACGCTGGCCTTGCTCCTCGAGAAGCGAGGGCGTCTGAGTGCTAACAGGCGGCTGACTGAGCAGTTCCTGAAAGAGAATACATCCTATAGCTCTTTCAAGGAATTGGCCAGTGCCATCACTTCCGGGGCAACAAGCCTGAAGGATCTGGATATCAAGCCGATATTCCGGCTCCATCCGGCCCGCAAGGGTTTAAAGACCATCAAGAAGACCGCGCAACAAGGCGGAGATCTGGGCTTTCGCACGGATTTGGCGGATCTTATCAAGAGGATGAGGTAGAACCATGGTTAGACCAAATACGAAGCAAAAGAGAGGGCATAGAACCTATCACGGCAAGCACAAGAATGCGCGCGGAGGCGGGTCTCGCGGCGGTCGTGGAGATTCTGGGAAGTGCAAGCATCACTTCATGCGCTCTATGCTTCTCGGAACTCAGATGGGCAAGCATGGATTCGTCAAGCTGCCTCTTTCCGTGGATCTTGAGGTGGTCAACGTGGACGTGCTAGACCAGATGGCAGGCCCGGATGGCAAAATTGAGCTTTCCGAGATGAAGGTGCTGGGTCGCGGCAAGGTAACCAGAACGCTTAACGTTAGCGCGGCTGGATTCACTGTGACGGCGAAGAGCAAAATTGAGGCTGCTGGTGGTCAGGCAGTAGTAGTATGAACCAGCAGAGTTTCTTTTATGCGATAGAGCCCTTTGTGCGCCGGCTCCCCTCCGTGGAGCGGCCCACTGGGCACGTCCATTTTAAGAGAAAGCTAAGCTGGACTCTAGCCATATTGCTGCTCTACTTTACCCTGGGAAATATACCTCTCTTTGGGCTTTCCACAGCATCCATTGATATATTCAGTGCTTATCGTGCCTTTTTTGCCGGATCCTTCGGCTCGATGATGCTCCTTGGCATAGGTCCAATTGTTACTGCATCCATCGTATTGCAGCTTCTTGTGGGTGCTCAGATCATCAAGCTCAATCTGAGCGAACCTCGCGATCAGGCCATTTATCAGGGCACGCAAAAAGCTCTGGTGTTTGTGATGGTCGCGGTTGAGGCTCTGCCGCAGGTGTTGGGTGGCTATCTGCTTCCGGATGCTGGCTTAGCCAGTACGCTGGGCACCTCCCTGGGCATGATATCATTATTGATCTTTATTCAGGTCTTCATAGGCGGATCTCTCATCGTTTATATGGATGAGGTAGTCTCAAAATGGGGCGTCGGTTCGGGTGTGGGGCTCTTTATCGTAGCAGGAATAAGCCAGCAGCTGGTCACGGGCATCATCAATCCGGCTAGTGGCGATGCTGGGCTTCCTGTGGGCATCATACCCAAATGGATCGATATCATCAGGCTACAGTTGATCAGTTTCGATACTCTCTTCACCGCGGAAGGGCTGAGATTCATTCTGGTTACGGGCGGAATTTTGGCGCTCATATCAACCATATTGATCATCTTGCTGGTCGTCTTTGTGGAGTCCACTAGAATTGAGATACCACTGGCCCACAGCCGAGTGCGGGGCGCGCGGGGACGTTTTCCCGTTAAGCTGGTCTATGCCTCAGTTCTTCCCATGATCCTGGTGCGGGCCATTCAGGCCAACATCGAGATGATCGGAGCATTGCTGGCGGGTAAGATCGGAACAGTAACGACGGCCACAGTAACCGGTCAGGGAGTGACCACTATTTACACCGGCTACTCCAGCATTCTGGGAAATTTTATCTCAGAAGCTAAGATCAATTCAGTTACTGGTGCTGCCATGAGCGGCTCGTCTCCTCAACCGATATCAGGCTTGATGTACTACCTATCAGCTCTGCGAGGCCCCAGTGACTGGATGCCGGGAATGGTGCAAACCAATCCTGGTATGAATGAACTGGGATTCGCGGCTCTGGCCGGCTGGCAGATATTTCTGCATGTGGTAGTGGACGCTTCATTCCTGATCATTGGCGGCATCATCTTTGCTATCTTCTGGATTGAGACCACGGGCATGGGCCCCAAGAGCGTGGCTGCCAAGATCCACAACTCAGGCCTGCAGGTTCCGGGCTACAGAAGAAACCCTGCCTCCATTGAGAAGCTGATGGAGAGGTATATCCCCAAGGTGACTGTGATTGGCGGCGTGATCATAGGCGTCTTAACTCTGATCGCCAGCCTTTTGGGCACACTGGGTGGAGCGGGCGGCACGGGGCTGCTCTTGGCTGTGAGCATTGTCTACCGGCTCTATGAGCAGGTAGCCAGCGAGCAGATTCAGGAGATGTACCCCATGATGCAGAAGTTCTTCGGAGCGTCGGCATGAATGCCCAGCTGACCAAGTCCCTGGACAAGGCCGCCATGGCGGTTGGCTTTGTCCTTTTTTTTGGGGTGATGATCAGCACTGAATTGAGAACCGGATTGGGCGATGCCACCGGCTTTTTGTTAGGATGGATGCCCGAAATTCTGCCATTTCATGTGGTGCTCTTCATTTTGGCTGCCATCACAGGCCTGTACGCCAGCTTGATTCAGAAGTATACTATGGACTGGGAGTATTTGCGCAGTTCCCAAGAGAAGATGAAGACGCTGCAAAGAAGAATGAAAGAAGCGCAGCTATCAGGAGATCAGTCCAGGATTCAAGCCATGCAAAACGAGCAGATGAAGATGGTCTCCGATCAGGGTAAGATGATGCAGATGCAGTTTAAGCCCATGCTCTACATCGGCATCGTCTCCATACCGCTCTTCATGTGGGCATACAGTTTCATATCCGCCAACCCGGAATTGATGATGACTTTTCCGTTCTGGGGGACTCATCCCATCAATGCCACTGTCTTTGGGCCTATCCTTTACTGGTTCTACTGGTACTTTATTTGCTCACTGCCTGTATCGCAGATCATTCGTAAAGCTCTGGACATTGGGAGCATGAGCTAGAGATGATAGTAACCATAAGCGGAGCGCCGGGAACGGGCACCTCAACTCTTGCTCGCTCTCTCTCCCAGGAGCTTAAACTGCGCTGGGTAAACTCAGGAGATCTCTTTCGCAAGATCGCAGGCGAGAAGAATATCTCCGTTCGGGATATGAACCGTCTGGCCGAGAAAGGTCCCGAGATCGACTATCTCATTGATGATGCTCAGAAGGCCCTGGCCAAAGAGGGAGGCGGAATATTCGAGGGCCGGCTGTCCGGGCATCTGCTGACTGCTGATTTGAAGGTTCTTTTAAAGGCTGACTTGCGCACAAGAGCCGAACGAATCGCAAAACGCGAGGCAAAGCTGACTGAGGATGCCATGCAGGAGACACGTCATCGCGAGGAGAGCGAGGCCCGGCGGTATAAGATGTACTACAACATTGATATCAGCGACTTTTCCGCTTATGATCTGGTATTGGATAGCGGCAAGTTCGATGAGGCAGCCACGCTGGCAATTGTGCTGGCCGCAGTGAGGGGCCGCTCGTGTCTGTGATTCATCGCGCAGAGAGGGCAGAGAAAACTGAGAATAGATCAGATCGCGAATCACCGCGCTCTTCCGTGGGCTCGTCCTCTGCTCCATCCTCATCTGTTTCTGCATATCCGCAGATTCTTCCTTCAGACAAGGTCAGATCAGTGCTGATAAAGCGAAGCGGTAAAACCAATTCTGCCTATGGCACTCCGCCAGAGAAGCGCAGCCTGGAGATGCACATGTCTTTAGGGGCCATAAATCTGGACAAGACCTCCGGGCCGACCAGCCACGAGGTGGCCGCCTGGGTGAAGCGCATTTTAGAAGTTGAGAAGGCAGGGCACAGCGGCACTCTCGATCCCAAGGTGATCGGTATCTTGCCCGTTCTCCTGGGAGACGCGACGAGGATAATGGATACACTTCTCCTGGCGGGAAAGGAGTACATTTGCCTCATGCGTGTGCATAAGCCCCAGCCTAAGAAGCGACTACTTGATGTCTGCGGAGAATTCATGGGCCCAATTTTCCAAAAGCCGCCCTTGAAGAGTTCGGTGGTGAAGGAACTACGTATTCGCACCATTTACTACCTGGATGTCCTGGAGATTGAGGAGCAGCGCGTGCTCATGCGCGTGGGCTGCCAGGCAGGCACCTACATCAGAAAGCTATGCTTTGATATTGGTCTTGCTTTAGGCACGGGCGCGAACATGGAGGAGCTGCGCCGCACACGCGCCGGTCCCTTCCGCGAGGATGAGACGCTGGTCACGCTGCATCAGCTCATGGACGCTTATGCCGCCTGGAAGGAGACGGGCGATGAGACTGGCCTGCGGCGCTGCATTTTGCCCGTAGAGGCGGCTTTGCGGCATCTGCCCAGGCTGGTAATAGCCGACAATGCAGTGGATGCCATCTGTCACGGCGCACCTTTGGCCCTGCCCGGGCTGCTGCGCCTGGAGACAGATATTAGTAAGGGCGACATTGTTGCCCTCTTTACCCTGAAAGGAGAAGCTGTAGGCATTGGCCGGGCCGATATGAACAGCCGGGAGATGCTCGACGGCAAGACGGGTATTGCCGTTCTGACCGAAAGGGTAATAATGGAGCCGGGCACGTATCCCAAGGCGTGGAAGCTGGCTGAAAGGGACGCTTCCAAGGCAGCGAAAATAGCTGCCAAGCGCTAAAACCAAATGCCGAGGTCGTCTAGCGGTAGGGCGCCAGCCTGGAGTGAGTTCTCCTGGATAGCTGGTGATCCGCAAGGGTCTCGTGAGTTCGAATCTCACCCTCGGCGCTTTATTACCTCTAATAACATTTTTGAGTGCATCAATTCCGATCGGCGTATTTAATTTCATCACCCGTTTGGAACGGCAATGAACTTCAAAGAATTCCATTTCGCAAGTAAATGGTCAAAAAATTTTTAATACTTTGAGATCCAACACTCATTGGCATTCCGGGAAAAGCTATCCAATGGATAATCGAGGCATGAATATGACACTTGACGAAAATAAGATGGACCCATTCAATATCGGGCTCTATGTCATCGAAGTGGGACTCGTGGGGATAGTAGTCTATGCTATGGCGGTATTGCCGGCTCTATTTGCGCCAATGATCTGATCGATGGTCGAAGACATCAGAACCCAATCGGATCGATCGGCAGAGCATTGAGCAATCTTCTGAGCCAGACTCGTCTGCCATTGCTGCAAAATGCGTCCTCACATTATTATTATTAGCTTTGGCTTGCAGCGAACCTCTCAGTTCTTACAGGTAAATCTGGTCCATTTACTCAGGCTTTGCCTGGCTCTTTGCATTTGCAGCAGAAGCCTGCGGCTTTTCCGCTTGGGAAAAGACGTTCTGCGTGGCAGTTACATTATAAAATGTCCTGATTCGCCCACCCGGATACACAACCGAGAACCGGGCAATTTCTTCTTTCAGGGGCTTATCCTTGCTGCCGAAGGGCATGGAATCAAATAAATAATATCCGCTATTATATTTTCCGGCACCCACTACCTGCAGGGTCGCGCCTTCAATATCTGCCTTAATCAGCCGGACATCGCTATATCCTCCCAGGAATGATGTCAATTCCGGCTCCAGATATCTGCATCCCAGAGCTGTGACATAGAAGCGAGTAAAGGTATCCAGTGTATAGTTCATCTCAAAAGTGGCATTATCACCCTCCAGGCGCATGGTCATTTCCTTTATGTCGAGGTACTCGCTGCCAGCGGCTGAATCGGTGGATAAAGCGCTCAGAGTAAGAAGTGCAAAAATTGCAGCTAGGCGTCGCATTTTTCACCCAAACATCTTGAGGATTGACGGCAGGAACATAATCAGTCCCATTATAGCAAGAAATACCAGGAAAAGCAACTGCTGTTTTCTTTGAGCCGATTTGAACTTCGACTCGCATAGCTCGTCGCAGAAGTTCTCGTCCGGGCGTACGGCATTGCCGCAGACCATGCAGTGTTTATGCGGCATAATATCTGTCATCCTATCACCATAAACGGTTTTAGAAGAGTGAGTAAATAAGGTTTTGCCTGGGCCACCTTCGCTCTTATGACGGAATTCGGTGGCTTTGCTAGGGTTTTATGGCTTTTGGGTTGAAAGGAACGGGTCAAGTTGAGATGAGTATAGATTTGACGGACGTTATGGATGTGGATTTTGGATGTTTCAGACAATTACGATATATTACTTCCAAAATAACATTATTATTACAACCATACAGTTTGGTAATTTTCGAGGTGGTCCTTCTTCCAAGGAAGAAAAATTTCGAGGTTTATTTTTCCACTGGAAATAAAGGGGTTGATGATGAGGAAAATCTCCCGGATTTTGCATTAACTATAAAAGGTTCCTGTCAAATTAGCTTCTCATGCTCAGAATTCCGATGATCATCTTCATGGCCTTGCTCATCTGG
This sequence comes from Methanothrix sp., assembly GCA_049663825.1. Lineage (GTDB taxonomy): Archaea > Halobacteriota > Methanosarcinia > Methanotrichales > Methanotrichaceae > Methanothrix. The sequence continues at coordinate 8,322 of JBATEC010000109.1, read as the reverse complement.
CTTATGCCAATCGATGGAGCAAGAACATATATCGTTGACGACAGCGGCTTTGCTAATTATAATACCATTCAAGAGGCCGTTGTTGCTGCCAGTAATGGAGATACCATATACATCAAGCCGGGAGAGTACAATGAAGAGGTAATCCTGAACAGGAGCCTGACGCTAATGCCCCTCACCGGCGAGAACGGGCCTATAACCCTCAAAGGAGATGGCCTGGAGACGGGTATCACAATAACCGCAGAGGGCTGCTCTCTGCAGGGCCTGACTATACAAGACTTTGCAGGTCCGGCGATATATGTTAAATCCAGCCGTAACTCCATTAGCGAAAACGTGTTTAAAAACTCCAATCCCGCCATACTGGTGCGCGGCTCGAACGAGAACACCATTTCTAAAAATACAATAATGGACAGCCAGGGGGCAGTGGCCCTCTGGGAGAACTCCACAGATAATCAGATTTCTGAAAACGATATCGTTGGCTGCAATCTGTCCATCGTCGTGCGGGAAGCTGCGGAAAATAAAATCCTCCGCAACAAAATATCGGATTCTTACTGGGGTATCTGGCTTGATCGTGCCGGAGGCTGCCAGATCGATAGCAACGATCTACAAAGCAAAATGTACGGCATATGGGTTTTAAACAGCAGCCACGTCAGTGTTTCTCAAAATAAAGTCCGCATCAGAAGTTCTACCTCCAGCATCACACAAGGCATAAATCTCGCGAATTCCAGTGGGACTATATTGCAGGGTAATGTTATCGATGACGCGGACTTCTGCCTGCTCATTTTTAGCAGCAAGAACAACAAACTAATGGATAACGCAATTTTCCGCAGCAAAAATGCTGTTTTTATAAAGGACTCAGAATTGCAGGTGCTGAAAAATAACAGCATCATTGCGACGGAATATGGCATAAGAGTTGAAAATTCCAGCAGAAATTCCTTTAATCAAAATAAGATAGAAAACGGCACCGTTGGCTTTGACCTGGGCACAAGCAGACAGAACAATATTTCCGAAAACCAGCTCTCCGGCATAACGGACACTGCTGTACAGATTACATCCTCTAACGAAAACACCCTCTCAGCCAATCGGATCGCGGATAGTTCTAAAGGGATCATCTTATTGGAATCATCCGCCAATCAGTTGACTGCAAATAGCTTCCAGAATGTGGAGTGGAGCCTTTACGCAGAGGCTGGGACCAAGGAGGGCTTTAATAATTCCATCGATGAATCCAATGCAGTGGATTCTGTCCCCATTGTCTATCTCTATGACAGTTTTGGCGGGCAGATTCTGGATAGGGAAATCGCTCATCTCACTTTAGCATACTGCGAAAATGTCACAGTAAAAAATACAGCCATCACCAACGATGCCGTATTCCTCTTCGATTCAAAGAATAACAGGATCCTGGAGAACAACATCTCCGGGAACTTTGGCATGCGTCTCGTGCAGTCCAATGAAAATGAGTTATCGGGCAATCAGCTGCTGGGCAATAAATTTAGCGGCATGTTCCTGTATGCCTCGGATCTGAATCAAATTGCGGGAAATAATGCCTCGCGAAACAACCAGAACGGCATATCGCTCCTATCCAGCAACCAGAACAACATTGCCGACAATGTGGTGAATGAAAATGCAGCCACTGGTATCTGGCTAAACCTCTCCAATGATAACCAGGTATATCAGAATAACATCAGCAACAGTCCTCTCGGGCTGCAGGTAATGCTGTCTACAGGAAACAAAATATTCCACAATAACTTTGTGGGCAATGAGGAGCATTCGCAAGATATCGGCGGCAGCAATAGCTGGGACGAGGGCAATGTCACAGGCGGCAACTACTGGAGCGATCATGTGGCCAAAGGCAATCCCAGCCGGGATTGGCCAAGGATGATCAAAGGCGGGAGCATGCTGGACGGTTATCCCTTCCAGGATGAGGGCGGCTGGCTGAGGGCAGCAGCCGCTTGAAGCCGCAATACTTAAGATGATGAAGAAAGATAGGAGTTGGATATGGCAAAGAAAAAGAATGAAGGTAGCGGTCTTCAGTCATCAGCAGGTCTCATGAGATATTTCGAAGCGGATGATACGGCAATAAAGCTCGATCCTAAGATGGTGCTTGGAGCCTGTATCGGCTCAGGTGCAGTAGTAATGGGACTTAACATCGCCTTCGGCCTCTGGCCTTAGGCGATACTGTTTTTTCATCAGCGGGATATTCTCGGATTAACTTTTCCTCAATTTGTCGCGGGATAGGAACCAAGCACATCCTTTATATCGTTGAACGTCGAACTTACAGTAGGCGATAGTTGATGCAAATGAAGGGTCCCTCCCAGTGCCTTGACATCGCCCATCTTTTAGAAAGTAGTCTTTAAGGCATCAATGAGACGATGATTGCCCGTCCTCGCATCTTCAAGCCGATCTTATTCTCGCGACCCAACCAGCCCAGTGCGCCATAGACGAATTCTCGCCTCAATCGCTTCTATAGATAAATAAGATCGCCTCAAATAGGTTTGGTAAATAAAATGTACTTGAAATTATTAATAATTATTTTGGCGGAAAATATATCAAAATGCTGGTTAGGTCTACTTATCGTAATGCTCCTTCTCTGGGGTGGCTGTGATCATGGTTCGCCAGGTGATATTGTCAAAATACAGAGCATCAAACCACATCCAGTAAAAACGATTAGCATTCACGAAGGAGTAGCCGTCGCAGTAGTCATCATACCTATCATAAGGATCTGCCAGAATCAAGACATCATCCCACGGATCGCTTGCATTGCGATAGTCGTATCCTACAGCTATAGCCCAGTGTCCGCTAAGGTCTATCCATTCCACCAATGTTGGAATGCCCTGCCGAATGTTGTCGCGTAGCCTCTGCAATGCAGTACTATCACCTTTGTCCTCGAACTCGAGCTGCACATTAAAGCCGTTTTTCTCAAGCCAGGCAACCATCTCCTGCGGTTTAGTCCCCGGCCGGGATGAATTCAAATCCCGTGTGCCTAATTCTCGAGCTATTTGCATTTCAGTTCTTGCATCTTCCTCAATATCAGGCAATCCGTAGAATTTGGCCAGAGAAAGCAATGCTGCTGGGCCACAGGTATAGTCGGTCGTTTGCTGGTAGGCCTTCAGGTTGGGGATAAAATCAACGTTCTGAGCGGCCGAAAGGATCGCAGTGTCTATTTTTGGAAACCAGACTATTGCGGTATCATTGGGAGAAGAGGTGGCGTCCTTTGCCTCATAGGAACTGACACATGAGAAAAGGAGAACCAAAACGAGAATAGATCGTGGAGCAAATGCCAAATTCTTCACTTCGCTATCTTTAAAGCGTTTAGATAATATAAAGGTTGTTCCAGCATAAAAAAGAAGGATCTTACCAAAATTCATGCCCATTGATAGGAGACACATCAAATGAATTCAGATCTGAAAATCAATGAAACCCAAAACCGCACCACCCTGCAGAACATTGCCCGGCGTGCCATGCTTATGCGTGGATTGCTCCCTGAATTTTCACCTCAAGCCGTAGCAGAGCTTGCCAGGATTCAGGCCCCGGCAAAGGTGAGCCTTGCCGCGCAGGCTCGTGACTTGAGAGATCTGCTCTGGGCGTCCATTGATAATGACGACTCAGAGGACTTAGATCAGCTCACTTTTGCCGAAGAGTTGCCTGAGGGAAAGACGAGGATTCGCGTCGCTGTGGCGGATGTGGACGCGCTGGTCAAGAAGGACTCTGCCATCGACCTGGATGCGCAGCACAACACCACCTCGGTCTACGCCGCAGGCCAGATATTTCCCATGCTGCCGGTAAAGCTGTCCACCAACCTTACATCCCTGAATCTCAGCGAGGATCGCCTGGCCGTGGTAGTGGAAATGACAATCGGTCCGGACGGATCGCTCCTGGACTCGGACGTCTACCGGGCGGCTGTGCGCAATCATGCCAAGCTGGCCTACAATAGCGTGGGTGCCTGGCTGGAGGGAAAGACGCCTGCGCCTCAGGCGGTGACGGCCGCCCCGGGGCTGGCCGAGAATCTGCTTCTCCAGGACCGGGCCGCCCAGAAGATGAAGAGCCTTCGCCACGCGCAGGGCGCTCTCAGCCTGGAGACCATCGAGGCTAAGCCGGTATTCGAGGGCGACAAGATCAGCGGCCTCTTGGTTGAGGAAAAGAACCGGGCCAAGGAGATCATCGAGGACTTCATGATTTCCGCCAATGGTGTCACCGTGCGCTACCTCTCCGCCCTGAATATTCCCTCCATCCGTCGCGTGGTGCGCATTCCCAGAAGATGGGATCGAATCGTGGAGATTGCCGCTGAGCATGCTTTCAAGCTTCCCAAGAATCCCAATCCCAGAAAGCTGGAGATGTTTCTGACTATGATGAAAGCGGCCGATCCGCTGCGTTTCCCGGATCTCTCTTTAGCTGTGATCAAGCTTCTGGGAAATGGCGAATATGTGGCAGAGCTGCCCGGAGATGAAGCCATCGGACACTTTGGCCTGGCCGTCAAGGATTATACCCATTCCACCGCACCCAACCGCCGCTACACCGATCTGATCACACAGCGCCTGCTCAAAGCCGCCATTGAAAAGAGACCGGTGCCCTATAGCCAGGACGAGCTGGATTTTCTGGCAGAGAATTGCACGAAGAAAGAGGATGCAGTCAACAAAGTGGAGCGGCAGGTTGGCAAGTCCGCAGCCGCGCTTCTGCTCGAATCGAGAATTGGAGAGAGATTTGATGCCATGGTTACCGGGGCATCTGAGAAAGGCACCTGGGTCCGGCTTTTGGATATTCCCGTGGAAGGGATGCTCAAGAGTGGAAGTAAGGGCCTCGACGTGGGAGATCAGATCCTGGTAGAGCTGGTGTCTGTAGACGTGGAGCAGGGATTTATTGATTTCATGAAAAAGTAGAATCAAAAGGATTAATAATGAATGAGTCGACTAGCTATTGAGGAGATTTAAAATGCCCAGAGCATTGCTAATCGTTGTGCTGTTCCTGTCAGCGATCCTATCGGTAGCTTGCGGCCAGCAGGCGGATACCTATGAAACGAACAACGAGATTGGAGATGCAACCGATCTGAGCTCCAGCCGGATGGTAAGCGCCAGCATATATCCTGCGCAGGATGGAGACTTCTATAAGATTTACGTTGACAGTCCGGGAATACTGCAGGCCCAGCTATCCAATGTCCCCGCAGAGATGAAAGGCAGGATCGATTTCTACGGCAGGAACTATAACTGGATAACCAGAAAGGATGCAGAGAACCCCGGCGAGGCGTTCGTCCTGACAGTCGATGTAGGCCGCGCCGGATGGTACTATTACGGAATTGGGGACCTCAATGGTGGTTCTTACGGATCGGATTACTATTTTGCGGTTTCCTTTGAGCCGGTAGTGGATGAGGAGCCTAACGGCGAGATTGGAGACGCAACCGAGATTCAATTGGCACAGCCGGTCAATGCATACATCTTTCCAGCCCAGGACGGAGATTTCTATAAGGTATTTCTCAATAGCTCCGGCATTCTGGAAGCATCAATGACGAATGTGCCCCAGGCCATTGCAGGCAGCATGAAGGGCCGGATAGATCTCTATGGCAAGAACATGAACTGGATAACCAGGATGGATGCAGTGAACCCTGGAGATAACGTTATCCTGAAAGTGGATATAGGCAACCCCGGCCTGTACTACTTCGGCGTAGGCGACCTCAATGGTGGGTCGTATAACTCGACCTATGGGTTCCTGGTGAACTTTGAGCCCGTAGTAGATGAGGAGCCGAATAACGAGATCTGCGATGCCACGGAGATCCAATTGGGCAGAGAGATTAAGGAATTCATCTTCCCGGCGGGAGATGGAGATTTCTATAAGATTTATGTTGACACTCCCGGATCGCTGCAGGCTTCCTTAGAGGGCGTTCCCAAATCCGTCAAGGCCAGCATGAGGGGCCGGATAGACTTCTACGGAACGAACTACAACTGGATAACCAGAATGGATGCACAAAAGCCTGGCGACGATGTCTTGCTAAAAGTGGATATCGCCAAGGCTGGATGGTATTACTTCGGCATCGGCGATCTGAATGGCGGATCGTATGATGTGGAATATACCTTCAAAGTAACCTAGAAGTTGGCATTGGGGCCCGGCTTTATTGCCGGGATCTCCACATATTTTTTTTCTTTCCTTAAAAGCGGTTGCATTACCGAAATGTTCTTTAATTTGTTTAACATATTAAAACGCATGATGGATGTTGCCAGATCTGAAGGGCATGTTATCGGTTCTAAGGTCTCTGCTTGGGAATTGGAGCAAATCAAGCAATTAGTCTCCTCAGGAGTTTACCTGAACACCTCTGACTTTGTGAGGGATGCCATCAGGGAAAAGCTGGCGGCCATTAAAACCATAAAATATCGTGATGTGGATTATAAGACCGCCAAAAAGGAAGTTATGGGGTACTTCCAGGAAAGAGGGGAAGCCTATCCTTCGGATATTGAGGAAGACCTGGAACTTGATTATAATTTGATATGCCAGATTGTGGAAGAGTTGAAGAGGGAAGGACGCCTGGAGGTTCTTTGATTGAGTGCTACGAGGTTGGAGACTCCATAAACGGCTATAGGATCCGGGCCGAAGCCAGAAAGATCGGCGACCCGCATGTTATAGCAAAAACCGGAAGGCATAAGGCCCAACGCATAATCCTGACTGAGAACGCAGAGGCAATCATAGAAAGAAAGCTGGGATGGATACCAGAAAGATCGGCAAAGAAAATATCTCAAGAAAAGGGGGAATTCATCTAAAGGTTCATCCCATATTAGCCATAACAGCTCTATTGATCTTGATTCAGTGCATTTGGATTGGCGGCTACGCCGCTGACGCAAATGCAGGCGCGAGCGGGCCCTTGCCTTCATCTCACATGATTGCCAACGTTCCCTGGCACCAACAAATGAACGGCCTGTTCTGCGGAGAAGGAGTTCTGGAAGGAGTATATGATTATTATGGGGCGGACATCAATCAAAAGGAGATCGCAGATGTGGCCCGCAGTTCTTCCGCGGGCACGTGGCCCTTTGATATGGTGAGAGCCGGCCACTTCAGCTCCATGAGCTCAGCTCAGGGAAGATTCTTCCCGCCTGTGGCTCCCAGCGCCGGATATCCGGAAAGGGCTTTGGGTTATGCATCCTTTCCGCATTCCTCGGACCAGTTCTGGCTGGGTGACCTGAAGGGCCTGATCGCTGCCGATACACCCGTAATCCTGCTCATGACTTACGAGCCGAACGGCGGAGGCGGCCACTACCGGACGGCGATAGGATACGACGATGCTGCGAGCATCATTTACTTTAGCGATCCCTGGGGGAGGGACCAGAAACACCTTACCAATAAGACGGGAATCACCGCCTGGACTTACCAGGAGCTGCAAAGCGGCTGGAACTACACAGCAGAAGGCGAATCTCATCCCTACTGGGGGATGGTGATGATGCCCTGGAATTTTATTGTCAAGACCTCAGGATCATTAAAGCCGGGATCAACGGCAACGGTTACGGCGGACATCAACTACCCTTGCCCGATGCCCTTCAACTCATCCCTGTATCCTGCCCAAGATACTGTGGCCGTGATAACATTGCCGGATTGGATGGGCCTCGATTCCTCCAGGTCCAGAAAGACCCTGGGAGAGATGAAAGCAGGGTCAACTGCCAGAGCAACCTGGAAGGCGAAGATTGATGGAACCGTTAGCGGAAAGACGATAATGGTGCAGGCTCAGGGAAATGTATCCAGTCAGGTGCCGGAGGTGCGCTGGACCGGGATGAGTGAATCCTATCCGGCCTACAGCTATATAGATGCAATTGGGGGAAACGGATCTGTTCAGCTCTAATCAAAAGGTTCCTATTTTCTTTCTTTTTTCATAATCCACAGGTTCGGAAGTGAGTGGCAAGGTTACTTAAAGAAGAGGGATTTTCTGCAGAGAGATATCAATAACATCATTTATAAATTATTATAATACAATTTTGGCCGCAAGTTGCTATTTATGCCTAAACTCCGCCATCTTTAATAACCAACAGCGCACAAATAACAGTCAATTCCCAAAATGCGCCTCTATTAGGGTTTGGTTGGTGAATAGATCCTGGTTAAGAGTAATAACCATGTTGATTTATATACTCAATTTCATTATCGACATCCCACACAGTTATTGTTTTGCATGGTTATTAATTGCCACGGAGTTTAGGTTTATGTAATTCTCTGTACTTTTCAAGTTTTTCGTCCTGACCGTTATCTTTATAAATCAAATTTCGTTTTGGCATACATATTTTATACTAGTAACATTTTGATGTTAGCATTATTTGATTTGATGTATGTGTTTAGCTCATCATAATCAGCATCTAGAAGCAC
>JBATEC010000108.1:0-8715 GCA_049663825.1 Methanothrix sp. | reverse complement strand
CTCCTCAGAGCTACAGAGGTCACTGCTAAAATCCCTGCTACGGCAAAGGTCGCTTCGAAGCCAGGAGTCGTAGTTGTAGTTGATTTAGTTTCTTCCGCTGTTGCACTCAGAGCCATCAGCATCATTGTGGCAATAAATATGGCCACCAATATCTTCCGCATATAAAAACCACTTTTCTCTGGTGACGTTTAAGAATCTGGCATGTTGCCCCTAAGCATTATCCATAATGGGTTTAGGGGCAAGTAATACGCAAATCCTAAAATGCAATCCTAAATTCCATGCTGCGCAAGCTGTAATGTCGCCAAGTGGAATGAGCCACCAAGTACAAGCGACAGTACCGCCAGGATGATAAATACGATTATCAGCCATTTAGCGATTTCCATCGATATGCCGACACCACGTACTCCCAGTATTCCAAGTATCAAAGCTATTACAAAGAATACGAGAGCCAAGTATAGCAAGTCCGCCATTAATGGTCACCTCCTAATTATAGACAACTGTGTATATTTTCTCGTGTCTATTTAAGTGCATCTTTCATCGTTTTTCCTATGTCAGCTCTTGCTTTTCCTGCATCAGCTTTTACATGCGCGGCCTTATTCTCGACATCAGCCTTTGCTTTCTCAGCATTGGCCTTTATGTCGGCCTTGGCATAAGCTACCTTCTTCTCGGCCTCATCATGCTCGAAATTCGCCTTGATTTTCTCCACATCGGCATTTGCATCAGCTTTAGCATGTGCTACCTTGTTTCCTATATCAGCTACTACTTTCTTAGTATCGGCTTTTGCCGTCTCGACTCGATCAATTGCCATTTTTTATTCCTCCGTTTGTGAATCTAGATCTATTAAGATGTTATTACATAAAAAGCTTTTGGTACCCAAATTTACTGACACGTAAGATGTATAACACGGAGCCTCGCTATGTGGTGTCGTGCATGAGCAGACTGCGAACTTAACGTCCAGTGGTCGAAGGGTCCTTAACCAAGTGAACCTGATTAGCAAGGCTAATATTATTTAGAAATATTCTTTTTCAGCATTTCCTGGATCGCATTGAGAAAACCCTCGATCTTTTGATCGGTAATCAGAGTTAAAATCTCGGGATTTGCATCCATATAGGAGACATCCATTGCGGCTCCGTCCGGATGGGAAAGAAACATCCGTATCTTGTTTTCATCAGTTTTAACCAAGTAAACCTGGGCCCTGAAAGGGAACGTTGGAATCCCAGTGAATTCTCCAATTGGATATCGGACCTCAAATGGCATCCTATGGTTTAGTTTTGCCTCCAGATTCATTATCTTTTCTTTAACCGCCGTACCGATGGCGTCATCCTGTTTTTTTGTGGCCGCTAATTTTTCTTCTTCTGCATCGAGTCTCTTTTCGTACTCACTGCCCAACTCGTTTATCTTCTGCAGCTCATCTTCGATACCGTTCATGGAATCACTTCTACGAAGATGCACACTTTGTTCTATTTATAAACATGGCTACTTGTAATCTTACTCGAGAGGACTATAAAATCTCCTTGGATCGACGATCTCAGCCATGTGGTTATGCGCAAATATGTCAAATTGGCGCCATTGATCGACCTGAGTGCGAAGTCAATGATGAGACTGGCAGGGTGCATATTGTTCAGCGACTGCCTTCTTGGACATAAGGTATATCTAGAATTGAACAGTTATTATCTGGTAATGTATCAAAACCGCAGATTTTACATAGTCTTCGCCGCAATTATCTTTATTTTAATTTCTTTTGCAATATATATAAGTAAAGATTTTATATCGACTATTCTTTTGAGCTTTCTGATGGCATATATTTTGGACCCTGTCTTCATGTATTTCTCCAGGAACATCGGCCACCATCGTCGGGCATCAGCATTAGCTTCTATATTAATAATATTTTTTATACTAATATTTGTCATCTTTGCGACAGCCGATGCACTCATAACGGAGATGTCGAATTTACTTGGCTTGGGCGGCGTGGCCTATCTTCAAATACAGGCATCCAATTTTTCGAGCGCCATTAATAGCTTTTCTCAGATGTACCTGCCGGCTTCAGCTGCAAATTACGTGAAGGGAATAGGCGACATTCCCACCGCCCTCATCATAATGGTCCAACCAGTTTTACAGGGCCAGATCATGAGTTTCGCCTCAAACCTGCCCATATACTTCACTCAATTTCTGCTGGCTATATTCTTCACCTATTACTTCCTTGTTGACGGTCGAGGGATAATAAATGAATTTAAAGAACTACTACCCGAAAAAGAAGTAAGCACACATTTTCTTCTGGAACTTAATCGTATCTACAAGAGCCTTTTCCGGGTATTCTTTCTCACCTCCCTGCTTATCGGAATCATTGGGGCAATAGGGTTCTTCGTGCTCGGCATACCCTATCCATTATTCTGGGGCATGATAATAGCTGTAGTCGCCCTGGTTCCATTGATAGGACCAGAAATGATCTTTGGACCGATTGCCCTTTACTACCTGCTAACCCAAGACTATACCACGGCCATAGCGCTATTGTTCTTTGGGGTAGTCTTCCTCACTATAATTCCTAATAACTTGATTCTTCCTCGTCTGGCATCGGCGAGCGCATCAATCCATCCACTCATCACCCTCATGGCATTTACGGCTCCGGTATTTGTCATCGGATTAGTTGGCGTGATAGTTGGGCCTGCTGTCTACGGGTTCATACTGGCGGCTTACAGGACAATGATATACTTTAGAAAAGTAACCTTTGAAGCGGAAGCAACCATTTCATCCATGCCCATTTCAAAGTCATGAGATTAAAGCGGATTAATTGTCCGCCATTGGAAATTTTGCCCTTGTTGTAACTCATTTGCTGCTAATCATTTATTTGCATCATTATATTTCTAGAAATCCTCTGCTCATCTTGCCATTCTCTAAGGTCTTCTTCGAAATCCAGAGGGCATTGGTCTTGGACGGCACGGTGGATGCATACCGGGTGTACGGCAATCCCACACTTGCTCCGTAGTACACAGTGGAAGGTGTTCTCTGTGTTATATCGAACCTGGCAGAATTGCTTATAATCCCATCAACAACAGGCGCACCGCTGGTTGCATAGTACTCTGTGTAGGGCGAGAATGTATTGCCGCTGTATGTTTGGCTGTAGAATGAACCACACGTGGTATACCAAGGGAAGTTGGGTACTGGCGTATCGAGCCAATGCAGCATGCCTGCTAGTCCCGGATCGGAATTCGTACGGGTGTATACTTGACCCATGTTGGGGCTTATCCAATCTCCACTATACTAACACCTACTATTGCTCAAATAATATTCTTTTATTTCTATTTGCTCAAAAGGTTAAATAGGAGGGACTAGCAGATAGAGTGGTGATCAAATAGTCTTGAATCCCCTTCTCATATCTGCCAGAATTTTTATGTTTATGTGATGCTTTCGGCTTTTTCGTTTATGTCTTTTTCTCTGCATTGACGTCCATAATTTTTAAAATCCGCTATTTGTAATTCTAAACCTAATAGGATCTCATTGGATAAAAATATTTTTGTATGAAAATATTAAAGCGTTATAAGCTATGCACATATAAATCTAATAGATCAAAGGTCAAAACTATAGCACTCGAACATAATCATGAAAATAAATTTGTAAAATAGTATAGTGAATCTAGACTTCGACCCACTTAAATTTCGGATCTTTGATATTATTAAAATTCTTAATTATCGTTGATGCATCTTTCCTGTTAAGCTGTGAGTCCATCATCTTCTCACATACACAGCGCAGTGCCTCTTTTTCCTTCTTTAAGGCATCGCTATCTTCTGGTTTTGGAGCCAGTCCAAAACTCCTAAAAAGGTGATCCTTCTCGTCCATTTGCGTGCTCATACCCCATTTGCTGAACATCGCAGAAGCATTATCCAAAAGATCTTGATCAAAGGTCCCTGGAAGTTTGCAGCCTTCTATCAGCTTCATAAATTCTTCTTTCTTCAAAATAATCACTCCAATTTATCTGTTATCTGAGATATCTAGTTCTTTCACAACACTCTGAATGTCTCTCACCAGAACCAAGAGTAGCGGTATAATAGTCCCTAGCGCGAACAATATTTTGATAAGTTTCCAAATCATAGTAATTTCACCTTAATACGAACACCGCTTTTAGATTTTGAAAAATTTGGAGAATATTAGCGTTTTCTCCTCAAAGCTACGAAGGTCACTGCCAGAATTCCAGCTACTGCAAAGGTTGCTCCGAAGCCGGGAGTCGTAGTCGTAGTTGTCGATTTAGTCGTAGTTGTAGGCTCGGTGGCTGGAGTTGAGCTAGTCGTAGTTGTAGTCGATTTAGCATCAGTGCCTGGAGCCGAGCTAGTCACAGTTGTAGTTGATTTGGCGGCATCGGAGCCTGGTGTTGTGCTAGTCGTTGAAACGGTGGTTGATTTAGTTGCATCCTCTGCTATACTTAGTGCCATCAGCATCATCGTGGCAATAAGCATGGTTACCAATATCTTTTTCATATCAAAACCTCATTCTATTATGAATTCTAACACGCGAATCCTAAATTCCAAGCTGTGCAAGCTGTAATACCGCTAGGTGGAATGAGCCACCCAATATAAGCGATAGTACCGCCAGGATGATGAATACTATTATCAGCCATTTGGCTATATCCATCGATATTCCTGCACCACGTACTCCTAATATTCCAAGTATCAGCGCTATTACAAAGAACACTACCGCTAAATAGAGCAAGTCCGCCATTTATATACCCTCCAGAAAAATCGATCTTGGTTCTGATCAGCATTTCTATTTCAGAACATCAGCCATCTTTTTTCCAATGTCAGCTTTTGCCTTCTCAGCATCAGCTTTGGCATGTGCCAACTTATTCTCGACATCAGCCTTAGCTTTCTCAGCTCCTGCCATTATGTCAGCCTTTGCATAAGCAGCCTTCTTCCCAAGCTCATCATCATGCCCAAATTTTGCCTTCGCCTTCTCTACATCTGCCTTTACATCAGCCTTCGCATGTGCTAGCTTGTTCCCTAAATCAGAAACGGCTTTCTTAGTATCAGCTTTCGCCTTCTCTAAATTTTCATTTGTCATTTTTTTGGTTCTCCATTTTTATAATCTAAAGTCTAATGGGATGTTATTGGATAAAAATCTTTTGGTATCTAAATTTTTATATACATAATATTTATAAATACAAAGCATTGTTAAATATCTATGTGCATTCTCACCCATTGATAGGCGAGAATCAGAACGAAAAGCCATATCGTGCCGATGATATAGCTACCTAAAACATCACTCGCCCAGTGTTCGCCAAGGAATATACGCGACGGTCCGATAAGAACGATGAGCATTCCGCAAATGGCGATAATGATCACACGTGCCCGTCCAGTAAAATGTATCCACGCCAGATAGGCGAAGAATCCAAAGAAGACGACAAAAAATAGGACATGTCCACTTGGATAGCTATATTGATTTATGCTCTGCAGGAATCCGCTGGCATTTTCAGCTAGAGGGAATGGACGCGTTCTATGAATGACCTCCTTCAGAACAAAAGTCAGCAGTACGTTGCTGGTTGTGGCAAGCATAAAGATCGCCTCCAGCCATTGGCGCCGCAATGCAAAGGTCAGCGTAGCGATGACAGTCAGCGTCACAGCAATCGCTAGTTCGCCCAGATCGCTAACCCCTATCATTAGCCAGTCGAACAGCGGGTTGGCTTGCTCTTGCAACTCTTCGTAGGACTTCAAGTCGAAGGGCAGGACCGGGAACCAGGCTGCGGCATACGTGAGCAAGAGGGCCATCAAAAGCAGGAGCACAAATGCCTTTGCGATATTTCTATTCACTGGACTTTCCTTTGTAACCTCGCGCTTATTATTCCTTTGGCTGATTCTTTTCAGAGACGAGTGATGAAGCCGAATTAGTTCAAGGCACTCTCCAGGGCCATTTATCTCCATGACCGCAGTTTTCAATGAGAAACACTATCTCGTCCAATCTGCCAGGAGCTTCTGGGTCTCCAATGACGCCGCTGGATTTTCCACAGATTTCAGCTTCTATTTTCGTATTTAAAGAGCTGGGTTCTAAGAGACCATCTTCGATCTTGGCTACAAATTTTTTGCCTAATGATAAAAGATCTTCTTTTTCCAGCAGATGATTCTTCAGTGTTCCCCTTGCATCCTCCAGATAATCCTCCTCATAATCTTGTTCTCGTGCGACACCAGTCCATATGCGTGGGTCCTTCCTAGCCTCGGCTGGGTCGGCAGGCAGCCTAGGCGGCCTTATGTCTACCGCAGCTTTGGTTCTGCCATCGATATTAATAGGCTTTATCTGTTTATCGGCATTCCACCAGGGATCTGGTATTAAGTAAGAATTTTGTGTCTTGACTGCGTTCTCAAAGGCATCGAAGAATTGCCTTCCCCATCCGCCATTTGCATCGTTGAAATTGACCTGACTTGGCCAGGCAATATCCGGAAAGAGGACACGCCAAAGCCTGCGATAATGCTTTAAAACCAGATCCTCATCTAAAACAGCGCAATCAAGTTCGGTATCGCAGGTGAAGGATCTGCGATTCAGGTTTGCAGAACCACATACCAATAGACTGCGATCATACATCTGAACTTTCGCATGGCAGTAAATGCCGCCTGCAATTCGGGAAGGATGCCAGAGGTCATATACGCCTACGCGCTCGAATTTACCGGGACCGAGCATTAGTCCGTCAGTTAAATCATTGAGGGCAAGCTTCCTCGCATGGTGCACTTCATGAGGATGAGTATCGGCATATGGTGGAAGCACTAGAATAACGCAAAGCTTCTTTTTCTTATCGTCCTTAATCCGCTGGTTAAGCAATCTGGCGAGTGGCCTGCTAAAGAAGTATTGATCAAATATCCATATCAATTCGTCCGCTGCCTGACATGCATTAGCTATTCCTGCCATGATAGTAAACTCCCCTCTCATAAATGGAGACCTCTTGCGCTCCAAACGCAGGGGAATCGTACGCCACATTTGTACCAGAGATGAGCCCCCTGGTACAAGATCAACTTCTTTAGGCTCATCCAATCTTTTTATGTCATCATCCTTAACGGCAGTTCTTGAGCTGAATATTACTTGATTAGTTTTGATCTGTAAACTGTCCCAGAATCCAGGTTCATGCACGTTTCCAGCGTCATGCCATCTCTCACAGAACTGCTCCTCTAGTGTCTTTATGATAGGTCCCTGGAGCCTGAGGTGCTGATCGTGCCAGATTTGATTATCCTCACCGTAAACTTCTTTCGGCAGATCCGGCTCCGGGTGCGAGGGCTTCGATACGTCTCTTAACGCATCATAAATTGTATCCAGGCTTTTCGGCCAGCGATGAGTTTTGTCTTGGATATCGAACATAGGAGGTACGTTTTTCCCTGATTGCCAGTCTCCGCCTAAGAATTGAGGCGGGCTGGATTTCATAAGAACCAGCAGATCGTCTAACGTAGCATTCGGATCGTAAACGTAGGGATGGATGGCGTCTGGTGCGTCTCTTCTGGTGAAGGCCAGATCTACACCACCGCAATAAGCTACGTTTACATCGCCCACGCGAATCAACATCATCTTTTGGTGGTGCGTAGAAGTTATGGGAGACGCCACTCTCAAATCCAGAGCGACTATGCCGCGATCTATAGCGCTGGGATCATTCTTGCTCAGCCTTTCGCATTCCTTGCTTACAACTTCGGCTATGTAAAAGTGATCGCTCATATGCGGGCCAAGGCCAGCGACTATGGAAGCCTTTATCGGCAACCACAATAATATCCTAACATTAATCCCAGCCTGCATTAGACGCAGTATAAATCCTATCACGGTCTGGTCCTTTTTTGCAGAATCCGTCTCATTCCAGGGGCGATTTTGGATTATCCAGGGATTATCATAGGACAGGTCTCTCAAGGGATTCAGTCGAAAATCGGCGATATATACGTACCCTTTCTTGCCCTTTTTGGCCTCGGAGAGGGCAGCTTCCAAGGATTCCCTCATCGCAGACAATGCCTCATATCCGCCAATCATTGGTATGACCTTACAGTTTTCATCCCATGGCTCGTAATTGCCAAGCCTTCTAGCCATGTATGTATCATCTCCCCAGGGACGCCCATCTCCGTTTGGCGAAAACTTCAGGAACCACTTGTTTGGATCAGCGACCATTACTTACCACACACCTTTTTCTTTTAATACTATAAATTAAAGTCAATCCCCAAACCTGCGTATAAACCAGGTCTTCACTAAGATGTTGGGCAGCTCCAGAGGATTCGGATTGTCCTCGGATATGGATGCTGCCTTTTTCTCCACAGGCAGGGATTTGCCAGTAAGGGCCGACTGATTCAGGAAAAGGTCTTTCGCGAGCAGCACTCGTACGTCGGCCGGCACTAGATCGCCAGCAGCCAGCCGAATGATATCGCCCGGCACCAGCATCTTAAGTGAAACTTCGGATTCCTTGCCGCCTCGCACTAAGGTCGCGGTGTTGCTGACCATCGCCTTGAGCTTTTCAGCTGCGTTATCGGCTCGCATCTCTTGATAGAAACGGAGCACCACGCCCAGCAACACCATCAAGAAGATGACAACGGTCGCCCTCGTATCACCGGTTAAAAAAGAGATACCGCCCAGCACAGTAAGCAGAATGACCAGCGGATTCTTGACATTATCCAGCAAATGCATAAGCCCTGACTGACGTTTTTCTCGGGCAATCTCATTTGGACCATACTTTTTCAGGCGAGAATCGGCTTCTGACTGGCTCAAGCCATCCAGGCT
>JBATEC010000107.1:0-4466 GCA_049663825.1 Methanothrix sp. | reverse complement strand
GATCTAAGCCAGGTAAGCTCCGAGGCGACAAGATATCCTCTGTCCTTCAGGAATGGTCGCCATTGCATAAACCCTTTTTCAAAGCCTATGATGTAAATGGAACCTTCCGCCCAGATAATATCGAAGGTGCCTTCTTCAAAATGCAGATCGCACATATTTCCTAGATAGGGAGTTATCCTATCAGTTAGCCCGTTTTGCCTGATTTTTTGGCCTAAATCCTCTAAAAATTGTGGGTGGTTGTCGATTGCTATTATAGATCCATCGGTTAAAAGGCTCAGGTCTATAGTCTGTGTGCCAGGTCCACAACCAATGTCCAGTATCCTGGGATGGGAAGACAAATCTTTGAGCATATCAAAGGCCTTTTTTGTGAATTGAAACTCTCCGGGGCCTTCTCTTGGATTTCCGCTGTGAATCTCCCAGAATAGCTCCCCCATTTCTAGTTCTTCCATCTTGGATCTTCTTCTAGGACTATCTTATTGTATTTAGCCATTCTCATCTCTAAAGAGACTGTAGTCCTATTTGAGATATAAGTGGAAAAGGTCAAAGAACTTACCTTGACAAAGCAATTCTCACCTGCATCCACAAGACCGCTTCTTCACCTTCCCTTCCCCGCCAGTACATAGGAAGCTCCCAGCCCCGCCCCAGTTTTTGCCTCTTTTTCTCCACTCCGCCCCTCTCCTCATAATGCCTCTGCGTATCCTTCAGGATGCCATCAAAGCTCAGCCCCATAAGAGCCTCGCCCATGAGCAGCCGCTCCTCAGTGTCTCCCTTCAGCATGACGCACTCCACCTCGGGCACTCCGAGAAATCGCCGGATCTCCCGGGCCAGCTCGTATCCCTGCAAAGAGGGGACCACCAGATCGCAATCAGGAAAATGGCGCTGCAATATCTCTAGAAGCTCTGTGAAGAGATGAAAATCCAGATCAGCGTATTTGAAGAGCTTATCCAGTACTATTTTCCTTTTTTCCCGATCGATCTGCAAAAAGACCTCAAATGCCACCCCATCCAGGCCGCACCTCGCCTTCTCCGCCGCCTCCAGGCGATCGAAGCCTTCCTGAAGCCGGTCGAAGAGGCGGCACAGCTCCTGACAGAAACGGCCGTTTCTTGCCGAGTCCTCGGGAGTAAGCACGCCGGAAAACTCGATGGATGCGTAGACGGACGGCCATATGCCTGCATTGCGATCAGTCAAATCGAGCATTTCTATTCAGATCATTTTCTGCATCCAGACCACATCGAAGTCCTGGCCCCATTTTCGGCCGATCTTCTGGAAGCGTCCGCACTCCTGAAAGCCGCGCTTCTTGTGAAAGGCCAAGCTTGCCGAGTTGAGAGAGGAGATGCCAGCCAGGATGGAAGATATGTTCTTCTCTTTGGCCTCATGCAGGAGTCGCTCTTGCATTGCCTTTCCCATTCCCTTTCCCGTGTGCTCCGGGGCGATGAAGCAGGTTATCTCTGCCGTCCTGGAAAAGACTGGCATGGGGCTATGCGGGCGGAGCAATGCGAAGCCCATCACATTTCCCTCGTCGTCCCTGGCCACCAGGAAAGGATAGCCCTCGGACATGTTCACGAAGAAATCAAAAAACTCATAAGGCACCGGATCTTCCGGATAGGCGGCGAAGCTATTCTCCACGTAGTGGTTGAAGATATCAATTATCGCTTTTCCATCCTCTTTTGAGACCGGGGCAATAGTGAAGGCCATCTTTATCCATCCTGTTAGCATCAATTCGTGGGGGAGACTGAGGGATAATTATCCATCTCGGGACCGCTTCCGATCTTCTTTGGCATGTCACAAATTTTATCCTGGTTGGTATCATTACAGCCCTCATACACCTCATCGTAATCGCTGTAATGGTTTCCTTTAACCTGCGGGCCGCTTATCATCTCCAAGAGGCCCTGCAATCCTCCTGCCGTCACGCTCCCATTCCATCGATTATTGCTTCCACTCTCGCTTACAGTTATTTCATTATCCAGCAGGTCGTTGGAAATGAAAGTGTTATTTTCATTACCTGACTGGATATAAATTCCATACTTGTTCTTATGAATAATATTGCCTTGCACAATATTATTGCTGGATACAACCTTTATCCCGGCATTACCGCAACCGCAACCGCCTGAGCCTGTTATGTTAAAGCCCTCAACAATCGTGCCGCCGGACGCTATGCTGATGACGCTTCCAGATCCCCCTGCATCCACAACAGGAAGTCCGTTGCCGCTGTCAATTCCCTTCAAGGTAAGGGTCTTAGAGACATAAACGTTCTCGCGATAAAGTCCACTCTGTACCTCAATGACATCTCCCTGGCTGGAATTGTCAATTGCCTGCTGAATATGCGAATAATCCGCATCCTTCGGCCCCACAGTTATCTTGGAGGCATCTGCATACCCCAGGACCAAAATTGGGATTAGTATTAATATTAAGCACGCTCTCATAATTTTCCGTAGTAGCTTCTTTCTATTAGAAGGTTTTCATTAATATAGGGGTAGATGAAGATGTTGGAAGGCATAAAGTGTCAAAATTGCGGCAAAATGATATCAGAGGACGAGGTCTTCGCTACAGACGGCAAGACATTATGCGAAGACTGCTACATCGATGTCGGCCACCGAATTCGCGTCTGCGATCCCTGGGGAGAGAGGTCGAAGAAGATATTCCGAACGAGCCACGGCCTGGAAGGAACGGATGGCCTCACGGATCTGCAAAAGGAGATCTATGAGTACATCCAAGAGAAGGGCAAGGCCACCAGGGCAGAGCTGATGGAGAACTTCAAGCTGCCCGCACCGGAGCTTGAGAACCAGTTCGCCATCCTTCGCCACTGCCAGCTTCTCAAAGGCAAGAAGGAAGGAGACACAGTTTACCTCGTCCTCTGGTGATGACATAGAATTCATGGGGGCAATGCAATTGAGATATAGCCTCGGAGAATACATGATTCGAGATTGGTACGATGACGATGCCTCTTCTTTAGCTCGATATGCAAATAACCGGAAGATCTGGAGCAACCTGAGAGATGGCTTTCCCTATCCCTATGCTCGGGACGATGCAGCCTTATTTATTTCCAGAGCTCTGCAAAAAGAACCAAGAACTGCTTTTGCCATTGCATCGAAGAACGAAGCTATCGGAAGCATAGGATTGATGCCAGGTCAGGATGTCCATCGATTCACTGCAGAATTAGGCTATTGGCTGGCAGAGCCCTTCTGGGGAAAGGGGATAATGACGCAGGCCGTAAAAGCATTAAGCAAATATGCGTTCAATGAGCTGGGCTTTTGTCGCATCTATGCAGAACCCTACACTACGAATCCGGCTTCAGCCCGTGTACTCGAAAAATCGGGATTTGTTCTGGAGGCGATCCTGCGCGCAAACGTCGTCAAGGACGATCGAGTTCTGGACCAATTATTATATGCCAGAGTAAAACAAGAAATTGACCATTGAATAATCGCTGCCTTTTAATCCTGAGGGATGCGAGCATATTCGGGTGCTGTAAGCCGTTCCTCTTTCATCAGGCGAAGACGCTCGCCACAATCTCAATGGTTTGCCGCCCTATTATCAGATCTCACCACCAAACCTTCCCCCGCGTTAGACTGCATGCCCTTACAAATAAGAAAAATCCTCCATGAATACGAGCCATGACCGTCGATCAGATTCCCATCACCAGGTTCTCAGTTATCACGAGAATCACCCCCAAGGCCCTGCGCTACTACGACCAGTTGGGGCTGCTAGTACCGGCAGCTAAAGACACATTAACCGGCTACCGCTACTACACGACAGACCAGCTGGAGAGGGGCGTGAGAGTAAAGACATTGTGCTCTTTGGGCATATCCCTGGAAGAGATTGCCAGCTACCTCGAGGCTGAGGCGAAAGGTGATAGAGATGTCTTGCAGGCACTGAGAGAAAAACATCTCAGCCGGACTCGGGGCGAGATCGCCAGGCTGCAAAGGATCGAGGCCCTGCTCAAACAAAGCGATAAGGAGCTGATAAAGATGGCATTGAGCGAGCCGGTTATCAAAGATGTGCCCGCCCTGCGGGTGGTAAGCAAAAGGGACAAAGGAAGCTATGGCGAAACCATCGGTCGCCTCATTGGAGAGCTGTGCGAAATGCTTTTCCGGCCGGTCAACCAGAAAAATCTCGTGAAAGTGAGCGGACCGTGTATGGCGATTTATCACGACCAGGAATACAAGGAGAACGATGCCGATATCGAGGTGGCTATACCCATTACCGGAAGGATCGAAGTGGATGAGGGCATGGAAGTTAAAAATCTTCCTCCTGCCCGGGTCCTGGCGGTTGTGCACAAAGGAAGCTATGACACCCTCATCCTTACTTACAAGGATATCTACGAGTATATGATAAAAAATGGGTATGTGTTTAGCTCCCCACGTTAATCATGTAAATTTCCATCGAAACCATTTAGACCAGAAAAATTAAATAATATAATGATAATACTCATTCTTTGTGAGTATGGACGAAATTGCAGATTTCAAGCA
>JBATEC010000106.1:0-16642 GCA_049663825.1 Methanothrix sp. | reverse complement strand
GTATTAAAATATTGCCATGTTATTTTGGAAGCTGAACACTAGGCTGCGATGCAATAGCTTTTGGGTCCGCCGATTACTTCAGCTACATCGCAGGGGCGCTCAAGGATTTCTTCGATAAAACTTACTATCCATCTCAAGGAAAGGTAACGGGAAAGCCATACGCTGCATTTGCAACAGGAGGGGGAGGAGGAGATACTGCTCTTAAAGTGCTTGATCGCCTGTGCATCTCATTCAAATTCAAGAAAGCCGTCGACAACGTGTCTGTTGCGGGGGCTCCGTCTTCCGAGGTTTTGGCAAAGTGCAAGGAGGCCGGAAAGAATCTGGCGAAGGTCCTCTCGAAGTGACCGCAGCGAGTAGAGCGAGATGGTGGCCTCCCAGGATGTCTGCTTGATGGCTTGGGCCTCGTACTTCGACCGTATACCCGGCAAGAAGCAGGTCGTGCTCCACGATTCGCAAGAAAAGACATAGAATTCGGCAATAATCGGATACCTATATATCGGCCTGCGTACATAGGAAACCTTCAAATGTCAATACTAGTTGGAATTACGTTGACTGCAGTTGGAGTTGCTCTGCTGAATAAGATGTTGAAGGGTAACATCTGGCAACCGACTAACTCAATGAAATGGGATCGTGAATCCAAGGGTCAGATCATTGATATTGATGAGTACGAAATTGTAGACGAAAATCAGAATCGAGCATCTGAAGGCTACAAAGTGAAGATCGACGATGGCGATAAGTGAACTGCCGCGCCCTGAAGGGCACGGCTTGCCACTTCATTGCCAATACTTGCATCACGGATATGCGATGTAGAGGTTTTGACTCTATGGGCGCTACGGGCTGTTCCATCCCTGCAAGGAGTATGTTCCTGGAAGCATTGTGGTCTCGATCACATGAGAATCCGCAATAGAGGCACTCATGCACTCGGACGGACAGATCTTTCTTTACAGTGTAAGGATTAACTTTAAAATTGTTTGCTGCAACAATAATTATGGTGGAGGTTAGTATAATGAGATTGGAAAGCTTACTGTTATCTGCAATATTGCTTTCATGTTTATCTTATCAAACTTATGCGATTGAACCAGGTGCAATCGCAGAGCCTAGCATTAAAGCTCCGAACATGGACATGCCAACGCCTACTATCACAAGTCCGAACATGGATACGCCTGAGGCAAAACCAAAGCCGCAAGCTATTCCCGGCAGCATGAGTACTAATCAGACTCAGGTGGCGAAGGCCGAGTCAAATGATGTGAGCGGCAAATGGTCAATAAAATTCGATGATCGGCCAGACAGGTCACTTGATCTGACCCTATGGTCGTCCGGCAGAACTCAAATCATGGGTTATGGCACCCTGACAAAGGGTGGCGCAGGGAATTCGGTGACTGCCAGTGGATCTTTTGCCGGAGAGGAACTTATATTGACCGTTAAATCGGCCGAATCAGAATATGCAAGCCAGAAATATGACGAGTACGATCTCGACCTGTTTGTGATAAATAATACTGCAAACAGTACCATGTCAGGAACATATATCCTGATGTCCGGAGGCGAATTCCTGGGTGACGGAAATGCCACGGCATTAAAGCGTTAGACAGTTCACATGATAACTAAGATCCAGTTATAAGCGTTCAGTCGTCAAAGAATGAGGCCTTCCTAATGCGCGTACTGCAATTGCTGCTCATCTTCTTGCCGGTTGCCCTGCTGGCGCATTTTTCCGGCATAAGTGAGATCTTCGTCTTTGCCGCCTCAGCTCTGGCTATCATTCCTCTGGCAAAGATCCTGGGAGAGGCTACGGAGGTTTTGGCTGAGAAGACCGGCCCGCGCGTGGGCGGGCTTCTCAATGCCACATTCGGGAACGCTGCGGAGCTGATCATCACCCTGGCTGCCATTCGCGCAGGGCAGATGCAACTGGTACTGGCCTCACTCACCGGCTCCATTCTGGGTAATCTTCTCATGGTCCTTGGATTTGCCATGTTTTTGGGCGGCCTTAAAAACGGCAGGCAATTGTTCGACCGCCGCAACGTAGATACCGATGCCACCATGACCGTTCTGGCCCTTATCGCCATGAGCGTGCCCTCCCTCTTCAGCCTTTACATCCCGGACGCCCTGCTGGTAGAGGAGATGAGCCTGACTACGGCAGGAACCATGCTGATCCTCTACATGCTCTTTATCGTCTACACTTTGAGGAGCTGCACTTCGGATAAATGCGATGCAGTAACGGTGAGAGAGGCCCTGCCCGTGCACTCCTGGAGCATCGGCAAGGCTTCAACTGTCATGGGCCTCTCCATGGTCGGCATCGTCCTGATGAGCGAGCTTTTAGTAGCATCGGTGGAGGCGGTCACGGCTATTCTGGGCCTCACGCCATTTTTCGTGGGAATTATCATCGTGCCTATTATCGGCAACGTGGCCGAGCATCTGGTCGCAGTTCAGGCAGCCAGGCAGAATAAGATGGACCTCAGCCTATCTATTGCCCTAGGCTCCAGCCTGCAGATCGCTCTCTTTGTGACGCCTGTGCTGGTCTTCACATCGCTGCTTTTTGGCAGTCCCCTCACTCTGCAGTTCAATCAACTGGAGCTGATCGCTCTGACAGCCGCGTCCATGATCTCGGCCTTAGTCTCTTTGGACGGGGAGTCCAACTGGCTGGAAGGGGCTATGTTGCTGGCGGTTTACGGCATCCTGGGGCTGGCGTTCTTCTTCTTGCCTTTGAAGCTCTAACGAAAAGATCAAGAAACCAGGTATACCCCAACTACTATCAAGAGTATGGCGACAGTCTTCTGAGCCATCGTTTTTCTATCCATCTCCTCCTTCAAGATTCCCGGAACAAACAGTCCCAGGAGGATGACATAGACCAGGGTGACGAAGGGCTGAAGAGCAGCCACGCTGGAGACCAGAGCCACCGAGCCGACGGCATAGGCGAATATGAAGGCTCCCCTGCCCAGGAAATCAAAGATCTCGTCAGCCAGGAGGGCTGAGAGCAGAAACGGGCCATTGCGGAAATATGCGGCAAACTCTCTTCGGACCGGCTCATGCCTGAAAAGCGGCAAGACTGCCAGCAGGCTGCCCAATGATGACCAGAGAATCAAATGCCATTCATTCATGAAGGCGAGAAGGTATTTGGCAGCCAGGGCATAGATGGCGCTGAAGATCCAGAAGACTGCCATGTACTTTAAAGCCGGTGAGAGGATAGCCGGCCCGCTTCCTTGGGCCGGCCTGTAGGATATTAATAAGGCGCTGCATATAAGCAAAGTGCCTCCCGCATAATCTTTGGCGGCAAGAGTCTCACCCAGAAAGATAAATGCGCCCAAAAAGACGAGGACGGGAAAGACGTATACCATGGCCGCTACCCTGCTGGTCTCCTCCACCTGAAGGGCTAGCAGGTAGGCAGCCCAGAGTACCACCTGGCAGCCGCCCGCCGCCAGGGCATAAACCGACTGTGGAAAGATATATCCCCATCCCAAATAGGCAGGGATGGAAACGATCAGGAGCTGCTGCATTACCACCAGAGCGGCCAGGTAGGCCAGAGGATCTCGCACATACCTGCCCAGTATGAACTTGTCGATAATCCCGGTAACTGCAAGAGCAGATGCGCCTGCTAGAGAGAGGAAAAGCCAGTCCACAATTCTATACGGGACCGACGAATGTAAAAAGCTTTTTGCATTTGGATCAGTTAATACTCTAGATCGGTGCAAAGATACTTATCGTTTAGCAAAGCAATGAATTGTTAATACTTTCAAAGGAGGACTTTGTATGGAAAGCAGAAAATTGATTATGGCGGGTCTGATTGCAGCCGTCTTAGTCTGCAATCTATCTGTGTCGCTGGCACAAAATGCCAGGCCTGGTGATGACTTAAAAGGTCAATTGCTCTACGAAGAGAACTTTTCCACCAGCAAAGGCAGTCTTTGGACAGGCTCTTCCGATGATAATTGGACATACTATTTCGATAATGGAAGATACAACATGGTCGTCTATCGTATGAATAGCTGGAAGAGCTATGCCACAAGAAATAACTACAGCAATTTTATAATGGATGTGCAAGCGAGGCAAGAAGGCGGCACCAGCGACAATGTTTACGGTGCGATAATCAGAAAGGTCGACTGGAACAATTACTATAATTTCCTGATATCAGGAGACGGTTATTATCAAATAGCAATTAGGGAGAAGGGCAAATGGTCTCCGGCTAGCTGGAAGAGATCAGATGCCATTAACATGGGAAATGCAACCAATCTCATCAGGATTATTTGCAATGAGGATGCGTTCTACTTTTACGTAAATGGTGTACTGATGGAAGAATATAAGGATAGCAGCTTTTCATCGGGAAATATCGGCCTGACTGCAGGCACAAATTATGCAATCGGTCCGGCTAAGGTGAGCTTTGACAATCTCACCATCTGGCAGATAAAA
The DNA here is from genome assembly GCA_049663825.1 of Methanothrix sp. Classification (GTDB taxonomy): domain Archaea; phylum Halobacteriota; class Methanosarcinia; order Methanotrichales; family Methanotrichaceae; genus Methanothrix. The sequence goes on along the minus strand of JBATEC010000106.1, from coordinate 12,247 downwards.
AACAGCTAGTGAGTGGGCGACAATCCGACGCGATCAGTCAAACGGCGGCGGCGCACTCCGTAGCAGAGCTGCGGGGCATGCAAGGCGCCGCAGCACGAAGACAGAAACAGGCAGCTAGATCCGACCCCTAGGTTGGATACCTATGCCCTTTATCCCCGCAGCAGAGCTGCGGGGTATTACGGATAAATAATAAATTTGCACGGGAAATGGGAAATGTCTGATTTTCAGGCTTCTTAGCCTTTCTCACATGCATTTTTTAAAATTCTTGTGCCGAAATTCTCTTGAAAGATGAATCGAGCCGGATCCTGACCACTGGAATGTCTTTTGTCTTCTCCTGTACTACGTCATCCGGCGCGCTCTCTGGATCAAATCCATACATGGAGCGATTCTGGCCGCTGCCTAATAAGATATGCCTTATTGCCAACAGCTTCTCTGCAGCGTCATGAACAGGCTCCCCGCGCCCTGAAAAGCGGCCGCCTGGCAAGAGCACCTCAACCTCTGGATCGGCCAGTAGGTTCAGATACCACTCTCCTTTCATCTCTTTTCCCTGATAGCAGTATATCATCGGCCCGATTTGGGCATAGCTCACAGGAGCATAGCGAATAGCTGGAAGATCTGCGGCGTTCTCCAGGCAAAAGACCCTGAAGAGGCACTGGTGCTGCTGGGTGGAATCAATGCAAACCCGGAAGAGAAGGAAACGATGAAAGGATAGCTATATTTGGGATGATAATCAATTATGATCTGATGATCCAGAGGAGACCTATGCAACCGATCTGCCACAGGCATCTGACAATTTTGATGGCCATGATAATAGCAATAGTCGCGCTATTTTTGTCGGGGATAGGATGGGCGGTCGATGCCTCTCCCAAGGACAATGCCTACCACTACATGGCCAATGGCGTGGATGACCAGCTCTACAATGAGTGGTGGACCTTCGATGCAGCAAATAATGACACAGAGGTCCTGCTGGTCTATCTTCTCAGCGATCCTGATAATATTTCCACTGAGAGAAAGATTCAGGTGCAGGTTGTGGTCATGCAGGATGGACTGCCTCAGGTCATGGGCCAGCACCAGAGCCGCGGATATGGGGGAGACAGGGACTCTCCTATGTTTGACATTGACAAGAGCGGATTTTCCACAGAGGAAGAGCCGAACCTGCATGTCTGGGGTGAGGCCCTTGACAGTGCCACAGGGGTCCCGATCAGCTGGGATCTGGTTTATCAGCCCACGGCCCGTCCCTGGTTTGCCATTCCGGTTCAGATGCATATCGGCCACCTCAAGAGCGATTGGATCAAGTGGCTGGTTTACATGCCCTCTGCTCAGGTAACCGGAACTCTTACCATCGGCAACAGGACAAAAAGCCTGCAAGGCACAGGCTATCACGAGCATGCATGGGGCCGCTTTGCCTTTAGCGATCCTCAAATAACCAGGGCCTCTGTTTCTGTTCCTCTGGATGGATTTTCCCTGGCATTTGCTGATATATCGGGCGAGCAAAGAGTGACATTTCTGGGAATAGAGAAGGACGGAAAGAGCATCGTTTTCTCAGATAAGCAGATCAAACTAAACTATTCAAATGCAAGTTACGCATTTGACAATATGACCGAGTCCTTCTTTCCAGCCGCCTATAATGTAGAGGCAGATAACGGAGACTATACTCTGGATCTGGCGGTAGATGTGCAAAAGAGCGCTGCTACAACTCTCGACTACCAGCCACCTTTGCAAAGCGTTCTCATCTTCCAGCAGGTCTCTATTTTGCAGGGGACACTTAAATCAAAGTCCGGAGAGAAGTTCTCCTTCCAAAAGCAGGGCTTTTCAGGGTTTACATCTCCAAGGCTTCATACAGTTTTCGGCGAGATCAACTCAAGCTCCGGAAATTCGACATCCTCCATTTTGTCGATCAATCTATCGGCCGAAAAAGCCGTCTGAAAAAATGCGTTCTGCGGAGGCTCATGCACAGGATGGCGAGACTTCATGATATATCGAAGATCCGGCCTGGATATATTCCGCGAACATGCAATCTATTTATAAGCATCTGATATGCAAAATCTCAGCACGCATCTTTCCTCTCCCCGGCAGATCCTCTCCTCCCTCTCAAATTCGATCTCCCGGCCCTTGCCCACTCGATCTTCTCCCTCATCCGGCATGCCCTTTTCTCCAGAAAACTCGCTCGCCCAGACCGAGTTTTCCACTCGGCAGATCAGTTCGCTTACCCGTTCCGACAATTCCCCGCGCCCTGACTTTACCATAATATCATGCCAGGGGCACCTCTTGACGATCACGGCAAAGCCCTCCGCCCGGGGCTCCATCTCATACTCGAAGCCCTCCAGGGTCAGGCGGGCGGACAGTGCCTGCTCCAGCCCCGGCAAGCCGCGTTGCAGATGCATCATGCCCTTGAGGGTGCGGGCCTGAATCTTGGGCAGAACCTTCCAGACTGACTCGTCCAGCCGCAAGGCTTCGTCGAAGCCCAGCTTCTCCTCGACCTTCATAAACCACAGACCATCCACAGCCGTGTACGATCGCCGGAAGTACTCCGTCTTCTGCGCATCCGTCAAACCGGTCATGCTCCCGGCCTCTCCTGTGATGGAGCAGCAGCTCCGGCCTTTCGTCCCGCCTTGAAAATGGCTTTGCACGACTGCATGGAGCGATGGCATTTTTCCGCCATGTCTCGCATCTCACGAGCGCCAGGATCGCCCTTTCTCTCCAGCTCTTCCGACCGGGTCTGGTAGATCTTGAAGGCCTTCTTGTAAGCCTTGAGCGCCTTTTTGCTGCACTCCTCTTTATCCGTCACCTCGGAAAAAGTGACATGAGCAAAGGCCAGGTCCCTGAGAATATCGGCGTGCTCTAAGGGTGCCGTCTCCAGCGTGTAATACTCCAGAGCACGCTCGCAGGCATCGATTGCTTTCCGGCAATTTTCCGCCTTGTCCTCCATCTCGGCCAACGTGATGAAGCTGTAGCCCAGGTTCTTGAGAGCATCGGCGTGCTCAGCCGGGCTTATCCTCTCATAGATTCCAATAGCGGCCTGACAGGCCTGTATTGCCCGCCGGCAGTTCTCCCTGCATTCCTGCACCTCGGCCAGAGCCGAATAAGCCGCCCAGAGCAAAATTTGCGTCTCAGCATACTCCTCAGGGTAACTTTTCGCATTATAGATCTGCAAAGCCTCGATAGCGGCAGATATGGCTTTCTTGCAGTCTTCGGCTTTGGCTTCAGTCGATATTTCCATATCCGCCAGCATTATGGCCGTCATGGCCAGATCTCTGCAACAGGAAGCAACCTGCATCGGCTGGGCTGCCCAGGCCCTGTAAGAATGCAGCCGGTCCTCACAGGCCTGCAGAGCAAGAGCGCAGTTCTCAGCCCGGTACTCGATATCGCTTAAGGTAAGATAGGCCAGCCAGAGGCTGCCTTTGGCTTCGGCATAATCCTCGGGAGAGTCTTCCAGGGAAAAGACGCATAGAGCCTTTTGAGCTGCCTGGATGGCCTTCATGCAATTGCCAGTCTTGTCCACCCACTGTCCCTGGGTTAGATAGACGTTGGCCAAATTGTTTTGAGCCGTTGCATAAAGCCTGGGGAACTCTTCCAGTGAATAAATCTGCAGAGCATTGCTGTAAGCCGCCAGTGCAAGCCGGCAGTTTTCCAGGCACCCTTGCTCATTCTCTTCGGCTAAGGCGAGGTATGCATTCCCCAGATTGTTCTGCGAGGCGGCGTAGGCCTGCGGATGCTCCTCTTTCGTTCTATAGAGCAGTGCCTCCTTGCATGCGGCAAGAGCCAGGCGGCAGTTTCCTGCCTTATCCTCGGTCTCGGAAAGGGAAAGATAGGCTATGGCCAGATTGTTTTTCATGGCTGCATATTGCAGAGGAATGCGTGCCGGAGAATAAACCTGGATGGCTTGCCGGTAAGCCAGAATGGCTTTCTTGCAGCATTTTGCATGATCTGCAGCATTTGCAGCCTGGGCCAGCGTCAGATGGCTGCTGCCCAGGTTGGCCATGGCTGCAGCAAATTGCAAGGGGCTGTCTTTGAGGTTATAGACGCGAAGCGCAGCTTTGCAGGCATCTACTGCTCTTTTGCCGTTTTCTTGCCGGCTCTCCAGCTCCGCCAGTTTTCGGTAGGCTCCGCCCAGTTCATTTTGAAGGCAAGCATGCTCTTCAGGGGTGGCGGCTAAAGAAAAGAAGGACAGAGATTCTTCCAAGCAATGGGTAGCATGCATAAGGTTTTTGGCTCGATTTGTGTGGTCCGCCATAGAAGCATAGGCGAAGCCCAGGCCTCTCATGACTTTAGCGCGAGCAATTGGGTAGCGCTCCGGAGTATAGACGAGCAGAGCTTTTTCATAGGCATCAATGGCGCATTCGCAGCTCTTCAGGTCATTTTTTTGCTTGATAATTTCCAGGCAACTGTCGCCTATCTTTCTTTGAATGTTGCTGCGCTGCACATTGTCCATCTCAAAGGCCAGCATCTTCTCGTATACGATCAGGGCCTTTTCATATTCTGCAATAGCGAATTCGCCTCCGTTTGTTTTTCCATATGGATATTTGGATGCAAATTCAGATAGATCTCGCCGCTACTTCTAATCTTCGGCCATCCCATCAAATCCTGCAATGCTAAGAATTTTTGATCTTTGGCGGCGACTTATTTAAAATACCGAAAGTGTTAAATCCGATGAAGTCAAATAATGTTATAGAGAGAGAAAATTATTATCATCAATGATAATGTTAATATGAGTTCTGCCAAAAACGGAGAGTTCAGGTCCTAAACCTCCTTCCTGAACCTCTCCCACCTCGTTATATTAGTTTGGAATGATCGATGACACCTTAAATATACTTCCGCGAAATTTTAAAAAATCATCTGATTACCACTACGTCCAGGAGGAGCAAAATAGCTCCAAAGAAGCCCACCATGGTGATTATCGTCTCGGTATTTATCTCTGGGTTATGCACGGGCCATGCGCTAAGCTGATCTAGAATATATAGTTTTCCGGATATTAGGGCTTTTAGGCACGTTTCAGATCTTCCAGCCAGCAGCTACACCGGCATCAACTGCTATTGTCATCGCTCCCGGTCCTCGCGGATAAGCTCAGATGAATCTGGAAACGTCCTTCCCTTCAGTCTCTCTCGAATATTCAGGGCAATTTTGCGAGCCTGGGAACTATCCACCTTGACCGATTGCTCCAGGATATGCAAAACTTCCGCCTCCAGGGAACGATTGTTATCACGAGCACGAGCTTTCAGGCGCTCCAGGACAGAGTCCTCTAGATTTCGCACGATGATCTGAGCCATACTGCCGCCGATGAGATCATGATGATTGCATAATCTTATAAAATCGCTTTGTTTAGGATACCGAAGTCATACAGATGTCGATAAGCAGCGGGCTTTAGATATCAGGCTGCATATCATAAAATTGAAAGCCAGAAAAGAAAATAAAAGGGCGCTGGGCTTGTGGCCCTAGACCCCGCCCAAATATCCATCGCCGGATATTTTGCCAGTCTCGCTGTTCTGGTACGATTTGATTGTGCCATCGGGTAATAGATTCAGATCATTCGTCGTATACTTTGCCCCGCCCGCCTTGTTCGACCCATCAATAGCATGCACGATGCCGCCCTGGGTGGTGTTGTTGGCGAGTAGGTAGGGCTTGGTGAGATCCACCGGGCCTGTCACCTTCTGCATGAGCAGATTAGGATCCTGCCCGAAGTTGGTCTGCACCCAGGCGTTCCACTGATCTATTAGGGCGTTGAAGGTTGTGGCATCTCCGCCTTGCATGTACTTCTCATGCGCTTCGCCGAGCTGGTAGGACAGGCGCAGGCCGCCCATGATGGCCTGCTGCTGGTCGGTATAGTCTGCGGCCATAGTCAGGCCCACTATGCATAAAAATATAGCAATATACTTCATCTATCCATCACTCTCCAATATTTTATCACTTTGTCTCCGTCCAGTGTGCACTCTATCGGAACACCGACGGCAGTACGTAGTTTGCACTGTTGACATCACTTGAAATAGCATTACCTCTTTCCACATAGACCGGACTTCGTGTGTAAGGATCTATGTAGAAATACTTGGTCTCCCCGGTGCTGGGAATTTTGTAAGCATAGATCGAATACCCCGTGTAGGGGTCCTTCTCAACTTCTTCTATCCCGCCATCGGTTAAATTGAGAGACTTCCAGGTATTAAGTGGATCGTCTACCAGCTTTCCATTCTGAATCAGGCTTCCCTTGGGCGCGTTTCCCCAGTTCCACAGGCCGCCATTGCTGCTGGTATTGTCTGCGGCAGGCGTCTGTGTATCGTTGGCCTTTAGGGTGCCAATCACACTCCTGCCGTAATCTCCACCCACACTCTGGAAACGGCTCGTGTCCTGGGCATGGCAAACCACTGCCAAAAGGCAAGCTATTAGTACCACCATTACTGCGAATGCAGTCTTCATACTGACCCCACCAACCTAGCATCAATGCGAAGCGATAAAAGGCTTTCGCGTGTCCGAGTCATTTTTCTTTCCCATCTAACTGAAGATCGGCGGCAGAGAAGATTTCGTTTGCTCCACGTATTGGCCGGAAACGGGCGCAAAGCTGGTGTAAGTCGGCACTCCTGTTTCAGGATTAAAGTAGACGTAAATCGTCTTTCCAGACTTGGAATCCGTGTACGTATAGTAAGACTGGCCATTGACCGGGTCTACATAAGTTGTAACCGGCTCACCGGTTTGAGGGTCCGTATAGGAATAAGCAGGAGACGCAGTACCATAGGGATCCACAAAAGAATCTCCCAGCCAATTCTTGACGACATTCAGCGTTTTCATTGTATATTTGGGATCGCCGATAAGGTTACCATCAACAACCAATGTTCCCTTGGGCGAACTTCCCCAGTTCCACAGGGTGCCATTAATGCCGCTTGAGGCAGACTGCTGTGTATCATTGGCTTTTATGGTGCTGATCATTTTCTTGCCGAAATCTCCGCCCACGCTCTGGAAACGGCTCGAATTCTGGGCATAGCAGCCCGCTGCTAATAGGCATACTACCAGCACTACTACTGCAAAAGCAGTCTTCATACCAAACCCCACGGGCAAAAGAAGGCCGCATAGAAATAAAAGGCTTTCGCGTGTTACGATCTATATTCTTTTTTGCGTTTTATCCAAAAATATAATTCTAGAGCCTGGTCCACGGCTCATTCTGGCTGTAGGCCGTCTGGCCTGTCATTTTGCTCGCCAGTAGATTGATGATATCAATGGGCGCAGAGCTGGCATAGACCTCTTTTCCCGTCATTGGGTCAATATAGGCATAGACCAGATTGCCGGTCTTGGCATCCGGATAGGTAGAATATGTAAAGAAGGGCTTTGACGTTGTGGGATTGAGGAAGCGGTAGATTTTTTTCCCGGTCAGGGGATCTGAGTAGGTTTCCATGGGAAAGCCGGTATCAGGATCTGTGTAGGTCTCGCCCAGCCAGTTGCTGGACAGATTCAAGAGCGGACGGAGGTAATAGGGATCCGTTACCAGATTGCCATCGACTATCTTGCTGCCTAAAGGTGCCTTGCCCCAGTTCCATAAGTCGCTGCCGTTCTCTTCGCCCTTATTGCCTTCCGCCTCAGGAACGGTCTTTGCATTCTCACCCTTGAAATCCTTAATCCATTTCTGAGCAAATTCGCCGCTCACGCTCTGAAAGCTGGGCGGTGTGCTCTGGCCGCTTGCGACCGCAAAGATAAGACATAATATGAATAATACATTCAATATACTGGTGGCTGCAGATTTAACTCTCATACTCATCCTCTATTCAATTTTTCTGGCCGCAACCTCGATGGCCCGGATGACGCTGTCTCCGGGAATTATGGTGGCCACGGGAATGGAGAGCAGCTTCTCCACGGTAGGGCTGACGATGGGGGCGCAGACCAGAGCCGAGGCACCATCTCTCTCCGCCCTTACTGCGGCGATAATGGCCTCCTCGATGGTTGTGGCCGAATACTCCCGCATGGTTATCATCTTGTCTCCAATCTTCATCTTCTTCTCGCTGATCTTGTCCAGAACAGGCCGGGCGGCGATGATAGCGATGAAGTTTCCCTCCGAGCCCTCCAATTGGCGGATGGTCTTAACAATCTGCCTCAAGGTGGTGATATTAGGCTCTCTGTGGCCTGAGAGAATCTTGTAGAGAGTGCTTTGCGGAATTGCCGAGACCTTGGAAAACTCACGAGCGGAAAGCCCCAGCTCCCTGAAGACCTCTTTCAAGGTTTCCCGCAGTCTCTCGTCCGACTGGAAGGCGGCTCTCATCACCCTCTCCACATTTGGCATATTATTGGACAATGTATCTCAAATACTTCTACTTTTGGGTTGAAATATTTTCCTTCCGGCAGAGCCTAAATATCCAGAATGGCCGTCAATTATGCCAATGGTATTTTTTCTGAGATCCATTTTCACAATTAGGACAAACTTTGTCCCTAAATAGAAAACGTTATATTCTCCATTTGGATAAGTTGCCTTTATGGGTGAATATCGGCTTCGATGCGTGAGCGACAGATCAGTGCAGCCTGCTTATTCTCTCACCTGCCCCCACGACAATTCGCTTCTGCGCGCTGAATACCTGGCTATGCAGATAGTGCTGAAGAGCCTGCCCGGCATCTGGCGCTTCATGGACTGGCTTCCTGTGCATGGGATAATAGCAAAGGCGCAGGGCGCACCTGTGACCTACAAGAGCCGCGGGCTGGCGGGGGAACTGGGCCTGGAAAACCTTTACATCAGCTTCAACGGCTACTGGCCGGAGCGTGACGCGAAGATGCCCACCTGCAGCTTCAAAGATCTGGAGGCGGCGCCCACCATGCAGATGCTGCTCGAGCGCGGCGACAACCCCACTTTAGTGGTAGCTTCGGCCGGCAACACCGCCCGCGCCTTTGCCCATGTGGCCTCTCTCACCGGCCAGCCTCTGGTCCTTTTCGTGCCGGAAAAAGCCCTGTCCAGAATGTGGACAGCCGTGCCCGCAGGCACAGCTACAGGCAAAGTGACACTGATGGCGGTGCAGGGCGATTACTATGATGCCATTCAAATCGCGGAAAAGGTGCAATCCCTGCCCGGCTTTGCGGCAGAGGGCGGGGCGAGAAACATCGCCCGCCGGGACGGAATGGGCACAGTGATGCTCGATGCCGCCCTGGCGCTTGGACAAATCCCCGAGCACTACTTCCAGGCGGTGGGAAGCGGCACGGGCGGCATATCTGCCTGGGAGGCCGCTCTTCGCCTCAGGGCGGACGGCCGCTTTGGCTCCATCCTTCCTAGATTGCATTTGGCCCAGAATCTTCCCAATGCGCCCATTTACTGTGCCTGGAAGGGAAAAGAGGCCGAGCCTGTGTGCAGCGATATGTTCGATGACGTCCTCTTCAACAGAAAGCCGCCCTACTCCATCCCAGGCGGTGTAAGAGACGCTCTGCAGGAAACCGCAGGCGATGTCTACGGCATAACAGACTCACAGGCTGCAGCCGCCAAGAAGCTCTTTGAGCAGTCTGAGGAAATCGACATTCTCAATGCCCCGGCAATAGCCGTGGCTGCGCTGGAGCAGGCGGCAATATCCGGCAGCATAGATCCCAAAGATATCATTCTTCTTAACATCACAGGCGGCGGCGTGGCCAGGATCAAAGAGGAGCAAACCCTGCACAGGCTTATGCCGCAAATCACCATCTCCCACTGGGAGCAGGCAGTTTTATTTCTGGAGGGCAAGAAATGAGCCAGATCAATTCTGAAATCATGCCTCTGACATTAACGATTCAGGGCGGCGTGGACAAGGACGGCCGTCTCGATGCCGTATCCGAGATCGAGATAGCCAGCGGAGAGATAATAGGAATAGTAGGGCCCACTGGATCAGGCAAGAGCACTCTTATCGCCGACATTGAGCAATTTGCCCTGGGCGACACGCCCTCGGGCAGAAAGATTCTCATAAACGGCCTTGAGCCTGCCGGGGAGCTGCGCTGCAATCCCAGGAAGAAGCTGGTGGCCCAGCTCTCCCAGAACATGCACTTTCTGGCCGACATGTCGGTGGAAGAGTTTTTGAGAATGCATGCCAAATCGAGGGGCAAGGACCCCGGACTGGCTGACAAGGTCATATCTCTGGCCAACACCCTGACTGGAGAGCCGGTCAATCCCGCTTTTCCCCTGACTATTTTGAGCGGCGGCCAATCCCGGGCTTTAATGGTTGCAGACATTGCCGTCATCAGCGACTCGCCCATTGTGCTCATCGACGAGATTGAAAATGCGGGCATAAAGAAGCAAGAGGCGCTCCGGCTCCTATCAGGCGAGGGAAAGATCGTGGTAGTGGTAACTCACGATCCCATGCTGGCTCTCATGGCCTCTCGGCGCATAGTGATGAAGAACGGAGGCATGACAAAGGTCATCAGCACCAACGAGGATGAGCGGAAGGTCTTCAAGGATGTAGAACGGATGGACGGCTGGCTCACTGCGCTGCGGGAGACCATTCGTCAGGGCGAGGTAGTAGCTTGAAGATGGTGGTGGTGGCCGGCACTCCCGGCTCCGGCAAGACCTCTGTGCTCATGCATGCCGTAAAGGATCTGATCCGGGCGGGGCAATCCCCGGCGCTGGTCAAGATCGACTGCATGTGGACCGAGGACGACGCCCGGTACAAGCGGCTGAATGTGCCTGTGGCTGTGGGCCTCTCCAGGGATATGTGTCCGGACCACTACGCCATCTACAACTTCGACGAGATGCTGGAGTGGGCATCAGCCCAAGGTGCTTGCATCCTGCTCAACGAGACGGCCGGGCTGTGCCTGCGCTGTGCTCCTTACCCGGACAAGGCTCTGGCCATCTGCGTGATCGATGTTACGACGGGCCCCAACAGCCCCTTAAAAGTGGGACCGCTGCTCACCACTGCCGATGCTGCGGTCATGACCAAAGGCGACCTCGTCTCTCAGGCTGAGAGGGAGGTCTTCCGGGAGCGCATTTTGGAGGCAAATCCCGGCTGCCGGATCATCGAGGCTAACGGGCTATCCGGCAAGGGTTCGGCGGAGCTTGCGCAGCTCATGGCCGGCTGGCCGGACATCTCTGGGGAGATGGTCTTGCGGCACAATCCGCCTCTGGCCATCTGCACTTTGTGCACGGGGGAGCTTCGCATCGCCAAGGAGCATCACCGGGGCGTGTTGCGCCATTTGGACGGCTTCATGGAGTACAAGGGCGAATAGGGAAAGAGCCACGGAGACAGGATAAAACATGTTGCAGATCGAGAAGCTCCTTCCGGGCTACAACTGCGGGGAGTGCGGTCTTGGAAGCTGCCGGGAGTTTGCCGCCAAGCTGGTGGATGTGGCCGGGCTGGAGAGATGTTCCATTCTCAAGCAGGAGAGATTCAAGGGCCGGGCGGAGGAGATAGCTGCGCTTCTGGCCTGCTCGGAGAAGACTGAGGATATCATCGGCGTTCTGGACGGCCTGCGGGCGGCATTCACGCTTGCCCCACTGGGCGGCGAGCCATCCTGCCGGGAGGATCTGCATCCCTTCAATCCCGAGGCGCATTTCAAAGAGGGCGATATCTTCCGCTACCGGCCAATGGGCTGTCCCGTCACTCATTTTGCCAAAGTCCTGAAGTCCGACAGGGGAATTGTCACTGTGCATCTGGTGGGGCCGGTGCACATCTTGCAGGGGCTGCCAGCGCCCGAGGATGTCGGCCTGTGCATGGTTGTGGCTTTCGAGGGCGTGGTTAGCCGGGGCAAAAGGCCGGATGTTGGCGAGACGGTGCGATTTCTGCCCGAGCACTGCATGATGCAAAAGGTGCACTCGGGAGTGGTGGTGCACTCCGAAGGGGCGATGGTGAGGATAGAGGGTATCGATCTGAAGGTTTGGTAGGCGGATAACGAAAATTGCTATATAAAATTCCCATCATAATGATGCATTGTACTTTCACTCACTTCAAAGGATGCAGAAAGAACTTCGCGCGCATCGGGGTGAGTGCAATGAAGAAATCTATGGTTCACGTAAACTGGAACAAATCTCAGCTAAAGAATGATATAAACCCTGTCCTAAGAAAATATGAGAATTATCTAAGATCTAGGGGATATAGAGAATCCAGCATAATTAGATATACTGATTCTATAAAGATCTATATTAATAAAACTAAAAGTATAAAACCAACTTTAGAAAATACAATGGAGTTTAGAGATGGATTACTTAAATCCAATTTAAAAAGTTCTACAATAAATCTCTATTTTGCTGCAATAAAGCAATTCTATAAAATGCACAACGAAGAGGTTGAGTTTATCTATTTACCTGTAAAGGTCGTGAATCTTTAATAGGTTTTAA
>JBATEC010000105.1:0-10100 GCA_049663825.1 Methanothrix sp. | reverse complement strand
AGAAATAACTTGCTGTTATCTGGTGAAATGCAAGTTGGTTCTTGCTACTGGATATTACTATGAAATTTACATCAAAACTGGCACGCTACCTTTCATCACCCTCCTTAGCTCAGGTTCAAACTGAAATGTATGTTTTTTAAAGAGTGGTTACATTCGCCCCGCACCGCATAGCTTTAGATACTTTGACGATCTTACCACCACCAGACAATGCCCGCCGATCCTGTTGCCAAGTGGGCGGAGTTCCTCCGCTCCCGTTACTGGGATGAGCTGCTAAAGCTGGCCGACTCTTACCCCGACGAGCGCAGCCTGAAGATTCGCTTCTCAGACATTGACAGGTTCGATCCGGAATTCGCCGAAGAGCTATTGGAAAATCCTGAGCAGATCCTGGAAGCGGCCCACGCTGCCCTCCTGGAGCTGGACCTGCCCATGGATGTTTATATGGACCGGGCCCATGTGCGCATCGCCGAGCTGCCCCGCCATTTTAAGACCCGGGAGCTGAGAAGCGACCACATCGGCAAACTGCTGGCCATCGACGGGCTTGTGCGTACGGCCACCGAGGTCCGGCCCAAAATCATCTCTGCCGCCTTCCAGTGTCAGAGGTGCGGCTTCACCTTCTTCAAGGAGCAGTCTGGCAACAAATTCGAGGACCAGAGCCTCAAGTGCATGAATCAGGCCTGCGACCGGGGCGGGCCATTCAAGCTCTTGCTCGCCCAGTCCAAGTTCGTGGATGCCCAGAAGATCAGGGTGCAGGAGTCTCCGGAGGACCTGCGTGGCGGAGCGCAGCCGCAGACGCTCGACGTCGAGCTGGAGGACGACCTGGCCGGCAGGATCTTTCCCGGAGATCGAGTCATCGTCAACGGCATACTCAAATCATACCAGCGCTCTTCTCCCCAGCAGGGCAAGAGCACCTACTTCGACCTCGTCCACAAAGGCATCAGCGTGGAGATGACGGAGCAGGAGTTCGAGGAGATTGAGATCGATCCTGAGGAGGAGAAGCTGATCATGGAGCTGTCCTGCGATCCGGAGATCTACGAAAAGATCAGGGGGTCCATTGCTCCTTCCATCTACGGCTACGACGACGTGAAAGAGGCGTTAGCGCTGCAACTGGTCTCCGGCTTTGAAAAGCACCTGCCGGACGGAGCGCGCATCAGAGGCGACATTCACATCCTGCTCGTGGGCGATCCCGGAATTGCCAAATCTCAGCTCCTGCGCTACATGATCAAGATCTCGCCTCGCGGCATCTACACCTCAGGCAAGAGTTCCACCTCTGCCGGCCTGACAGCCACAGCGGTCAAGGACGAGCTGGGCGACGGCCGCTGGACCATAGAAGCCGGAGCACTGGTCCTGGCGGACAAGGGCATCGCCGCCATAGATGAGATGGACAAGATGGACAATGATGACAAGAGCGCGCTGCACGAGGCGATGGAGCAGCAGAGCTATCATCCTCTAACAGAGATCCAACTTGCCGATGGGCGAAAGGTGCGTATAGGCGAGTTTGTGGATAGGATAATGATGGACCGGCCGTTAGAGATAATTACCGGAAAGGATTGCGAGATACTGCCGCTCCATGATGATATTAAGATAAAAAGCACCGACATGAGCCACATCTTCGATCTGCCGGTTGATAGGGTGAGCAGACACCGTGCTCCTGACCATTTCATCTGTATCAATTACTCCAACGGCAAAGAGATCCTGGTTACTCCTGAACACCCAGTGTATGTCTGCAAAGATGGGATCGCATGTATTCCAGCCAGCCAGATAAAAGTAGGAGATATTGTCCCTGCACTAAAATCGAACTCTGGAATAGCGGAAGAGATCGGTTGTCTGAAAGTCGTAGATGTAAGAGTCGTCGCTAATCGGGGCGAGCATTTTACTGATTTTGTTTATGATGTAACAGTCGAGCCCACCCACATATTCATCTCTCAGGGCCTTATTCTGCACAACACAATCAGCGTCGCCAAGGCCGGTGTTATGGCCACTCTCAAGTCGCGCTGCTCGCTTCTAGCCGCTGCCAATCCCAAGCTTGGCCGCTTCGACAAGTACGAGCCCATCGCTCCCCAGATCAACCTCACCCCCGCACTCATGTCCCGTTTCGATCTGATCTTCGTTTTGACCGACGATCCGGACACCAAGAGGGATTCTGCCATCGCCCAGCACATTCTGAAGAGCAACTATGCCGGAGAGCTGGCCACCCAAGCCGCCTGGAACCAGGATATATCTCAAGAGGACATCGACAACGCCCTGATAGTAATCAAGCCGGTCCTTGATCCGGAATTGCTGCGAAAGTACGTGGCCTATGCCAGAAAGAACATATTCCCAACCTTAAGTGATGAGGCCAAGGATTACTTTCTCAAGTACTACGTGGGTCTCCGGAGCCAGGGGCAGGACACCAACAAGCCTGTGCCCGTCACAGCCCGGCAACTGGAGGCGCTGATACGCCTGGGTGAAGCCAGTGCTCGCCTGCGCCTTTCCGATAAAGTCACTCTGGATGATGCCAAACGGGTAGTCAAGATCCTGGAAGCATGCCTGAGAAAAGTAGGCGTTGACCCGGAGACTGGCTTTTTGGATGCGGACATCATTGCCTCTGGCACCACCAAGAGCACCAGAGATAGAACTAAATCGGTGATCGATATCATAAGGGATGTAAGTCGTGAGCAACAGGGCCCGGCTCCCAGGGACGCAGTCTTGAATAGAGCAGAGGAGCTGGGCATAGAAAGAGCTAAAGCGGAAGAGATCATCGACCGCATGAGAAGAGATGGGGAAGTATTCGAGCCCCGGCCTGGAATGTTGAAGCTGCCTTAAATACAAGCAAAGCGATGATAGCTATGTCCAATATGCCCGAAGAGACGGAAAGGAAAGAGATGTATTTGAAAAGCCACCAACATGGAGCACATACCCTTATTGCAGTCTGTGACTGCGATATTCTGGGAAAGAAGTTCACCGAAGGCCATCTTAAGATCGATGTCAATCATGATTTTTTCGGAGGAGAGAAGGCCTCCTGCTCCGAGGTTGAGGCGGCGCTCGCTGGGGCGACAATGGCCAACTTCGTGGGCTGCAAAACCGTCGAACATGCCATCTCCCTGGGCTACGTGGAGAGAGACTGTACCCTCTCCATCAATGGAGTTCTCTACGCTCAGATGGTGCGAATGTGATGCAAGCCATCTGTCATCGGTGCGGCCTGCCAACAGTTGAAGGGCTCTGCCCGCAATGCACCCTGGAAAAAGCAACGCTTGTTAGCTGTCCTGACCAGGTCGAAGTGGTCATCTGTTCCGTTTGCGGCTCCCGGCAGGTAAAATCCAGGTGGCAGCTTCCAGACTGCCGTTCTGTGGAGGAGATGGCCCATCAAGCGGCAATAGATGCACTTTGTCTTCATAAAGAGCTGGCAGAGCCGCAGATTGAGCTGGACCTACGAAAAGTTGGAGCCACCAGATATCTCGCAAAAATCAATATCGATGGCAGTTTCAGAGGCCAGAGCATAAGCGAGCAATGCGAAATTCCTGTCCGCATAAGACTCATGGCCTGCGATCGCTGCAGCCGCATGGCCGGCAAGTACTTCCAGTCCACAGTCCAGCTGCGCGGAAATGCCGTCCGATCCATGACAGAGAGAGAGATTGAAGAGTGCAAGAAGACGGCCCAGGATATGGCCGACTCCGGCTATCATGGGGGAGACCATCTATCCTTTATTCAGGAGATGAAGGTGGTCAAAGGCGGCCTGGATATCATCCTGGGCTCAACGCAGCTAGGCAGACGCATGGCCCGTGCATTTGTCGAGCGCTTCGGCGGCAAGCTCCTGGAAACGGCCAAACTGGTTGGCAAAAAGGACAGCCGCGATGTGTACCGCTCCACCCTCCTGATCAGATTCCCAAGACTTAAGCGAGGCGACATTGTATCTTTCCGGGGATTGCTCTTCACTGTGTCCGGCTTTGACGGCAAGGCGACGCTCATCACCTCCCTTCGAGATGGCCGCAGGTCTTCCATGAACGAGGAGAACTCAGAGACGGTGCCGATCTTGGGGAATACTGTCGATGCGCTGGCAGCGACTGTGATATCCAAAGATGATGACGTTCTGGAGATCATGGACCCGGAGACTTACAGGGCAGCTTTCGCGGCTCGTCCCAAGGATCGACAGGTCGAGCCCGGTGAAGAGGTAAAGGTAGTAAGAACAGTGGACGGATTTATTGTATTGTAAAACTTTTTATATATTTTTAGTAAGTTTATGAACTCCGTACCCACCACAAAGTTCTTAAACTAGTTTCGTACAATTTTAATTGGTAGAAGCGCGCATTTGAGCAACGAATCACATGATAATTAAGCCCTGAGTGGAACTTTGGGCGATGAAATACCAGCCATAATCAAGGACAGAACGGCTCATGTGTGGGCATTTCTATCAGATGATCCATGATCTTGGTAAATGGACACTGAAATAGTTGGATAAACCTCATATTCACCATCATTCACTGCCTGCCTGTGATACGGCATGGCTACAATTGCGACAATGAGTCGCGAATTGGCCTCTGTAGGCCACAGATAGCTTTGGCTCTTTGGGTTTGAGTGTGAATTTTATCTATCTATTTTAAAATAAGAGGTGTCTTATATGCAAAATGTTGATACAACTAAATATGTTATTTATGCGGATATAACTGCGGAGGGGATAGTGGAGCGACCGGACGTGGTCGGCGCTATCTTCGGCCAGACCGAGGGCCTCTTGGGATCCGACCTCGATTTGAGGGATCTCCAAAAAACGGGAAGGTTAGGCAGGATCGACGTCCAGATTACATCCAGCGGTGGAAAGTCCAGCGGCACCATCTCCATTCCGTCCAGCTTTGATAAGGTCGAGACTGCCATACTGGCCGCCGCCCTGGAGACCATAGACCGGGTGGGACCCTGCATCGCTCGCATCGCAGTAAACCGTATCGAAGATGTGCGCGCCGCCAAGAGGAGATATGTCATAGAACGGGCCAAACGCATCCTGGTGGAGATGTTCGATGAGAATATCCTGGAGACGGAAGAGATCACCGAGGAGATAAAGCAGTCCGTTCGCGTGGAGGAGATAACTCACCTGGGCAAAGACAGCTTGCCTGCCGGGCCCAATGTACTGGACTCCGATGCCATCTTAGTGGTTGAGGGCCGGGCGGATGTGCTCAATCTGCTCAAATATGGCATCAAGAACGCCGTGGCTGTGGGTGGAACCAATGTGCCGCCAACCATCCCAGATCTGTGCGCCAAGAAGGTCGTTACCGCCTTCACCGATGGCGACCGGGGCGGAGAGCTGATCATTAAAGAGCTTCTTCAGGTAGCAGACATCGACTTTGTGGCCAGGGCTCCGGAGGGAAAGAGCGTCGAGGACATGACCCAAAAAGAGATTGTCCGGGCGCTGCGCCAGAAGATCCCTGTGGAGCAGGTGCTGGATCAATATAAGATCAAAAACCAACCCAAGAAAAGGCGTGAGATCACCACCAAGAGAAAGAGCCTCATTCGCGAGAAGCCCTTCTGCGTGCGAAACACGGCGGAGAGGGCAGAGGCTATCGCGCCGCGTCGGGTCGTGCCTCGCGAAGTTGTGCCCAAATCGGTCCAGGCTCCAGTAATACAAGAAGTAATTGTAGCGGCTCCCGAACCGGTTCCCGAGCCGGAGCCACAGAGAGAATGGTTCCGACAGCATGTGGATGAACTGGATGGAACTCTTTCTGCCAGAATAATGGATAGGAATCAAAATGTCCTCAGGGAGGTAGCAGTGAGAGATCTGGCCAGAGAGCTGAAGGAAACAAATGGGGACGTGAACGGCGTGATCTTCGATGGCGTTGTGACGCAGCGCATCTTAGACATAGCCGCGGATAAGGGCCTGGAATATCTCATCGGCGCCAAGATGGGAAATATCGCCAAGAGCCCGTCCTGCGTCAGGGTTCTAACCAAAGAGGCGTAGCATTCTCGCCTCTTTTCCTTCACCATAAGAATATTTTTAGCATATCGATTTCGAGAAGATCTTATTTATAGCGAGGTTACATCTGATGGAGTTCAAGCAATGCATTGTGATTAGAGAGGATTTGAAGCTCTCGGCGGGAAAGCTGGCAGTGCAGGTGGCTCATGCTGCAGTCATGGCTGTGGAAAGAGCCGAAAAAATGGACCGATCCACTGTCTCGGAATGGAAGGCAGAGGGCCAAAAAAAGGTTGTCCTGAAGGTACCGGGTGTGCCCGACCTTTTCCGGCTGCGAGAGGACGCAGAGAGAGCGGGGATCGCCTGTGCTATTGTTGCCGATGCCGGGCTGACCGAGATTCCTGCCGGCACCATAACTGCACTGGGCCTGGGTCCGGCCCATGGAAAGCTGATGGATAAAGTGACGAGCAAGCTCAAGCTTGTCTGAAGCGCCGAAAGGCATTCTTGATCTCAGAGGCGATAAAATGATTTCGGCAAGCGATAAGGACCGGTTCTTGGGCATGGACTATTACATAACAGACAGCTCAGGCTGCGGGGGCGTCATCAAAAGCTGTGCGGAGGACTTCCAAGTCTCTGAGGTATTCGAAGAGCTGGGCTACGAAGGCGGAAGGTATCTGGTCTTAGATGTGGAGAAGACCAACTGGGATACGCATCACCTCGTCCATGAGATGGCAAGAAAGCTACGCATCAGCCAGAAGAGATTCGGCTGGGCCGGCACCAAAGATAAAAGGGCGGTAACAAGCCAGCGCATCAGCATCATGAACCTGGATGAATCTGCCCTTTCCAGGATTACTCTGCCTGACCTGAAGATCCGGGTGCTGGGCAGGACGAACCGGGCCGTGGGCCTGGGAGATCTGCTGGGCAATAATTTTCGCATCACAATTAGAGATATGATCTGCCCGGACCCCAACGCACAGCTGGCTGCCATCACTTCGGAGATAGAGAAGCAGATGGGCGTTCCCAACTATTTCGGCGTACAGAGGTTTGGGGACATCAGGCCAGTCACACACAAAGTGGGCGAGGCCCTGGTAAGGGGCAAGACCGAAGAAGCGGCGTTTATCTATCTTGCCCAGCCTTTTCCCGGCGAGCTTCCGAGGACCAGGGAGGCCCGAGAAAGGCTCTGGGTCAATCGAGACATCCCGGCAGCCCTAAAGGAGTTCCCAGAGTACCTGCATTACGAGCTGGCCATGCTGAACTTCCTGGCAGAGCATCCCGGCGATTATGCTCGCTCTTTTGATGTTCTTTCCCTCAATTTAAAGCGCCTCTTTGTGCACGCTTACCAGTCCTATCTCTTCAACCGGATTCTCAGCCGCCGCCTGGCTGCAGCAATGCCGCTGCATAGAGCCGTGGTGGGCGATGTGGTCTGCTTTGCCAAAGAAGGCTTGCCGGATATGGATCGAGTACAGAAAGTAACCTCGGAAAACCTGGAAGCCATCGACCGGCTGGCCGGGAGGGGCAGAGCATTTCTTACTTTACCGTTAATCGGATTTGAGACGGCAATCGGGGAAGGAGCACAGGGTGAGATGGAGTGGGCAATACTTAATGAAGAAGGAATTTTGCCCGAGAACTTCAAAGTTTTGGAAAACCCGGATCTTGGCTCAAGAGGCACAAGACGCGCGGCTCTATGCCATGTCAAACCGCAAATCAAAGTCGAGGAAAACCTGGCCGAGCTGCAGTTCCTTTTGCCCAAAGGAAGCTATGCCACAGTGGTATTGAGAGAGTATATGAAGAGCCAGGATGTTATCAAGGGTCAATCAAATGATTTAGCTGAGGAATAAGCCTTGCAACTAGAATTAGTTGATCCATACGTTGTGGTCTACAAGCAGATCCACGCTTTAGTTGATGATGAGGGCAGTCGGGTGGAGCTCATGGAACGCTCCAGTTGCTACGGTGGATCGGCCTGGGCCAGATACCATTACTCTAAAGGGCCCTTGGTAAAAAGCTCCCGTAATTTGGGCGAATGGTTCCGCTATATGATTTCTCCCGGCAAGGTCGATTTGGATCTTGTCTCCTCCAAGAGATCGGCCGGCATCGAGTCGGTAATAGTCAACGGCAACGAGGTGGAGGTGACTTACGCCGGCCTCGGTGGTGGCGGCGTTGGGGCGACTCTCTCTCGTGCTCATGCAGAAGACGTCCTGCGCTATGATGTAACGGAATGTGGCGGAGGGCGCGTCGCCCGCGGCACCATAGTCTTGCCCAGGAGAGAGAGGCTGATCATTGGTGTTGATGATACTGATTCCAAAACGGAAGGGGCCACATGGTCCCTTATTCACAACATCTCCTCTAAGGTTGATCGACCCGAGGCGCGCTATATCTCTCACTCCCTGGTACAGCTCTTTCCCGTGCCGACAAAGACCCAGAACTGCGTCTCCACGGCAGTGGAGTTTGCCTGCCTGCCCGGCAAAGCAGAAGCCATGCTATCTGACTTCAAAGCACTGCTAAGGAAGTACTCCGTATCCAAGCAGACGGGCATGGCCGTCTTCCGGGACTTTGATCCCTCCTCGCTTCTGGCCTTTGGCAAAAGGTGCAAGCGAGAAAGGGTGCTATACGAGGATGCCCTGGAGGCGGCACAGGTGAATGGAGTTCAGATCATTATGAACGGCCAGGGATTGATTGGAGCTGTGGCTGCATTGCCCTTCTGTGCTCGGCCGGATGAGTCCATTGTGCCTGCAATTTTATGAAGCTAATGAGCGGTTGGCAGGCAGTTGTTCAGGCTGCAGAAGATGCAGCAGCATGGGTTCGAACCTACGTTCCCGGCTATCCCATAACCGATCTGGCAACCGCACTCAAAGCCGAGATCTCGGTTAATGAAAAGGTTGCTCTGGAGATCGCCCTGGGGGCGTCAGCTACGGGCCTGCGCGCCCTGGTTATCGTCAAGCAGGTCGGCATGAATATTCTGGCCGATCCGCTGGTCATATCGGCCACGCATACCATCGGCTCGGGGCTGGTGATCATAGCGGGAGACGATCTTGGGCCGAGGGGCTCTCAGGCGGAGATGGACAGCAGATTCTACGGTCCGCTGGCAGAGCTGCCGGTGCTCGATCCCCGGAGCCCAGCGTCTTTGCACGCATCTATTCTGGAAGCCTTTACTCTCTCCGAGTGGCTGAGAATTCCGGTTATAGTCCGGGTGACATCACGCCTTCTGGCCGACGAGGGCCCAGAGATTCTGCCTCGAACCGGCAAGGGTGCAGCCCAGTATTTCGAGAGAGAGGGCTGGGATTTGACCATGCGCGGGAGGCATCAGAGGCACCACGACCGAATTTTAGCCTTTGCCGAGGAGGCATCCGAGTCCACGACCCTAAACGGGCTGGAGATTTCTGGAAATGTTGGAATCATTGCCAGCGGCCGGCCTGCGGCCCTCGCCGAAGGCCTGGGTGTATCGCTGCTATCCGTGGGCTACAGCAATCCTCTGCCATCAAGGCTCCTGCGCCGCTTCATAGATGGTCACCGTCTCATCCTGGTAGCAGAGGAGCCTGAGCCCTTCATCGAGTCGCATCTTGCCATGAATCCAAAAGTGCGAGGAAAACTCACCGGCCACCTGCCTCGCGGGCCTTTGGAGAGGGCAGCCATTATCCGGGCGCTGGAGAGCCTGGAAAAGACGCCGGAGAAAAAGCCGCAGGTTTACGAGAGCGTGGCGAAAAGGGGCTACGCGGGCATTTGCCAGGACTGTCCATTCGTTCCCATTTTCCGGGCGCTGGGCAAAGTCGATGTGCCTGTGGCCGGGGATGCAGGCTGCACTATCCGTGCCACCCGCGAGCCCTACCAATCAGTGGACGTGGTTTACGGCCTGGGCTCATCGGTGGGCGTAGCCTCGGGCTTTGCCAAAAAGGGCATTGCCGTGGTGGGCGACTTTGCTCTGGCCCACTCCGGCCTGCAGGGCCTGATCAATGCGGTCTGGCAGAAGCGTGATGTTCTCGTCGTCGTGCTAAAGAATGATGTGGCGGCCATGACGGGCGGGCAGGAAGCGCCCGACCTGACCCGCCTGGTGGAGACGCTGGTGCCGACGCGCTATCTGAAGCTGCCAGCTTCTGAGGAAGAGGTGGAGCAGACGCTCAAGGCGGAGCTGAAGAGATCTGGATCTTCGGCTGTGGTGGCACGGGGCAAATGCACGAAGCCTTAGCCAATCATTATAGTTTTACGACAAAATATATATAATAGTTCTAACTAA
>JBATEC010000104.1:0-8088 GCA_049663825.1 Methanothrix sp. | reverse complement strand
GGCTCATTGGTGTTCGGAATTATGTTCAGAATTGCGAACAGCAGACAATAAATGCGACCCATCGCAGTTGATTCCCGGAACGGTTGCCCATCCTTCCCGGCAAGAGGAGAACGTCACGCCCTCTCGCTTTGCACACTCATTTACCTCCTGCATCAGATTGCGCCTAATCTCTGCCGGAAGATAGCGGCTTCCGGCAACAGTGTCGCCTCTTGCAAACAGACTCTCTAAAGCTGCTCCCTTTTGGGGAAAGGCGGAGATAATCTTTTTCATGCTTCCAGGCCGTGCCTTAAGAGTCGATGAGGTTATGTGCCCGGCCCCTGCCCGTGAGACGGCCTCTACTAATTGCTCGATCTTTGCATCGTTTATGCAGGGAATGATGGGATCGATTCTGGCCGAAACGGCAACACCATTTTCCGCCAGCTTTGCCATGGCATCAAGGCGCTTTGCCGGCAGAGGCGCTCCCGGCTCCAGCTTGCGGCTGACGGATTCGCTCAGCGATGTGATGGTTATTGCCACGCAGGCGGACATGTCGGCCAATAGCTTTGCATCTCTTGCTACAAGGTGCGACTTGGTCACCACCTGAACACAAAGACCCCGCCCTTTTAAGATCTGCAAACAGCCCAGGCTGAGCTTCAGATCTTTTTCCAGAGGTGGATAGGGATCTGAGCTATTTGACAATGCCACCAGGGTGCCCGGCCTGATCTTGTGCGACTCTCTGGCCAGGCGCTTTAAGAGATCGACCTTGGGGCGGCACTGCCCAAAGCGGGGGATGTAGGATGAAGCGTAGCAGTAAAGGCAGCCATGCGGGCATCCTGTGTAGGGGTTCAGGCTCAGCTTGGCCGGGCAGGTGCATAGCGGGCTCTTCCAGGGATCAAAGGGTCGCAGGATCATTCGCGGCAGATCTTCTCCAGACGCTCCAGATCATCTGCATCATCTAAAGTGGCATTGAGCTTAAAGCCTTCAATCACAGGCTCATGAATGATGTATTTCGCTTTGCTTTTATGCGCACCTCTGATCTTGAGGTTCAGGACAACCTGAGCATTTACATCCGCACCACTCTCGTCCTTATCGATTACCAGTGATCTCAAGCCATGTGACAGAGTCAGTTGATCTGTTTTGGGAAGACCTCGCCATGCCCAGCCAACGGGCACGAGCTCTTCGCCCCTCCTTAATGCTACCTGATATCTTGCCGGATGCTTCTCTTTTTTGTTCCTGCCCCATGACGCCCGCACTATCATAGCCGCGAGATTATGTTCTGCTCTGATGATGATATCCCGCTCGGCGGCTATGCCGGGGCGGTAAGGGGCCTGAAGATCTCGCTCTAACAATGCCCAGGCTCCGGCCCGGCTCAAAAAATCATCTACTGCGGCTTTATCTATCAGGACATCTTCCTGGGCCGGCGATATTCCCTGAAATGGCATGGATTTAGGCTCGCCTAGTACTGATAAAAGCCTCTTTCGCCGATCCTGATAAGACATACGACAGATGTCTTCTCCCTGCAGGGCGATGAGGTCGTAGGCCAGGAGGGCTGGATGAATGGCGCTTTTTCGAGAGAGGCGACGGCGATTGATGTACCTCATCATTTCCGCCTGGCTGCAAATCTCGTTTCTCTTAATGCCGCTATCATGAAAGCCTATGAGGTCGGCATCTGCGACAAAATCCGATTCGATTTCCCCGAGCCGCCGAGATATGCCGTTAAGGGCGAAAGTGATATTCCGTAGCTGAGAGCTGAAGATGAGAACCTCTTTTTTTATTTTATGGACCTGCACCCTCAAGCCGGGATATTTGGGCAGAAAATATCCCGGCACCAGAGGATCGCTGCGTCGAAATAACGTGAACTTAGTGGGAACTTTGGGCTGGAATGCAACATTCTCCAGCTTCTGGCTTTGGGCCATCGCGGCAATGCTGCCTATATCCGGCATAAGGCTGTAAGCCCTCTGAATTTTCTCCTGGTCGCAGTGCAGCGAGTGAGAGAGTGCGACAATTATGGTCTTATGCCCGATGCCGGCCTGCATGTTTCGCAGAGCCGTGCGTGCGATGTACTTTCCCTCCAGGGGTGTTGCTTCTAAAAACAGGCCCCTTAGCAAAGTATTCTTGCGTTGCTCCGATTCTTTGCCGTTCATGGTGGAGACGCGCCGGAGCCTTTCATAAACCGATAAGGCTTCGAGAGGCTCGCGAAAAAGGGAATGCTGCCCTTTATGTTCCAGCGCCGCCTCTGCCACCATCCCCATATCATTGCATCTCTCTCGCAGGGAAGGCAGGTCTTGATCAGATACCTCTGCCAATGCCGCCATGAGAGCCTCCGGGCCTATGCCCATCTCCTTTCCTTCCCATGGCGGCCAAAGCTCGCCTAGAAGCAGCCGCACGGCTGGACAGAGCATCTCGGGCTCAGGCTCAATCTCAGAGAGAAGGCCCGCCGCCAGATCGACCTTGCGGCTACGCGGGGCCTGGGAGATTTCTTGCAGGGCCTGCGCAATCCGAGAATAACGCATTTACCTCTTTATCTTGATCTTCAACAGATCCTCAGCCCGCTTGGCCATATTCTCAATCATGCCGTCCAGCTCTTTTAGAAAAGATTGGGTTTCCTCCGTGGTCACGGCTCCAGGAGCTGAAGCCTTGATCAATCCCTCCTGCTCTAAAACCCGCAGGGAATAACGTACCTTGTGGCTGGGTATCTTTGTCTCCTCTGCCAGCTTGAGGATGCCTATGGGCTCGTTCTCCACCACTTGCTTGAGGATGACCAGGTGCCGTTGTAGCATCTCAAGCTCACCGTTCACCTTCTCGGTCAGAATCACTATCACATCCGCTTATAGATCAATAGTATTAATTTGATTGCAACCTTATAATTCCATCGATTGACATGGCACGTGTTAGCACATCTAATCAAAATCAAGAAAAGATACAGGTCAATAGCGCGCCCGGCGGGGGAGGAAGTCTATGCCGTGCCTTGATGTAACACGCCGGCTCAGGTCCTTTCCCAGTATTTGCGGGGACGATACACCAGTGACCACAAGCATGGTTCGCAGAGTATGCTCCAGGTTCGGGTCTATCTGCGCGCCCCAGATTATGCGAGCATCGGGATTGATCTTCTGGTAGACCTCATCTACCACGGTCTCAGCATCGGTTATGGTCATATCCGGACCGCCCACCACGTTTACCAGGGCCGAGGTCGCGCCCGATACATCCACATCCAGGAGGGGACTACGCAGAGCCTTCATGACCGAGTCGCGTGCCTTCTCCTCGCCTTCCGCCTCACCCATGCCGATCATGGCCACGCCGCCGTTGGTCATGACGGTTCTGACATCGGCAAAGTCCAGATTTATCAGTCCTGGCCGGGTGATCAGCTCAGTGATGCCTTTGACCGAGCGCATCAGCACCTCATCGGCGACTTTGAACGCGGCCTGCAATGGGAGATTGGGGACCACATCTAAGAGCCGGTCATTGGGCACCACGATTACTGTATCCGAAACCTCTCGCAGCCTCTTTAAGCCGGCTTCGGCATTCTGCATTCTGATAGAGCCTTCTGCACTGAAGGGGATGGTAACAATGGCAATGGTGAGAGCTCCCGCCTCGCGGGCGGCTTCCGCTACTACTGGAGAAGCACCCGTGCCCGTGCCCCCGCCAAGTCCACAGGTAACGAAGACCATATCCGCTCCTTCCACGGAGGCTTTAATCTCATCGATGTCCTCCTGGGCCGCCTCCTCTCCAATGGCCGGCAAGCTTCCTGCCCCCAGGCCGCGTGTGGTGCGTCTGCCGATGAGGAAACGCCTGTCGGCATTGATGTGCAAAAGATGCTGGGCGTCGGTATTGATGGCAAATAGCTCCGCACCCTGGATGCCGCACTCTGCCAGGCGGTCGATAGTATTCGAGCCGCCTCCACCGCATCCTATGACTCGGATGACCGTAGTCAGCTCTTCTAAAACCGAAACCAGTTCTTCATCGCTCTGGATCATGCTGGAAGGCTTGATCCTGCTCTCGGCCTCAGATCTGCCCAGGGCTTCGTCGATGATGTACTTTATCTCCATCCCCTCTACTTTTTTTCTGCCTATTCTACTAATCAGTTAGTATATAGTTTTTTGCGTATAGAAAAGAAAATGGTGCGCGGTTCAATCTGACCTCAAGGATTTGAGCTTTTCAATCTGTCTCATCATCCTCTCGGATTCCTTTGACTTTTCCGTCTCCAGGTAATCGACAATTTCAGGAAGGCTTTTATTTAGCTTGTAGATGCGATACGGTCGACCCTTTCCGGGATTCTTCTCGTCCCTCTCTGCAATCCAGTCAAGTTTTCGAATCTCACGCATTGCAATGCTCACTTCCGGCTGGCGAAGATCCGATCCAATCTCTATCTCGCGGGATGTTGCCTCTGCCACCCCTGCCAGATAGGTCAAAACCTTGGCCACATTCCTTTTCAGGCCTACCTTCATGAGTATGGATGCAAATTCTTCGCGCTCGACTTTCAGGTCTGAGGCGGTTGATGTATTCAAAACGGTCACCAGGCGCATAAAGAGTGATAACATATATATAAGTTTCGTTAAAAATAATTCCATAGGGGCAGAAGTGCTGGTTATCTTATTAATTATTTTTTTATATGTATAGATTTTGTTGCCCGCAAGGCTGAAGTGAGTGTAGCTTTTACAATCCTTTTTATGAAGGAGATGTATTTAGAGGATAGCTATCTTTGGGCTTTTGATGCCATAGTAGAAGATGTCTCTGGCGAGTTGGTGATCCTTGATAAAACGGCATTCTATCCGCAGTCGGGGGGCCAGCCTGCGGATGCGGGCATTCTTTTGCGGGGCGATGAACAGTTCCAGGTAGTAGGAGTTGGGCCAGGGGAACGCGGAATAAAACACATCATGGACAGGGTCGGCCTTTTGCCCGGCGACAGGGTATCTGGGACCATTGATAGCGATAGACGTTACCGGTTCATGCGCAGTCACACCGCCTGCCATATCCTCAGTGCAGTCATTTTCCAGGAGACTGGCGCCAAGATCACAGGAAATCAGATTGAACAGTCAAGATCGCGTGTGGATTTCAGCCTGGAGAGCTTTGACAAGGCCAAGATGAGCGAGTATGTGGAAAAGGCTAATCGCATAGTCGACGAGCACCACGCCGTCACGACCAGAATCATTCCCCGAGCCGAGGCTCTTGCCTTGCCGGATCTCGTTCGCCTGGCCATGGATGTCCCGTATAGAGAGATGATCAGAATCGTAGAGATAGAGGGCGTCGACCGGCAGGCCTGTGGTGGCACTCATGTCAAGAACACCGCTGAGATAGGCAAAATCATTATGATCAAAGCGGAGAATAAAGGCAAATCTAATCGAAGGGTCTACTTCTCCCTGGAGGACTAAATGCACATAATGGAGCTATTGGGCAAATCTCGCGTCAACGTGGAAGGCGAAAAGGTGTTGGATGCCAGCGAGCCCTTGATTGAGTGGTGTCCGCTCTTCGACAAGATCAGGGGCATAAAAAAAGTAACTGCTGAATCGGCCGCCGAAAATATGGAGTTTAGAATAAAAAATCACGGCATGTTCTCGGCGCGACGCAAGCTGCAGATGGGCATCTTCGTGGGCTTTGGGGCCTCCGAGTCCATGATGACCGGCATAAGGACTGGAATTATCGACGCAGCAGTTACCGTTTGTGATGGTGCGGGCAGCGTGATAACTGCCAATGCCGATCTCGTTCAGGGCATGGGTGGCTACATCTCCGGATTAGTGAGGACCGATCCTATACCGGAGGTTATCGAGGGCATCCGGGCCATGAATGGGCATGTGCTCTCACCCCAGGACGGCAGGATAGACCAGATAGAAGGGGCGGCCTATGCAGCAGCGGCCGGATTTAAAAAATTTGCAGTCACGATTGCTGATGCATCTTCCGCGGAAAAGCTGCGAGAGCTGGAAAAGACGGCAGGAGTTAGGATAATGATTGTGGGTGTTCATCTCACTGCCCTGAGCAGAGATGATGCGGCGAGGCTTTTGGCAGTAGCCGATATTGTTACCGCCTGCGCCTCAAAGCACATTCGTGAGCAGGTAAAGCCTCTGGTGCAGGTGGGAACCGCAGTGCCGCTCTTCGGCCTGACCCGCTGGGGCAAGGAGCTGCTGGTGGAAAGGGCCAAGGATGTCGAGCAGCCGCTTTTGATAAACACTATGCCCCTACCCGTTTTGCCTGAGAAAAAACAGCCTCGGCCATTGGTTTGAAAATACATCAAAGCTTAGAATTAAGTACATTTGGGCCGCAATTGCGACCTGATCATCCATGAAGATTCTTATTGCAGAGTACGCCTTCGCTCTTGGCCTGGGGGGAACGTGTGAGTTGGAGGGCAGAGCCATGCTGGCCACCCTGGCGAGCAGTTTCGAGAGGGCCGGGCATGAAGTTCTCTATCCCACATCCGGTCACACCGTAGAAGCGGGCAGGCCCATTCTCATGAAGGGGGAAGAAGAGTTTGAAGGCGTCCTGGACTGCAAAACGGACGCAGGTCTCTTGATTGCCCCAGACGGCATGCAGCCGCACCTTTTGGAGATCCTGGAGAAGAACACGGTGAACCTGGGGGCAAGTCCCGACGCTGTGCGGCTATGTGCCGACAAGCTGCTCTGCACTCGCGCACTGGTGCGGGCAGGCGTTCCCGTAGCTGAGATCGTGGACAGGCCCGATCCTGTTGAGACGGGCTGCCATCGCTATGTGGTAAAGCCGCGCACGGGCTGCGGCTCTGATGGCGTGCGCGTCACCTCGTTTGCCCGAGCGGGTCCCGGGGAGATCGTTACCCGTTACCGTGAGGGGCTGCATCTGTCCGCCAGCTTCATCGTGGGAGTGGAGGGTTTTTTGCCGCTCACCATCAACCGCCAGCTCATCGACTTTAAGGGCGAGGGCATGAGCTACCAGGGAAGCCAGGTGCCCTACAACACGCCCCGCGCCGACGAAATTTGGGCTGAAGCTAGAGCCGCGGCTCTTTCTCTGGGCCTATCGGGGTATGCGGGAATCGACTTTGTGCTGGGGGAGCGGCCCTGGGCTGTGGATGTGAACGCCAGGCCGACTACTTCGATCATCGGCATTGCCAGGGTGATGAAAGAGGAGATTGGAGAGCTTATCCTGGGGGCGAGGTTTGGAGGGATGGCGGAGAAGGTGACGCTGGAAGGAGAGTATACGTTTAGGAAGGAGAATCTCTAAAATGTGCAGATCATATTGCCTACATAAGATCCATATGAACGTACGTCTTTTTATTTGTTTGATTACAGGTACTCTCTAGTGGAGGAAATGAATTTGAGATATTTGTATGCACTTATGGGCATATTCCTGCTTCTGGCTGCCACTGCCGCCGCCGGGAGCTTTACTGCCGAGATGGACGTCGATACCTATGTGGACGCGGATCAAGCCAACCAGAGCTTTGCAGATAGCGATCTACTCTGGGCCGCATCAGTGGGTGCAGAGCCCACAAAACAGGCCTACTTGAGCTTTATCAATGTGCTCGGCGCGCAGGGAATCTTCAAGCCGGATCAAATTGCATCGGCAACATTGACCCTTGATGCCGCAAAGGTAGACAAGCCCGGCAAGGTCAAGGCTTACTTCATGCATGGAGTGGCTTTGGATACAATGACCTGGTATGACAAATTGGATTATGATGCAGAGGTATCCTCTTCCCCGGTAGATGTTGACGAAGCGGGAAGCTACACCCTGGATGTGACATCTATCATCAAGAAGGCAGTGGAGACCTGCATTGAGTGCGGCTACACCATTGTGCTGGTGGCGGAGGATGACGCTTCTGTGGCATTCACTTCAAGCGAGGCTTCAAAAGAGAATAAGCCAATCCTTGAATACGTCACCGAAGAGTGAATCTGGAGAGATGAATTTGTTTGGCCGTGGGGGATTATGATTAAATCCCCCGACAAGGCTGGCTTTTGCGATCATGGGGATTTTATACATCTTCTGTACCTTAGGTAGCTGATGCGCCTGATCATGCCTCGCATTGCGGTCACTGCTCTCATCATCGCGCTTATCATGCTCTTTAGCGTAGCTCTGGTATCTTCCAATAACGTCGCAGCTATTGGGAAAAATGACACAGGAGCCACAGAAGTCATAATAATCACGTCCCCGGGA
>JBATEC010000103.1:0-6874 GCA_049663825.1 Methanothrix sp. | reverse complement strand
CCAAAGAAGAGTTGAAGGGTCGCATGAGTCAATATATCGATGATATGAATGAAACTCCCACAATATTTAAATGGAAGTACAAAATGGATAAAATGGCGGGAGGGATTGTTGTTGATATGGATGGTGGGGTATTGGTATGTTAATTTGGAACTGTAACAATAGAGTACTCTTTCATGATCCAGTGCCGAAGCGCTTCTCGCGCCAATTGCCATATGCTCGCTATTTGCCCGCTTGGAATCACCTGCTCACCGCCTTCTCGAATGTCATGTTCTCCCCCGGTCCCCGTCGCATTTTGATGTCCTGCCATTTGGCCAAATACATGGCCAGCTCTCCCCAGAAGACTGCCAGCCATTCCCGTCTCTCGTGATCGCTCCAGCCCTCTGCAGAGCCGTCCAGCTCGCGGGCCCTGGCCAGGGCCCGGCCTTCCATCTGTTTCTGGGGCAAGATGATCTGCACCACCAGACCATCGCCGTTTTCGTCATCGGCCACCATCAGATCTAATTCGTTGATCCTGATGATCTGGTTGGGGGCAATTCTGCTCGCCCGGGCCTTCAACGCGCCGTAAGCCAGGGCCCGGAAGATCTCCTCTTGAGAGGCCTTCACTGCCGCCTTGCTGATCAGCTCATTCATTCCATAACTCCTGGATTGCAGGCTTTACGCTATCGAAATCATCGCAATGAGAGCCTGATATAAATAATAGCTGTGAATAATTGTCTACTCGACAAGGAGACGATTATGGGCTGCTTTGAAGACTTTATGCAGTTTCGAGATGAAGTGGATGAGGCCAAAAAGAAGATCCTGAGGCGAGGAGCATGCAACGAATGCCGGTGCGTGGAAGATTTGGTGAAGAAAGAAGAAAACATCAGCAAGTCCAAAATAAAAGCCTGAGGAAAGGTAGCCGCTCTAGCCATTTTCCAGTTTATTTAATAGCAATATCATTAAAAAATCAGTTCAATTTTCGTTATGATCCTCCGCCAGGTGCAGCTTCAATTCTTCCTTTGATTCAAATACCATACGACAGACCTTGCATTTGAACTTACCTTCTCGTTTGGATGCGGTGTTGGCCATTATAACACCTCTTATCGTGCATATCTATTGAATGTCCTTATTATTTAGTTTTTCGTTGCGATTGGGCTAAATACTTTGCAGACTGAAATATGATTATGGCTCAGAAATATCAATGCACCATTTGCGGATATATTTACGATCCCGAAAAAGGGGATCCTGACTCGGGAGTTGCCCCAGGAACGCCTTTCGCGGATCTGCCGCAAGCATGGATCTGCCCGCAGTGCGGCGCCTCGAAGGATGATTTTAAAGAGATAAGATAATGACGCTTACAAGAGAGATCAAACCCGGCGTTAAGTGGGTTGGAGCAATAGACTGGGATCGCAGGCTCTTTGATGCTTTAATTCCCCTGCCCGAAGGAACCAGCTATAATTCTTACCTGATCCAGGGCAGCGAGAAGATTGCACTAATTGACGCCGTGGACGAATCCATGGCCGGTGTGCTGCTGGGCAACCTGTTAGCGCTGGGCATAAAGAGAATCGACTACATCATCGCTCAGCATGCCGAACAGGACCATTCGGGAAGCCTCAAACGGCTCCTTGAGCTTTATCCCGATGCTAAAGTGCTCGGCTCTGCCAAGTGCCTGGATCTGCTCATGCATTTTGACCTGGTGAGCAAGGACAGAATGCAAGAAGTAAAAGACGGCGAGAGGATATCTCTTGGCGATAAAAGCCTGGAGTTTATTCACGCACCCTGGGTGCACTGGCCGGACACGATATTCACCTATCTGGCTGAGGACGGCATCCTATTTACCTGCGATTTTCTGGGCTCGCATCTGGCTACAAGCGACCTTTACGCCAGCGATGAAGCAGCCGTCTACAGGGCTGCCAAGAGGTATTACGCAGAGATCATGATGCCCTTCCGCCAGAACATCAACCGGCACCTGGCCAGGATTGAGGATCTGCCAATTGATGTCATTGCCACCAGCCACGGTCCGCTTTACGCCAGGCCAAAGTTCATATTGGACGCCTACCGCGATTGGGCCTCGGACATGGTAAAAAACCAGGTGGTTTTGCCTTACGTTTCCATGCACGGGTCCACTCGCATTATGGTGGACTACTTAGTGGACGCTCTAATCTCCAGAGGAGTGGGTGTGAGACGATTCGATCTCACAAACTATGATGCAGGAGAGATGGCTGAGTCTCTCGTGGACGCGGCAACAGTTGTCATCGGCACGCCTACCATTCTGGCCGGAGCGCATCCCCTGGCGCTTTATGCTGCCATTCTGGCCAATGCCCTGCGGCCCAAGACAAGGTATGCTTCCATCATCGGCTCCTTTGGCTGGGGCGGCAAGATGCTGGAGCAGATAACCGTCGCCCTGCCCAATCTGAAGCTGCAATTCTTCGATCCGGTAGTCGCCAAAGGCCACCCCAAAGAGGCTGATTTCCTGGCCCTTGACCGGCTGGCAGAGGAGATCGCTTCCAAGCACAGGGAACTTTGATGCAATGATGCAATTTGACACCAAAAGAGGAACTTGATTGAGCCATCTCTTCTCCTTTATGATCTGGTGCTGCTGGCCACAGGCTTAGTTGTAGGATTTTCCTGCGGCCTGCTCGGCATCGGGGGAGGCTTTCTCATGGTGCCTGTGCAGATCTGGGCACTGACATCCACTGGAATTGATCCCACCCTTGCCACCAGGATTGCCTTTGGAACCTCTTTAGCCGTGGTTCTGCCCACTGCTCTCTCCGGATGCCGCGGCCACAGCTGCCGGGGGGTTGTTCTCTGGCGGCCGGGGATCATCATGGGCCTGTGTGGCCTGGTGGGAGCCTTTTTGGGCGGGACCATTGCCGCTCATGCGCCTGGAGATCTGCTCAGGATGGTCTTCGGATTTGTGGTAATGCTAGGGGCGCTAAGGATGCTCTTTGCTAAAAATTTGCAGCCCAGGGCGGGGCTTTTGCAGGAAAAGTCAAGAGATCGCCTTCTGCAATTTGTTCTCTTGGGGCTGGCGGTGGGAGTCATATCCGGTCTGACGGGTATAGGCGGAGGCGTGATATTAGTGCCGGCCATGATCATCGCCATGGGATTTGGCATGTATCAGGCCATCGGCACCTCGTCGGTAACAATCGCTTTCAATGCAGTGGGCGGGGTCGTTGCCTATGCTATTAACGGATGGGGCGTGGCCGGGCTTCCTGCGTACTGTGTGGGCTACATCGATCTGCTGCAGTTTGCTCTGCTGGCGGGAGCAAGCATCTTCACCGCTTCGTGGGGCGTAAAGGTGGCCCATAGGCTGCCGGCGGATAAGCTGAAGTACATCTTTGTAATGCTGATGGTCTATATCGGGCTGAAAATGATCGGGGTCCTGGGGTGGGTGGGGCTCTGAAAAGAGTTTTTAGATAATTCCCTTGGCTCGCAGAGCCGCTTTAACGTCGGACATATCGCCCTTGAGTTCTACAACATCGGTTTTATCCAGGGCGCGGTCCATTTTCTCATTTAGGCTGGCATTCATGTCTTTAACCTCGACGATGAGATCATCCTGTTTTTGCAGCATAAAACCCATCTTTCCATCAATGCGGTCTATCTTCCCGCTCATGGTGTCAATTTTCTCTCCGATATTATCGATCTTTCCGCTCATTGTATCAATTTTCTCTCCGATATTATCCATCCGTCCGCTGAGATTCAAATCCATTTTTTCAATGGCCTTGGTGACACCGTTTACAGCCAGGATCATGCTACCAATTGCCTCAACGCCTTTATCCAGCCTGGCATCGGTCTCGTCCTCATCAACAACTTTGCCGAATCTGCTAAACTCGCCACCTGCAGCAAAGTATGCCTTCTCAATGGTGGAGACCTGGATAAGTGTGTTATTTATATCGATGGCGCTTTCAAACCATTTTAGCTTCTCATCTTCGCCTTCAACGATGATCCTTACCCTGCCGTCCTCCAGGTTCTCGACAAATCCTTTCAGGCCAAAGGCTTTAGCTGTCTGCATGACTCTCTTTCTATAGCCGACCTTCTGGACCTGGCCTGAGACACAGGCAATTAGGCGTTTCATTCAATAGGGTTTCAGACTTCTTCGTATTTGGCTTTATCCATGCTGATTACATTGGTTAGCTAAATAAAGGAGGATAACATCCGAAAATACCGTTCCAACCACAGAGATTGAAGGATGGATGAGGTCAGCAAAATGGAGTATGTTCTTTCCCCAAAATCAGAGATCGAGAGCAGGATAAAGACGTTGCAGTCCCATATGGGTGAGATGGATGGTGCACTCTTGTTTCACGCTGTAGACGTGTGCTACTTCTCCGGCACCGCCCAGGACGGGCTGGTCTACATTCCCAGAGACGGCGAGCCCGTGGTGATGATGAAGAGAAGTCTGGAGAGGGCAGTGCAGGAATCGCCTCTTGAGGTCCGGCCGCTAAAAAACATGAGAAATTTGAAATCGGACCTGGGCATTTCTGCTAAAGCTACCGTCGGCCTGGAGATGGATGTGCTTCCCTGCAATTTCTACTTCAAGGTGGACAGGGCCCTGGAGGACGCCAAATTTGTTGACGTTGCCGAAAAGATCAAGCATATTCGTTCTGTAAAGTCCGAATTCGAGCTATCCCTGATAAAAGAGGCAGCCCGGATTTTGGATGCCGGCTTTTCCTCTGTTCCTGACTTTTTGGCGGAAGGCATGACTGAGGTAGACCTTATCTGCCGGATAGAGTCGGTGATGCGCTCCATAGGCCATCAGGGATCCCTGCGTTTTCGCAGATTCAATAGCATTGTTCCGTTAGGCCACGTCATGACCGGAGCGGAGGCGGCCTTTCCCAGTTTCCTGGCTTCTCCCAGCGGTGGTCGGGGCACCTCTTTAATATTTCCGCAGGGGGCAGGCTTTGCCAAGATCAAAAGAAATGAGCCGGTATTCGTGGACAGCGTGGGCATCTACAACGGGTATATCGCCGATGCTACCCGCATATTCTCCATCGGCAAGCTGGAGCCGGGGCTGGAGGATGCCTATCAAGCCGCCTGCCAGATCGAAGAGGCCGTGGCCGCAGAGCTTGCCGCAGGCCGGACTGGCAGGGAATTGTTCGAGCTGTCCGAGTCGGTGGGAGCGAAGCTCGGCTACCAGGACTATTTGGGCGGGACCAATGGCAATAAATGCGGTTTTGTGGGCCACGGCGTAGGGCTCGAGCTGGATGAGTACCCGGTGATCGGCCCCCTGGATCACAAGGTGCAAAGCAGCATGACCATTGCCATAGAGCCCAAGATCATTTATCCCGACAAGGGCGTGGTGGGAATAGAGGACACCTTCTTGACCACGGCCGGCAAAGCAGTGAGCCTGACCAATATGCCTCGCGAGATCTGGCAGGTGTGAGATGGCAATTTAAATTTTTTTTGATTTATTTATCCGCCAGAGCAAAGTCGGTGATGTTCAGGAACCGGTAGCCCTCTTTATGAAGTGGGTCGCTACGGGTTATTATTATCTTCTTTTTGAATATGGGCCCGTCCAGGACGAGGGTATGAAACTCGCCATTCTCGCCGCAGGGATCGACAGTGCTATTGGCCTTTCTCAGATCGGCTATGAATTTGTCATCAATCCTGCGGCCCAGCCATTCCTTTCCCAAAAAGCCGTCTCTCACGCTGACCAAAATCACCTCAAATCCGTCATTGATGATCTCATTTACGATTTTCTCGGAGTTCTGTTTCCAGAGGGGCAGCAGCAGATCGATATCCAGATCATTGCAGATCCTGTCCACCAGCGGCTTATGAGTCTCGATGTGCCCGAAGACTGCGGCGTCAAATCCTTCGCCATGGCTTCGCAGCTCCAGGGCAGCCTTCTTGAACTCCTCCTCGTAGGATTGAAAATTCCGTTGCATGAGAGGAAGGCCGAGGGCCTCGGCTTGGGCCTGGATGAGGGCTGAATTGAGTTCGTGCGAGCCGGTCTTCTTCTGGTTGGTAAAATGCAGGAGGTGGGCGATTCTGTAGCCGTCGTTCATGGTTTTGTAGCAGGAGAGGCAGCCATCCTTTCCGCCCGTCCAGGAGACGATGGCGTTTTTCTGGGTGTGGTCGTCGGATTGCATGGGGTGATAGATGGAGGCGGTAGGTAATCAAGAATTCGGGCGTGAGAATTGCAGGTTCCTGGCCGGATCATCTGCCACAGTTCGATGTTGTTAAGAGTTATTTTTATAATTGTATAAGTATTTTGCAGGCGGGCCCGGCCAACCTTGTCTTTGTCTTCTGGAGCCTTTTCTTCCGGGAATTTTGCGTTTGATCCTGCAGTCTCTTCTTCCGGTGTGCCGCGCGCGGGTGTTGCGCGCGGGGGGCTTTGGGCGCCCTCAACGCCGGGCAGGCTTGGATTCTTGGCGGCGGGTGGATTGATGGGATCGACAGGATTTGCTTTTGCGGTTTTCTGGGATTTGTGCTTTGAATCCGTTTGTTTTTCTTTGGTTGCTGGCAATGACAGATCGATACTTCGGCTGGGAGAGTTGAGACGAAAGGTGTTTAGTAAATTTACCATCTCGCTCACCTCAAGGATATTACCAGAATGCAACCACAAGATACATCTTAAAGAATGCTGTGGTAACTTCAATAGTTGAGTGCAGGTGTAACTGATGGCAATTCCAGGCTTCCAAAGCATAATGCTGCCCCTTCTGAAGATAGCAAGTGATGAGTCCGATCATAATCATACAGAAGTTAGAGATTCGCTTGCAGCTCAATTCGAGATTTCTAATCGTGAGAAAAAGGAGATGCTTCCAAGCGGGTATGTGTTTAGGTGCACCAGAGCAGTTCGATAGATGCTGTTTTTCGGATCAGTGAGTATATTATATAAAAACATGAATTAAATATAAATCGATATCGATCGCACGTGCATAAAAAATTGGCTCTG
>JBATEC010000102.1:0-6242 GCA_049663825.1 Methanothrix sp. | reverse complement strand
GAAAACCCGACAGGGATTGAAACCATAAATTTTTTGATGCTTTCAAATCAATAGCTACCTCAATCGCAACGAGCAAGAAAACCCGACAGGGATTGAAACCTACTTACAATCCTCAAGTCCAAGCCGGGTGAGGCTCTGCATCGCAACGAGCAAGAAAACCCGACAGGGATTGAAACTAACCGTCTAAAGTTTCCGCATTTGCACCACTGCCAGATCGCAACGAGCAAGAAAACCCGACAGGGATTGAAACGGGTCTGCGCTGGTTGGGGTAGCGGCTTCATCTGTATCGCAACGAGCAAGAAAACCCGACAGGGATTGAAACCTCTGAATTGCAGGAAAACGAATTGAGAGTCTTGGGATCGCAACGAGCAAGAAAACCCGACAGGGATTGAAACCAGGGTGCCCAGCTCATAGCTCAGGACGCGACCCACGATCGCAACGAGCAAGAAAACCCGACAGGGATTGAAACACAGCAAGAAGCTTTAGTAGAAGCAGAAACAGCGCAAGAAATCGCAACGAGCAAGAAAACCCGACAGGGATTGAAACGACCATGTGCCCCAGGCAGTGGCTCACCCGCGCGCAACACCCGCGCGCGGCATCCCGGCAGAGCGGGATACTGCAATGAAATGATTAGATAGTAAGAAAACCCAACCGGGCTTGAAACTAAGCTGTGGGAAAAATCAAAGCAAAAAATGCTGAAATCGCAACAGCTCATGCATATTCAACTGAGGGTTGGCTCCGGCTGAACCTGAGTTTCTCTTTCATGCGGCAGCGCCCCGGATGTCCCACAGCTTGCATCGTGGTGCGCCGCCGCTTTTTCACTTACGCTAATTTATTCCTGGAACGTGAGCTAATCCTAGCGCGCGTCGCAGTACCTCACCTCATCCACATCCAGCATAAGGGGCGTGTCTGGCTCAAAGTTGGTGATCTTTCTCACCCGGCCCACGGCCATAAGTTGCAGTTGTGCTCTTGCCGCCTGAGACTCACACTCTTCGTAGTAGTCCTCGGCGGACTGAACGGTACGGTGGGTAATGATCTGTAGAGCTCTTATGCTGACGATGAGCCCCCCGGTTCCAGGAACAATATCCGGGGCACTGGACTGCGTAAGAAAGATCCGGTCCCCCGGCTGAGCACGTAAAAGCGCAAAGAAGTTGTTGGGGCTGCGAATCTCCACAGTCCTGACCCGAGCCGCGGTAATCTCATTCATCACATGTCTTGCCAATCCAGTTAGCGCTATGTAAATCATGAAGCATCACCCGTACATGGGAAATTCTTTGGGCATCTGAGCCTGCTGTTCCTCGGTGGTGGTCGCTTTCATCTGCTGGGCCAGCTGCGCCATCTGCACCTC
Source organism: Methanothrix sp. (assembly GCA_049663825.1). Taxonomy (GTDB): domain Archaea; phylum Halobacteriota; class Methanosarcinia; order Methanotrichales; family Methanotrichaceae; genus Methanothrix. The sequence continues at coordinate 4,894 of JBATEC010000102.1, read as the reverse complement.
GATCTGCTCGGCCTGCTCGGAGAGTTTGGCCGTGCTTATCCCCAAATCGTAGATCTTATTGAGCGTCTCGATCGTGGCAATGGCAGCCCTTGGGTCGGGTTCCGCGGAAGCCGTCTCGCCTAAAAGACAGATAGCAGGCAGATTTCTTATGCGGCACTCGTTCATGATGCTGCCGGTAATGCCGGTAATTGTCCCGATCTCAAAGATCTCTGCCTTGTCCTTTATCTTATCGAGCAAATCCTTACGGCTTACTGCGCCAAAGACCCTGTGCTCGTCGCCCATAACCGTTATGCCTGCCAGACAAACCATCTCTCGAGCGCCTATGGACTCTGCAAAGGATACGATCTCCTTTCCAATCTCATAAGAGGCCAGAGGATGTACGGGAATGTCGGCAGTGAGAATTACCAGGCCCTTGGCAGCATCCTCATAAATACGAACCGGCATGTTCACAACGCCGCTCATGAGAACGGCCAGTGGCGGGAAGTACCTGGAGCTCATGGCCCCAAGATAGGTCATCTTCAGTTCGTTGACGATGTACTGGCTGGCAATGTTGCCTACCAGGCCAATTCCCGGGAATCCCTCTATCAAGATGGGGTTCTTGACGGTGGGCTCTTTCTCAAGAATTACCTGGACGATTTCCTTATCCATGCAAAAATATTAGACACTTATATGAGATAAGAGCATCGCTTCCGAAAGGAGGGTGACAAAAAAATAATTTCGTAATTCTGGCAAGCTTTTTAAGGATACAGCCTGCTAAGTAAATGCATAGCTGTAAACGATAATATGTAATTTCGGGGTCAAAATGGCAAAGCAATATAGAGAGATTATAGATCGGGCATTGGCAGAAGGAAGAACCTACCTGATGGAGCATGAGAGCAAATCCGTTCTGGAAAGCCTGGGCATCACCACCACAGGAACAGGGGTAGCAAAGTCAGAGGACGAAGCTGTAGAGATATTCCAATCCCTGGCCTCTCCCGTGGCTATGAAGGTGCTCTCCCCGGATGTAGTCCATAAATCAGATGCAGGCGGAGTTAAGCTGGATTTAAGGGATGCCGATGAGGTGCGAAGAGCCTACAGGGATATCACCCAGGCATTCCAGGACAAAAAGGTCGCGGGCATCTCGGTGCAGAGAATGGCCCGGCCAGGAGTGGAGGCCATCGTGGGAGTGGCCAATGACGCCACATTCGGACCGATATTGATGTTTGGTCTGGGCGGAGTCTTCGTAGAGGTTCTAAAGGATGTCTCTTTCCGTTCCATTCCCATCTCTGCCTCCGACGCCAGAGATATGATCGAGGAGATCAAAGGCTATGCACTATTGCGGGGTTATCGCGGCATCTCGGCAGATATCGAGGCACTGGAGAAGCTATTGATGGCCATATCAAACTTCATTATAAAAAATCCCGACATCTCTGAGATGGACATCAATCCAGTGTTCCTCTATCCGGATGGCTATATGGTAGTTGATGCTCGCATAATCCTGGGAGAGCCCAGGGCAGCGCCTGCGGCTGCAGTCGAACAGGACTTGCACGACCTGTTTTATCCCAAGAGCATTGCTGTCATTGGTGCCTCCGGCACGCCGGGAAAACTGGGCTGGAACGTCTTTACCAATCTCGTCAGCCACAAATTCAAAGGTATGCTCTATCCCATCAATCCCAAGGCCGATGAGATTCATGGCTGCAAAGCTTATCCATGCATCAGCGCCGTGCCTGAACCGGTGGATGTGGCCATCATCCTCGTCTCGGCCGGCATAACACCGGATGTTGTTGAGGAATGCTGCAAGTGCGGTGTGCGCTACATCGTGGTCGAGTCGGCCGGCTTCGCAGAACTGGGCGAAGACGGCAAGAAGATTGAGCTATTGATGAAAGATATTGCCGACAGATACGGCGTCCGGCTGCTCGGCCCCAACTGTTCAGGCATCATCAACACGCACTGTAGCATGGTCCAATCCATCGGCATTGTGGATGCTCTATCCATGGGCAATATCGGCCTGGTCTCCCAGGCGGGAGTGTGCGCGGCCGGTATGCTCTGGGGACTGCGCCATATCATGGATTTCGGCATAATCGCTACCATCGGCAACAAGCTGGACATCAATGAAACGGATATCCTGGAGGCGGTGAGCAAAGACGAGAACATCAATGTCATCTGCATGTATCTTGAGTCCGTGAAAGGCGGGCGGCGTTTCATTGATGCAGCAAGGCGCATCACTCTGGAAAAGCCCATAGTAGTTCTCAAGTCCGGTAGAACAGCGGCCGGCAAAAAAGCGGTGGCATCCCACACGGCATCCTTAGCCGGCAACGACCAGATATTCAGCGCCGCCTTCCGCCAGGCAGGGATCATCCGGGCCCGCGATTATGATCACATGTTCAACCTGGCCCGCGCCATCTCCAAGCAGCCGCTGCCAACCAGGGAAGGCGTATTCATAATAACCTACGCGGGTTCATTGGGCGTCATTGCCGCCGACGCCATCACCGACAACGGCATGCGCCTCTCCGAACTGGAGCCGCACTTATTGGAACGGCTCAAGAGCCTGCTGCCTGATTACGTCTGCGGCACGAACCCCGTGGACTACACCTTCAGCCAGGATGCGGAGACGGTGAAGAGAACCATTGAGATCGGTGTGGACAGCCATGACGTGGGCAGCTTTATCGTGGTCCTGCAGGCGGAGATACTGGAAAGCTACGTGGACACTCTCAAGAAAATCGACTACAAGGGCAAGCCTATCATCGCCTGCGTGGCAGGAAAGGAGTTCGCTCAAGCAGATGTCATCAAAATGGAAAATGCGGGCATTCCCGTCTTCGGCACGCCCGAACAGGTTGCTGACGCCCTGGGCATCATGTACCGCCACCACAAGAGGGTCGCTAAAGAGAAGTCCTGAAACTATATCCAGGAAATATCGACTGGGCAAATCCAGGAAAGATTTCACATTCCTGGATTTTGCCGCTTACGGTACCTCGTAATTGGATGCACAACTGCACAGGGCAGCATCCTTTTCCAGGTCATCATAATAGGCTTCCGACTCAGCCGAACATTCCGTCATATTACCGGAGATATTGAAACACGGGGACGGATTCCATGAACCCCAATATCCTGTAACCGGTGTGACATTAAAGAGACTGGTCGTATTGATCTTGTTGTCCGCATTAGCGCTCGCGTCCACTCCCTGGCAGCAGGGCAGAGGCTGATAGTAAGCTTCAAAGGTAGTGCTGTTCCTGGCCTCAACTATGCTCTCCTTAGAGACGGCCCTGACGCTCACGATATTCGTATAATATGCACGTCCGCCATCCACCTTGGCCCTCATCTTAATGGTCAGCGTTCTGCCGATATCAAGAGAAGGAAGGGTCCAATTTACCATACTGCCGTTCGTCTTCGCTCTGATGCTGGAGTTGATGTAGCTGCAGCCCTTCGGAAGATAATCGGTTACATTCAGTGGTTTGAGCAACTTGTTGCCGTCGTTGCTGACATTGATCAGAAAGAGGACGGTATTTTCGTCCAGCATGACAGCCTCCTTGCGGATATTCACATGGGGATATAGATGCCGGGGCGTGGCATGGATGCTAATCGCTGTATCTATCTGAAAGCTTCCCACGAATGTCTGATCTAAAACGATGCTCGGCCCTTTCGGCATATTTTTATCAAGGGTTATATTGAACAACTTGCCAAGAGTGGAAAGGGAGGTCTTCTCGATCACGGCCTGAGGACCGTTGCGCAGCCCGTTTACTATATTTATGTCGAGAGTTCCATTGAACTTACCGAGAAGGGAGAGGGAAGATTTCTCCATCATGGCCTCCATATCGACCGATGTTGCATAACGGATATCTTTACTGAGTGAAATCCCAGTCCCCTCTTCTTTGGTCACAAGCCCCTCATCCCATAAATTCGCATAGCTGATGTTTTGGGATCCGGCCCTGAGAAGGACAGGCGAATATTGCATCTTTGTGTATTTGGCGACTGATCCAAGCTGGTTTGTCTCCTCGGAAGAGTAGTAACCGCTGCCGGACTCATAGGATCTTTGCAGCCCTTTTACCCTTTTATCTGCGGAGACAAATCCTTTGCCTTTGGCCGATTTAGCGAATTTGACGCTCTCCCCGTAAGAGTCCACAGCCTCGTTTATCCGGAAGCTGCCGTGGTAGTTTTCATCGATCTCCTGGACGGCGGCCCTTCCATCAGGAACACGCTTTTTATAGCTTATCTGAGCCATGCCGGAGCTGAAATCGGCCTCGGAACGGTAAACGGTCTGGTTCATATCCGCCAGATAGGAGCTGTTCTGGCTCAGAGTATCTGCGTATAGATATTTTTCGTTGATGCTGTCGCCCAAGATCCTGTTGTCAATGCGAGTTTGATCCGACCATAAGGAATCGTAATTAAGGCTTCGATTGCCGGACAGGAGAAAGGCAGTCTTCCCGTATTTGGCAAACAGATCCTTTTCCAGGCTGATGCTCTTATTTTCTTGATGCAGGCTGCTCTTTGCCTCCTCTTTGTAGTACCCGCTTCCATGCTCCTGACTGGAAATACTGGTGCCGGGCGAGCCGAGAATAGTGACGGTCGAATTGCTGATAGTTTTATATAAATATATTCCATAGTATCCTGATATTTTTGCCCTGTTTATGAGAGATTCCTTCTTTTCCTCCGTGGAAAATCCTTTCCGGACATAAGCATAGCCATCGCCTTGCACCAGAGAGGTCTCATAAAAGTTCGCCTTCGCTTTCTTCGGGATCTGGACCACTATGTGGATGGTTCTCGATTCATTTGCGCCTAAAGTTCCAACTCTCCAGGTCAGATTATTGCCGCTCATATAACTAGTGTTCAGCTTCCAAAATAACATGGCAATATTTTAATACCTGGTACTCAATCTAATATCATGCCATTTGTTAGTGAGCGCCCCGCTTTGAAGTTA
>JBATEC010000101.1:0-9759 GCA_049663825.1 Methanothrix sp. | reverse complement strand
GCCTGAGGATCTGGGCAGAGCTGGATCCAGGAAGCGGGAATGGCAAAGCCGGTGACTGGATCCTTGATGGGATCTTTGCCGGTTTCAGTGCATAGCTCGGGCATAGGCATTTATGATCTCATTTATGGCCGCGACGGCGATAGGAGTGCCTCCGCGCGTGCCTGCCGTGGATATGGACGGCACATCGATCTCTCTCAGTCGCTCTTTGCTCTCCGCTGCATTGACAAAGCCCACGGCAGCGCCTATGACCAGCCGTGGCAAGACCTTTTTCGACTCAATGAGGTCGCACAGCGTGAGAAGAGCAGAAGGCGCATTTCCTATTACTATTATGGATCCTGAGAGTTTCTCCTGCAAGGCCATGACCCCGGCCGAGGTGCGGGTAATACCCTGCGTCACTGCCAGATCATCACCCCGGTCGATAAAGGTCTCAATGGGGCTATTGTGGCCCTTTTTTAAGACTCCTGCTTGCACCATCTTTATGTCCACGAAAATGGGCGCTCCCTTCTCCAGGGCCTGCAGGCCCGCTTCACCTGGCCGGCCATGAAATCTTAAAATATCGGCCACGCTGGGATCGCCGGTGGCAATGACACATCTCTGTTTGATCCTATCCTCGAAAGTGTCATCTCCAATCATTTCCGAGATGATCCGCCGGCTTTTTCTGCTTATCTCCAGGGCCTCAGGAGTTGTAGCCCCAATATCCGTGTAATCTTCCATCATAGGAAATCAGCTCGAATAACTCTAGTAGCAGTATTTGCTCTCATATCCTCGTTTGGTGATTATCCTTCCCTCTTCTATGTGGGAATTCGCTGAGGCGACAAGCAGGGTGTAGCGAAAACCAGCCGGCTTTGCGGCCAGCAGATCTTCTGCTGTGAGAACCATCATATTTTCTTCCTCTCGGGCCACATCCTGGGCCAATACAACGGGTCGCATCGGGTCGACCCCTTCCAGCAGAGGGGCGATCTCCTGCCCTTTTACATTGTAGGTCACCACTGCAAAGCCTGTACCTGCCAGCGCACAGAGTCGCGCCGGATCATGGGCTGAGGAGAGAAGAGCGAAGTCGTTAACCAGAGGCGCGCCAGCTCTTGCGGCCACAGAGGAAAAAGCGCTGACACCGGGAGAGATGTGCACCGGGGCGCCCGCAGCGGGATCCAGGATTCTCCAGCCTGAGCTGAAGATGCTCGGGTCGCCGCCCGTGAGGATGGATGCCTTGCCACCAGCTGCGCCCATTTGTTTTGCCTCTTTTAGGCGGGCGGCCATCCTCTCCGGGCAGGGGCCGATGTGCGCGACCTTCTGGGCTGAAGAGAGATCACCAATCAATTTCAGGTATCTTTCTGCCCCGTAGATCTTCTGCGAAGCCTGTAAGATACTCAGCGCTTCCTGGGTCAGATTGCCTGGATCGCCCGGGCCGATGCCCACCAGGTTTAAGGCTGCCTCTTGACAAGCCTTTCCTCTGAAAGCGCCCCGGCCAAGGATGATGACCAAAGAGGTCATATTGATCCTCTCTCGCAGGCTCTCCTCATCAATCAGCTTTTCTGAGCTCGTGTAAAAGATCTCTTCTGCCTCGCGACCGACGTTTTTTGCCACCAGGACATCTCTGGCCCCGCAAATGTCTAAAGCGCGCAGAAGCTGCCAGTCGCGCCTCTTGCTTTTGGGATTATAGAGGGCCACGGGCATCTGCGTCTCGGCAGCCAGGCGAAGGCGTCCTTCTATCTGCGGCCAGGGTGTGAGCAGATCGCTGAGGCTGATCACGGCCACGCATTCGCGAAAAGCTAGGCCTGCGCGGCAGGAGGCGGCAGTAAAAGAGGTGACACCGGGCACAATCTCGACTGCGGAAGGCCGCGCGGCCAGCTCCAGGCCAAGACCGGCCATGCCGTAGACATTGGGATCCCCGCTGCTCACAAGGGCCACAGACCCCTGTTCCTGGAGATCGACCGCCGCAGCGACTCGATCCACCTCTCTTCCCATGCCGCTGGAGAAGACCTGCTTACCCGGCAAGAGATCGCTGATCAGTTCCAGATAGGGCTCGTATCCTACCACGAAGTCTGCAGAGCGTATGGCGTTTGTGGCATCGGCGGTGCGAAGCTCCCGCGAGCCTGGGCCGATGCCCACGATGGAGAGTTTATTGTCCGATGGCAACTGTTACCCTCCCGTATGCTTTCTTGGGAAAAATGAGCTTGGTCGCGAGGGCCAGGACGGCCGGCTCGGCCACGCCGTTAAGGCCCAGGTCCCGGGCCCGCGATGGTGTGCCGGGAGCTTGAGAATTGAGTGCTTCCCTGGAGAGGCAGATCATCTCCTTTCCCAGGATCTCTGCTGCCTGCAGCATGCCCTCTTCCTCGCTCTTCAGCCAGGCCGTGGCCAGGATGGCGATCTCATCTCGCCTTCTGCCCGTTTCTTTTAGTGCCTCATCAATGGCCTGCAGAACCTCCGGGGCGCTCACACCCTTCCTGGCGCCGATGCCCACAACCAGGCCCCTCTCTTTCAAGACGGCCACATTCTCATCCACTACTACAATCTTGGGCCCCTTCAGCCTCAAAACGGGAACGTCCTCTTTGAGGAAGGCCAGGTTGACGGCCTTGGAAGACTCTTTGTTGACGACGGCGGCCTTCAGGCCCGCGGCCACCTCTTCCAGGCATGGCCGGCCGGAGGCGTCGGTGGCTGTGGTGATGGCCGCATAAAGGCCGAGTTGAGACGCCAGGAAGCGGGCCAGCTCATTGGCTCCGTGATGGCCTCCCACAACCGGCACGGCGCAGGAGAGAGAGGAATCTACGGCTACCACGGGCCTGTCCGTCCACTTATTGTTGAGGTGAGGGCAAAGCATTCGCACAACGATTCCCACCGCCATGACCGCCACCACCAGTTCATATCTCTCCAGCATCATCTCCAATTTCTCTTTCTCGTAAAGGACAATGGTGGGTGAGTAGCTATCCTGCAAAGCCAAGGCTATCTTCTCTGCTTTCTCTCGGTCTCTGGGAAAGACAAGGATTGCTACCGATCTCTGTATAGGTGAGACCTCCGAAATCCGGTTCTTGTCACCACGTCGCCCACCAGGATGAGGGCACTCTTGATTATGCCGGCAGACTCTACCTTTTCGGCGATATCAGCCAGTGTTCCCTGTAAAATCCTCTCATCCGGCCAGGAGGCATGGTAGACTACGGCCACGGGAGTGTCGTCCGGCCGGTCCAGGTTATCTACAATGTCCCGGATCTTATCAATGCCGAGGAATATGGCCATAGTCGTGTTGTGGCGGCTCAAAGCTGCCAGCTCGTCCTTCTCCAGGGTGGTGCCGGCAGGTCTTGTCACAATCAAGGACTCTGAGACTCCTTTCAGCGTGAGCTGCGTTTTCAAGGCAGCTGCCGAGGCAAAGAGGGAGGAGACGCCGGGCACGACCTCCACCTCCACACCCGCTTCTTCCAGCGGCTTGATCTGCTCGAGTATGGCGCCGTAGAGCGAAGGGTCGCCGCTGTGCAGCCGCACCACCTTCTTGCCCTTCCGCAGGGCGGCGATGATCCTGGCAGTGGTCGTTTCCAGAGAGACGCCGTTGCTGTCCATGGTCTCCGCTTTCAGGCCTTCCAGAAGGGCGGGATTTACCAGAGAGCCGGCATAAACCACGAAGTCCGCTTCCAAGAGCAGCCTTTTCCCTTTGACGGTGATGAGATCCGGGTCTCCCGGGCCTGCCCCTACAAAGTAAAGTTTCATCTCCGCCTCCGGGCTAAAAGAACGGAAAAGTAGTCGCTTCTCTCCGGCATCTCATCTCGGATGATGCTTTCCTGTGCAGTGCAGAGCATTGTTCCCAGCACAAACTCATCAAATCCCCGGACGCGTAGCTCTTCTGCCAGCTTCCTGGGACGGGTGGCTTTTATTCTTATCACCGTTTGCACTGGCGAGCCGTCCGAGACCTCAAAGGACCCTTCCAGCGGGGCGGCAAAGCGCGAGGCCAGGGTGGGCACCACGCCCACGCCGGGAATGGTCTCGATCTCGATCTGGGGATGATTTTTGCGGATCACCCTCTCCAGGTGGCTGAAAGTTGAGAAGGTGTTGACATCCCCTATGCAGGCGAATCCGGCTCGGCCGACGGCTGCAGCCTTTGCCACGGTGTCGGCATTATTGCACCAAATTCTCTCCAGCTCATCTTTATCCTCGATCATGGGAAACTGCAAGATCTCGGGACTGCAGTAGGGCCGGGCCAGCTCTGCGGCCATCTCTCCTGGCACAAAGACCTTTGTGCAGTTCTTCAGGGCAGCCGCGGCTTTAATTGTCATAAGCTGCGGGTCGCCCGGTCCAAGGCTGATGCCTATCAACATTTACCAATCACCATGAATATGGGGTTTACCGGTTTTAGGGCTATGTCTCCCCCTAAATCGTAGCCCCTTGCGATATGAATCTGGATAAGCTCCCGGAAGATTTTGGCCTCTTTCATCAGCTGCGCCAGCCGGGCGGCTATGCCCAGGCGCGCCAGGTCGGCCACAATTACGCAGCCGGGGGCAGCTTTTTCCAGGAGCAGAGGCAAAAACTCGTCTATGCCGTGCGTGCCGCCGATAAAGCATCGGTCCACCTCGGGAAGATCGGGCAAAATGCAGGCGGCCTCGCCCAGGGAAAAATTTCCTCCAGGGACCTTTGACCTGCACATCTGCACTGCCTCCTCTCGCCGGTCAATGCCGTAGATTTTGTCGGTGTAGCGAGAGGCGGCCAGGGATACGGCCCCCGAGCCGCAGCCTACGTCCAAAAAGACCTGGCCCGGCTTTATGCTCAGCTTTCCCATGGCGATGTAGATGTTCTCCTCTTGCGTCGCCGTACCCGGAAGCTTCATGGCTTTGTGGAGACACGGGCTGGAATAAAAGGTTAATGCAAGTAAACTTTGATGGAGTTAAATTAAGTGGGACCGCTTTTGGCGCTACTATTACTATTTTTCTTCATAATTTTAAACGTAATGCCCCGCAGCTTGCTGCTTGGGTGCGTCGCAGCCTTTTCCCTCTCTTTACTCCTCAATAGCCGGGTCCTCCTCCTGGCCGTCGCTTTCGTCAGCCAAATCAAAATATCCGGAGATGCGCACAATGTCCAGCCGGGAGATCCGGTAAGATCCGCCCTTTCTCTCCAGAGGGGGATTGATCTCGATATCCTGCAGGGAGAGGCCTGTCTCTCCGGCGTTGTATCTCTGGAAGATCTGCCCCCAGGGAACCAGGTGCGCGCTCCTCGCTTTTCCGGCACCGTAGCGCAGCTCCACCGCTAAGATGCCCTGTCTTCCCGAGCGGGTGATGAAATCCGTCTCGCGTGCCATCTGGTGCGCTCCGGCGGCCAGGCTGAAGTGCTGCTTGAAGTAGAGCGACTTCGTCTTACGTGCATCCAGGCTCTTGCATTCGATGGCCAGATAGTACTCGGGAATTTTCGAGTCTACCAGTATGTCCATAAACTGGGCGGAGAAGCGCGATTGCTTGAGGCGGTAGGCTATGGCTGCGATGCCATCTTTCTCGAAGAATGAGTTTAAAGCATTAACCAGCGCCCACTCGAAGTCGCCCATTGTATGTTGTTTTATACTGATCTCTAAAAATATCTTTTCCTCTGATTACTTTCGCTCAATCTTTTCCGGTGCGCTATGGTGGGGACAGTATGGTAGTGGGAAGGACTATGTGGGACTTTGCAATTGAGGCATTTCAGACGCCGGGCCTGGGCATCATCCTCATAGCTTTGCTTATCCTATTTGAGCTTATATTAATACTGGTATTATTATTGGTGCACAATGGTCTGCTCGACCTAAAATTCAGCTATGGCGGTCTGGGACTGGTGTTGCACCAATTAGCGGCTCTGGTGGCATGAGACTGATTCAATTAGCTCAGTTACCAACGAAAGACTGGCCGGTAAGCAATGGCGAAAATGACTGAAAAAACTTAAAGTACCTTGCAGAAGAATGCCGATGTCATGGATATTGAGGAGATCGCCAAGAAGTATTGCATGAGGGAGCTGAAACCTGTTGCCAAGAAATACGGCATAGCAACGCGCTGCGTAAAGAAAATAGATATCATCAAGGCATTTCCGCCGGAGGCACTGGCGGATCTGACTGGCGAGCAGCAATAATTGGGGTTCTTATGGCAAGACTGGGGCGCTTCGTTCACGCGAGAACCATCACCGATGCCTGGCACAGAGGCCTGGGCCTCATTTGGCGGCAGGGTGCAGAGATCACTGATGAGAGAGGCACCAGGATACGTGAGCTCCTATCTTTGCAGGTGGTGGTGGAGGACCCCTATCAGGAGATGATTCCTGCCGAGTACTCCTGGAACGAGGAGCGTCTGGAAGAGTACGCTCAGCAGCTTTTGTCCGGCAACAATCCCGGCTTTGAGTACACCTACGGCGAGCGCCTGCGTGCCTGGTCTCTGCCGGGCGTGCCCGCATTGGACCAGATCGATCAGGTCATCTTAAGGCTCAAGGCTTCTGCCAATACGCGCCGGGCTACGGCCGTAACCTGGATCGTGCCCGTGGATGCGGCCAAAGACGAGGTTCCCTGCATGATTGTGGACGACTTCAAGCTGCGCGATGGGCGCTTGCACCTGTCCGTCTTCTTTCGCAGCCACGACTTTGCCGGAGCCTATCCCGCCAACCTCTACGGACTGGCCAGGCTGCTGCAGTATGTAAGCCGTGAGGTAGGGGCCGAGCCGGGATCGATATCGACCACCAGTGCTTCTGCGCACATCTACGAGCATGACTGGGACTTTGTAGAGAAGATGCTCCTGGGAACGGGATCCGAGGAGAATTGATTTGGCGGTACCGCAAAGAATATCTGCTTTTATCGATTTTTCTCTTCGTTTATGGTCGATAGTCTCTTAATGATCAAGGCAGAGGAGATCCTGGAAAAGATCGAGAAGGGCAAACCGGTAGAGTACGAGAACGTCATCATCTACGGGGATCTGGATCTGCACCAGCTGGACCTGCCGTTTAATAAAAATAAGCTCAAGATCGTAAAATCTATAATAAAAATCGAATATTCGGTCATCAAGGGCGATGTATTCTTCGATCACGCCGCCTTCTCAGGGCTGGTGGACTTTGACGGCACCTCTTTCACAGAGGCGGCCAACTTCTCCGGATCTCACTTTCAGGAGGATGCCGGTTTTTCCGATGCACAGTTTCAAAGAGAGGCCAACTTCACCCGGGCCCACTTTGCCATCGATGCCAATTTCTCGAGGGCCAATTTCAATGATGCCGACTTTGGCCGGGCGAGGTTCGAGAAATATTTTCACCTGGCCAATGCCAAGGTGTACACATTGAATCTATCTGACGCAGTATTCGCGGAAGGATCAAGCATCCACCTCAAGGATTTCAATTTTAACCGCATAGTTGTCCGCTGGAATTCCATCAAGGAGCACATTCCCTTTAACGGATCGGTCTACCTGACGCTCACCAAAAACTTCAGGAACCTGGAGCAGTACGAGGATCAGGACGACTGCTATTACCAGTATCGAAAGCAAAAGCAAGCGCTGTCGCATAAGACCATTCCCAAGCTATTCGATCGCATAGCCTGGCTCACCTGCGGCTACGGGGTGCGCCCCTCTCATACTATTCTCCTGAGCGTAGCCATCATCTTCCTATTCACGGGCATCTTCTGGGCAGGAAATGCTCTGCAGGCGGACGGCGCGGATACGCACTCGCAAATAAAGGCGAGCGTATCGACCAATGACGCTTTCTACTTCAGCAGCATGGAGTTTTTAGGCAAAACCCCCCAGAATTTCAGTATCATAGAGGGCTATGAGGTCCTGACGGTGATAGAGACGCTGCTGGGATGGCTGCTCATGGCTCTCTTCCTGGTGACGTTGAGCCGGGTGATGCTAAGATGAGATCGCAACGCCGCACAGCCGCGAGCGGGGGCGCAGAAGAGTGTACAAACTTCTCAAATCGGCCAAAATACGTTTCTGCTTCTCTGACCATTCAAGCATACTATGGAATGGTTTTACGACAATTGCTCGATGCCGGATAACCGTTATCTGTGAAATAAAAAAACCAACTTATTATCCGTCGCGCACCATCAGAGGGAGTTTGAGCCGGAAAGTACCTTTATAATAATATCCTGTGGTTTCATGCATATCAAAAAAGAGGAGATGGATTTGAGATTACACATACTGATCGGAGCAGGGAGTGCAGCCACCTCTGAGACACGCAGTCCGCAGCCAGCCATGAGCCAGAGAAAGCCGCCCCTGTCACTAGATGCTCCGCCTCAAACACGCTAGAGTCGAGGTTTTAGAGCTATTCCAACTTCTTTCATATGGGGTATATGTCACATTCAGGAGTACAATTTACATTGTTTACCCCACAATCACCATTAGAGCCAGAGCCGTCTTCCCAAACTGTAATACCCACTATAGTCCCTGCTGGGACATCTTCTGGCTTTGGCAGGTCTTCGAATCTTCCTATCGACTTTACGCATTTAAAATTGAAGTCGAGATACAAGCCATATCCGGCTGGGTCTGGCATCGTTCCTTCTAGCTCCTTTTCCATGGTCTTAACCTTGGCCTTAATCTTGAACTTCGAACCTGCTGGCACATCCTTGAATTCAACCTGTCCGTCCTCGTCGGTTATTCCGCGAATGGTTTCAGGTGTAACCTTGGAATAAGCAGGCGGAAGATACGTAAAGGTCAATTCTATCGGAACGTCGGCCAAGCCGCTATCACAAGAATCGGTAAGGATTGCAACGAAATCATCGGGGCAACCTCCACTTATCGATACGCTTGTAAGCACGGTTCCTTTGGTTTCAGATTGCCCTCCTTTTACTACATATCCACCAAGGTCATATTCCAGAGATATTTCGTCCTCTGGACCAGCTTCAACCTCGCGCGTGAATTCGTTGAGGTCTTTTTCGGGTTCAATCAAGGTAACCGGTGACTTCTCAACTCTGCCATCTTCATGAGTTATTACTATATTCGCTCCATTTCTAATTATCAGCTTTTTTGGCCACTCCGCTGTGTTCCATGCGTCTCTATCTGCCTGAACGATTTCTCCATGCACCTCGTAGCGTCCCGATCCCGGTTCGGTCTCCTTTTTAGTCACCTTCACCTCAAATCGAGGTAAGAATCTGTCCAGGAGTGCAGTGTTGGCTCTTATTGCCGTAGGTATCAGAATAGATCGCTGATCATTTAAAACGCCAATATTGTCTAATGTATAGATGCGACCATGCAGCCATCCGGAAAACCACGATTCTAGTGCAGCAACCTTTACATCTCTTCCATCTACAGTATTATGTAAATAGCCATTTTTATCCGGGATTAAGCCATCGATACTCGGCTCAGGGTATGTATGACCTCCTTGTTTGGGTATTGTATCCTTGGAGAGAAAATTCGAATTGGTGAAATCCGCAACGTCTTCCATCAGCTTCATTGGCTCTTGCTTATAGGTCAATTTGGCAGGCATATAAATTAAAGGATCTGAATAACTCTCAACGTGATCCCCCGTTGTGGTTGATTCATAAGGATCTGGATCTCTCAATTTTGCTGCATGTCCATCATTGCGCACATGAGCTGGAACAGTCATGTCAGCCATAAGGTGCATAGTTTCTCCCAAAGCCCTCCAAGCCTTTCCATAATTCTCATTACCTCGATTCGGAGAGGCCAGAGCAGCCTTGAAATACGTCTCAGCATCCTTCCAAGAATATTCTTGAATGAATAAATCAATGTACATAGTTTCTTTTACATTATCAAAATTATCGAAGGCCCAGTCCACGGCGCTTATCTCGGGGTTGTCTTTTGTAGAAGATAGCTTTTGAACTGCATTCACCACAAATTG
>JBATEC010000100.1:0-4523 GCA_049663825.1 Methanothrix sp. | reverse complement strand
TCATCTGGGTTAATTCTCCCTTGAAAGAGGCACTCGGCATCACCGATGAAGAAATCAAGGATAAACACTGCTATAAGATCTTCGAGGGCATCGATAGGCCCTGTGAAGGCTGCACAGCCGTTAAAGCCCTGCAGACCGGCCAATCCCAAGAAGGAGAATTGATCACCCCCGACGGTAAGACCTGGCTGTCTAGGAGCAGTCCTATCAAGGATGCCAGGGAGATGATTACCGGAGTAGTCCACGTAGCGCTAAACATCAGCGATCGCAAGAAAGCTGAGAGAGCTCTGAAAGAGTCCGGGCGTCTTCTTGCGAGCATAATAGACTTCCTGCCCGATGCTACCTTTGTCATCGACAAAGAAGGCAGAGTCATATCATGGAACAGATCGGTGGAGAAGATGACCGGCGTCAAGTCCGAGCTGATCCTAGGAAAAGGAGATTACGAATACGCTCTGCCCTTCTATGGTGAGCGCAGACCGATACTCATTGATGAAGTTCGTGTATCAGATCAAACTTTTGAAAAAACATATGATAATATAAAACGGCAAGAGGACGGCACTATCGAAGCCGAAACCTACACTCCTAATCTGCGTGGAAATGAGGCTTACCTACTGGGAAGCGCATCGGCTCTCTATGACTCTAAGGGTAATTACTGGGGGGCGATCGAATCCATCCGCGATATCACCGCGCGAAAACGTGCTGAGACGGATCTTCAGAGGTCCAAGGAGAATGCTGAATCTGCCACGCGAGCCAAATCTGAATTCCTGGCCAATATGAGTCACGAGATCCGTACGCCCATGAATGCCGTAATAGGCATGACCGGCCTTCTGCTGGATGAAAATCTTACGGATAGTCAGAGGGAGGATGTTGAAATAATTCGCCGCAGTGGAGATACGCTTCTCTCCATAATCAATAACATCCTCGATCTCACTAAGATCGAAACTGAGAAGATCGAACTGGAGCGCCAGCCGTTTGACCTGCATGACAGCCTTGATGTTTCTATGGACATGGTGGCCGCGGATGCTAATCGGAAGGGCCTGAACATAGAGTACACCTTCGAAGACTATGTCCCAACGGTGATCCTGGGCGATCCCACCAGGATCAACCAGATCTTGATTAATCTACTCAATAACGCTGTGAAGTTTACAGAAAAAGGCAAGATTTCCATCTCCGTATCAGGCAAAGCGGTAGAAGACGGCAACTATGAAATCCATTTTGCTATAAAAGATACTGGAATCGGCATTTCGGAAGATAAGATGGGACGCCTATTCCAGTCGTTCAGTCAGATCGATGCATCGACAGCGCGCCGGTACGGGGGCACTGGTCTAGGATTGGCTATAAGCAAGAAGCTGGCGGAGTTGATGGGTGGAAAGATGTGGGCGGAGAGTAAATTAGGCAAGGGGTCAACTTTTCACTTCACAATCCTGGTTGAACCGACCTTCTGCGGTCCGATCGAAATCGGCAGGCCCGCTTCGAGGGCCGACGTCATGGGAGATCTCGATAAAAGCTTGAGGATACTGCTGGCAGAAGATAACCAGGTTAACCAGATTGTGACTCAGAGAATGCTCAATAAGCTTGGATATAGAGCGGATGTGGCAGCCAACGGCATAGAGGTCTTGCAAGCCCTGGAGCGCCGACATTACGACGTGGTGTTAATGGACGTGCAGATGCCGGAAATGGATGGCCTGAAAGCTACCCAGGCGATACGTGAAAGATGGCCTGTTGAAGATTTGCCCGTGATCATCGCAATGACTGCTTCTGCCCTCAAGGGTGATCGAGAAATGTGTTTGGCTGCAGGCATGGATGGCTATATAAGCAAGCCTGTCAAGATGGAGATGCTGAGGGCTGCTCTGGAGGCTTGCGGCAAGAGCAGCTAAAACTCATAATCCTCAGACAATCAGTATCTCGATATGCTCAGGATATGCAGCTTCCATACCACAATCATGGTTACGAATAGGACAATGAGTATCTTAAGAGCCAATAGATATTCATTTGCCCCGGTTATGTTAAAGCCTGATAGGAAATCTCCATCAATACCTACTGTCGAAATGGTTTCACCATATAAAATATATGCTGTACATAACTAAATCATTTTCGATCCGGAGTTAATGACGTTTTAGGTCGCACGATCCATGTCGACATTTGGCTAAACCGAAATCGTCATATAGTAATAATAGAGTGGCTATTGATGAGGTGAACGCGGGTCTCTAATGGTTCGGAGCGGTCGATATGATCTACAAGTTGTTGCCATGCATAGCGGTTGTTGCCTGTTTCCTATTGCAGGCAAATGCTCTTCCATCCACAGTTATTGGGGATGGGAGTCTCGAATTTCTCGAAGATTTTTCAGATGCATCTCAAAAAGAAATTGTTGCGGACAATTCCATGGAAAATGTGAATGTAACCGGAGCCTGGTCCATCAATCTTATGGGCGAAACAGAGGAGTTGATGAAGCTGCAACTGGTTGACAACGATGGCGCAATCAGTGGTCCGGGAGTAATAATTACGGTAAATGATACAGAGAAAGCCATAGCCAACGGCTCAATATTTGGAGACAAAATGAATTTGACTGTAGTGCCTCTTGGAGTGCCGAATTTATACAAGCTCAATCTGTCTTTATCTTCTCTGGATGCAGGGAAATACACGGTCTATCTGGCTGATGGAGGCAGTCGGTCCGGCGATTTCACATTCGCGGTCTCTTCAAATATTTTCAAGCCCGCATCAGCAGTGGATGAATGGGGTTTTTGATGTGTTTTACGTTGCATCCATCTAATTTCACCTGGCTGGGCAACGATTCACTGGATATTGTGAAAGGTAACGTCGCCGGCGGAGATGTCCTGGCTTTCAAGACCGGGCTGGAAAAGATGGGATTCACAGTACAGTTTGGAGGGCTAAATATCATGAATATTTACTGTCTGGTCGATGCAGGCATTCTCTTCAGCTGCAACGGCAATAACCCCAACGCGCCATATAAGGTCTACGTCCTCCCGCCAGCTCCTGGTCAGTTGGTGCCGAATGCCTTTACTGATAAGAATAACATGTCTCCAGTCTATAGGCTGCGGCCCGATGAAGCTCTGGTATTCATAGGAATGACGCCGCCTGAGTGTACTAGTGTGATTCCCTCAGATTTATGCTTCTGCAAATACTCATATTGGGAATCAACGTATGCCGCCTCGCTGTAATCTATCCGTTCTTCTTTTGCTTTTACGACGGCTGCCATCTCATAACCACCTGGCATATTTAAGTTGTTTTATCGCTTTCTCTGATTCATCAACAAAGTATTCCCGTCGCTGCCTTCCGATCCTCATTCGGTACATTGCGGGCGATTGAAGCCATCAAGCCTGGAACTGCAGGGGCAGCAGTGATGCAGTTTGGGGGCATCGATAGCTGGATCATTTGACTTTAAAAGGGCAAAAAAATTTTGCGGTTGGTTGCACATACTATCCAGAATTGCAGTTAGCCCCCGAATTAAGCTTTATGCCCAACCGGCAATAATGATATTGGTGTCTCCTCCTTGGAGATGTTAAGGAATTTGGCGGCCTTAGGTGGAACAAATCCCGCTACGTAGGTGCAGCCCAGATCTAAAGAGACTACCTCCAACAAGAAGTTCTCAGAGGCTAAACCTGCCTCGATGTATACTGTGCTGTTTAATGCCCCCGTTTTGACCGTTTTCTCGAAGTTTCCTGTTATCAAGAATATGGCAGGGGCGGTCTTAATCCAGGCATTTTCTGGAACGACCGATGCATTTACCAACTCGGCCCGAACATCTCCTTGAGATAACTGGACAATGCTATGATTTTGGGGTTTATAATGATACACGCCCGCAGTCAAGTTTGTGATATTGCCCGCCAGGACGTAAATCTCTAAGGGATATGCCTCGAATGCTGAGCCTGTTGTGCGGTGACCCTTATCATCTGTTATTCCCTGAGCTGCCCAAAGAAGCTGGGAGACGGCTTCCAAAGTTAGAGAATCGTTCTTCAGTGTGCGAATAGATCTGCGTTCTCTTAGAGCCTTATCTAAGAAGATGCCGCCGTCAGTATTGGGCGGAGGAAGCATTATGCTTTTTTGAAGAACGGATTCATTAGCCTCGGAATTCTGAACTGTGTCATCATTGGATACGGCCGCTGCCATGGCAACCAATCCAAGTAAGGTCGCTATGAGCAGAGCGTATCTACATTTTGCCATCGACAAATAATATACCTCCGAATTTTAAGTAGGTTCGTTATGGCTAGATAAATTGAACGTGAGATAGTCGGGACGCCCGCACGCCAGGGGGGGGCCGGATGCCCGCGCGTTCCCGCTTGCAGTCGAGCGGTTCACTTGCCTGCGACTTTGTGGGTGCCTGAAGGATACCATCGATATCTATGACCACATCAAATTTGAAGGAGATGAATTAGGCAAATCGGGCGTGCATTCCGCAATTGGGGATCTAATATATATCGCCCCTGGTATCAAGCTTCAGAACAAGAATCATTTGGCTTGCCTCATCGTATGTGTTTAGCTCATCATAATCAGCATCTAGAAGCACA
>JBATEC010000099.1:0-14528 GCA_049663825.1 Methanothrix sp. | reverse complement strand
GAAAACATCACGCTTTTGGTGGACTTGATACCGGAGTTCATGGATCTGAGGTTTTTATCTATCTGAAACTGGCCCGTGCCGGCCACCGAGGTCTCTGAGGCATAGTCGAATGCCTGCACCTTGAATGCAGCCTCTTTTTGCCCAACGCTGCGGCATTTGGCAGAGGCCTCCACTGCGAATCCGTACTCACCGGCTGCAGCGTTCGTATCCGGCAAAACTTGCAGGGCCACTGAGCGAGAGACCCCTGCCGGAATGGTCACGGAAGTGGCCGTCCAGCTAAACCATTCAAATGGACAGATCTCCGGCTTGACCCCGACCTGCGCCACCACCTCTGTCATACCATCGTTGCTTATCGCAACCATGAAGTCCAGTGGTTTGCCAGGGGTTGTATACAATTTTTCCAGATCAGACTCTGGCCCGGTAAGGCCGATTTTCACAATGAGGCTGCCGGAATCACCGGAACATGGACTGGGCAGAAATGTGGGCAGAGTTGGCGATGTGGATTCAGTCCAGGGGCTGCTCGAAAGATCACCAGATGCAATGCCCGAGTCCTCAACTGTGGCCCCTACCAAGGCTGCCGTCAGGATGGTTATGATCATTATCCAAATTATCTGTCTTTTCATGCTAACCCCCTGAATATTGCTAAAAAAAGAAAAAACTGCAGGCTTTCTCGGCCTAGCAGTCTATGCCTTCACATGGCACATGGATTTTATCGGGCACGGGATTCTCATGGAACTTTATGGTCTTCTCGGCCTCGAAGGTTCCTGTGAACATCTCGTGGGCCTTGATATCCTTGTAGAATATCTTGTGCCACTTGGCATCGGTGCCCCAGGTACCATTGAAGGAGTTCTTGGTCTCAAGGCCGATGAGATGTGACGGAACATAGATACCATTGCTGGCCGTCATAAGCCTCTCGACTTCCTTGGTGTCTCTTCCTGCCTCCTTGAGCTTCTTGATCAAGTCCTCAGGGCTGACATTTTTATTACCATCTTTCGTTGGCTGGTAAGGCGTTGTTGAGGCAAAGAATGCGGTTTCATCCTTTTCCATCTCATTTACGGAGAACATCTCCTGGACATCAGCGCCTATACCGCCGTAGAATGCCTTGGAATGCAGGTATTTGCCGCCGGTCAGGGGCGTCTCGCCTGCGTATGTCAGTTTGGTGGTTTCGACGAGGTTAAAGCCGGATTCGTTGCTGTTGTTTACCGAGCTTACAGTCCTCTTCAGCTTCTCAGCATCTTGAGAGTAAGCATGCTCGGAGTCAAGCTCCATATCGCCGTCGCCTGCCATGGTGTTGTAGTATTCAAGTGCGATCTTCTTGTCGATTATCGACGTGCTTACATCGACAATTCCCGTTCCCGCCACTTTTTGCGCTTCACAGAACTGTTCATACTGCACTGGTGGTACCAGTGGTGGATTAGCTAGCACAGTGCCGCAACCCCCTATAAAGGCAATTGCAAGCATGAATGCTACTACTATTACTCCCTTCATTTTTCTTTTCGCCCCCTTTTTTTTAAGCGATCAATTTAAGCTATTTCGCCAAATAAGCGAGATTTAGCTTTCTATCAATATCTTACTTTGATATTATATAAATTTATCCTTCAATACGTCCAAGATTGAGACAATCACCTTCAGATCCGGGAATGAGTCTCTAAAGCCCGGGGAGGATAAGTATAGTAAAAATGATATAATATGAATAATAAATGAGCATCAATAGATCTATCTTACCAGAAATAGCCAGATAAGGTGGACCCGGATAATACAATGCAATCAAATACAACAAGATAGAAACGGATCAGTTATGTCCTCTTTCCTGGAGCATCCGCATCTATTGCCGCAAACCGTGGAGAAGCGGCTCTTCCAGCTGGATTTGGCCGCAACAGCCCTCTTGGCCTCCAGTCTTATAGTAGTACCTACGGGTCTGGGCAAGACCGTCATAGCACTCATGGTGCTGCTGGCTCGAATGGATAAGGGCAGGATTCTTTTCCTGGCTCCTACCAAGCCACTCGTGGAGCAGCATGCAGTTTTCTTGCAGCGTGTGCTCAAAGACAGAGATATAGTCACCATGATGACAGGAGAGAGCCCTCCGGAAAGAAGGATCGAATCCTGGGGGAAAAGCAGCATCGTTGTCTCCACACCACAGGTGATCGAAAACGATCTTCTCTCTCGAAGGATCGACCTTAAAGACGTCTCCCTGGTGATATTCGACGAGGCGCACCGGGCAGTGGGCGGCTACGCATACGTCTATATCGCCGATCGCTATCATCGCGAGGCGAAAAGTCCCCTGGTCCTGGGGATTACCGCCAGCCCGGGCAGCCAGAGCGAGAAGATCGCAGAGATCTGCACCAACCTTCACATTGAGAAGATCCAAACCCGCACGGAAAACGATTCAGATGTTGCACCATTTGTTCACGAGCGTGAGATCGAGTGGGTGAAGCTTGCCGTTCCTAAAGAGCTTCTGCTTATCCGCTCAGCCATCGAGGAGGTGCTGAAGAGCAGAATCGATGACCTGAACCTTCTAGGCATCAGTCCGGTCAGAATCGATGTCAAGTCTAATAAGAAAGAACTTCTCGGGCTGCAGGCAGCACTCATGTCCTCAGCCAAGAACAAGGCAAATAAATCTACATTTGCAGCCATATCTCTCATGGCCGAGATACTCAAATTGCATCATGCCGTCGAGCTGGCGGAGACGCAGGGACCGGATGCACTGGCCAGATATTTTCAGAGGCTGGAGGGTGAAGCCCTCTCGCGTAGCGGTTCCAAAGCTTCTCGCAGGATAATGCAGGACCCAGGTTTCCTGCGAGTTGTGGATGCCCTGCATAATCTGAAGGTGGAGCATCCCAAGCCAGCCGCAGTAAAAAGAATACTGCAGGAGCAGATTGCTATGAAGCCGGAGTCCCGCATCATGGTCTTTACCAACTATCGGGACACAGCTACGTCCCTCCTCACGTTTCTTAAAGAGGCTGCAGCCGTTCGGGCCGTGCGATTCGTGGGGCAATCCAGTCGCGAGAATGATGAAGGCCTCAGCCAAAAAAAGCAAGCCGAGATTCTGCAGAAATTTCGGGCCGGTGATTTCAATGTCCTCATTGCCACCTCGGTAGGAGAGGAGGGAATCGACATTCCGGCGACTGATCTGGTTATCTTTTATGAGCCGGTGCCTTCCGAGATTCGCAGCATTCAGCGCAAAGGCAGGACAGGCAGGGCAAGAGCCGGCAGAGTCGTAGTCTTAATGGCCAAAGGCACGCGCGATGAAGCTTATCACTGGATATCAGACCGGAAAGAAAAGACCATGAACAGGCAGATACGGGGTATGAGCGGTCAGGCCCAGGATTCTTTGCAAAAGGAGCTATCTCCCAGGCAGCTTCTGATAACAGATGCAGGGAATGTAGAAAAGGATGAAAGTGATCAGCAAAAAGAGCAAAACGAAACGGAAGAGCCCGGCAAAATGCCTGCCAAAATCTTTGTGGACTTCCGGGAGAGAGAGATGGCAAAGCTTCTGGAGTCTCTGGGCCTAGAGGTCACCGTCAAGAATCTGGAGGTGGGAGACTATGTGATAAGTGACCGTGTGGCCATCGAGCGCAAAACGGCACCGGATTTTGTGGCCTCGATCATCGATCCCCAGAGGAACTTATTCCGGCAGATCGCTGATTTGGCCAGGACTTACGAGCGGCCGGTTTTGATTTTAGAGGGCAGGGATCTTTACGCCACGCAGATGAGTGCCGGATCTATTCGAGGAGCAATGATTTCGGTGGCGGTGGATTATGGCGTTCCCATCATTCCCACGGAAGACCGGGATGAAACGGCTGCGGTTATTGCCCATCTGGCCCGAAGAGAGATGCGAGAGGGGCACGAGCCAAAGGTGCATGGCCACAAGACGGCCAGGACGCTTAAAGAGCAGCAGGAGTACTTGATCTCGGCCATTTCCAGCGTGGGGCCGACGGTAGCCAAGAACCTGCTCAAGCACTTCGGGTCCGTCGAGAAGATCATGACCGCCACCCTTGAGGAGCTGCAAGAGGTAGAACTGGTGGGGCCAAAGATCGCTGAGCGGATTCGCGAGCTGGTGGGCGGGGACTACAAAGGATAAGCGGCCTTATCGCATATGCAGGACGGTCAGAATTATGTGCTCCAGATCCTCTTGGGGATAATTGCCCACATGCTTATACACGAGAGAGCCATTATTGAAGACAAGCAGGGTTGGAGTTCTTGATACACCATATTTACTCGTCGTAATGGGATTATAGTCGATGCACAGCTTGCCGAATATGATCCGGCCCTTAAAAACCTCTGCCATTTGGTTGATCTTCTGATCGATAAGATCGCAGGGCCGGCAGCCTGTCTCCCAGCAGTCCAGGACAAAAGGCGAGTAGATCTTGAGCGCCTCGTCCAGGCTCTCGTCATTCACGACAACGGGAGACTCTGGAAACACCCGTACAGGCCCGGAGGCGTTGACGTTCATCTGCCCATCGGAGCTAGCCTCACGGTCTACTGCCATCGCAGGGGGCAGCAAACAGAAGATTACAAGCGCCATTAGTGTTGCTATTCTATTAATTGAGTTCATCATTGCCTGTCCCTTCAATGCCGAGAATGCAAGTGCAAGCATTGGAATGACAGGTGGATAATTAAAGCCTTTGCTGTGTTTCGATGCCGCCTGAAATCGAATTAGGGCGATGGACCGAAAGGTATATCAAACAGCCATTCTTCTAAACCAATGCTGCATATCGTCTGATCAATTGAGTTTGATGGGATGCTTTGTAGTAGGATCGATTCATGGAATCGATGCCAAAGGTAAGTGAATTAAAATGGAAGGATATGGAAGCGGCAAAAGAGGCGGCTTTAGCAGCGGCCCGAGAGAGATGCACGATGCCACCTGCGCTGAGTGCGGAAAGACATGTCAAGTTCCCTTCAAGCCCGATGGCTCCAGGCCGGTGTACTGCAGCGATTGCTACCAGAAGCATAAGCCTGCCAGAGCACCCAGAAGATACTGATTACTTAATGGGCACAAAATCGGTCAGGGTTTATAAATAGACCCTGCAGAACCTATTTTTCTTCAATGTTCTTATATATGTAAACAGTATACAGAAATTGATGAATATTATGTCAGGAGCAGCGCGAGTTCTTCTCTCTTCTGTTCTCTTGATATCTATCGTTATTGCCTACTCTTCGTCATCGGCATGGGACGAGGCTTCCGGAAAGGTGAACAAGACCGATAAAGAAATTCCAGAAATTGAGCTCCTTTTTTGCAAAGGGCAAAGCATCCTTCCCGTGCTGCTGACCACAGGGCAGATAGACGGCTACGTGGCATGGCAACCTTACCTGGCTCTGGCCGAGAAGAGCGGCATAGGAAAAGTTGTCGCACTTTCCCGGGACTTTCCGCCGGACGGGGCATGGCGCAATCATCCTTGCTGTGTTCTGGTCGCGAGCAATGACATTTTGCAGAATCATCCGGATATGGCCATGGCCGTGAGCGCCATTCTTCTCTCAGGAGACGATTTTGCAGAGGTGCATCCGGAAGCTTTGCCGGAAATCACCGCAGATTGGCTTATGGGAGACGAAGATTATTTGTTGGGAAGCCATATCATTTCTCCCGTTAGCTTATTTAATAGATCTCTTTCCACTTTTGTGTTCTCATCTCAGGCAAACGAAAAATGGAATGCTTCTGCACAAATCCTCACAGATAGGATGGGGGATATTCTCAACACCATAGACAGTGCCCAGCATAATGGGTCCGAGACCAAACTGTCAACATTTATGGATTCCCGGCCTTATTATAGAGCAGTTAACTGGATCGCATCTAAAGATAATGCATCATCTTATCTTTCTAATAGTAGTAAGCCGGGGAAGAATCTAATCAGAATCGGATATCTCATGATAGATCACCAGGCACCGCTCTTTGCCGCGGTTAAAAACTGGCCGTATTTCCTGGAAAAATACAAAATTGGGCTAAAGTCGGTTGATGGCCTCAAGCGGCCTCGATATCTGGAGCTGATGATCAACGGCCAAAAAGCGGCCGATGTGGAGCTTATATCCGCGCCTACCGGGCAGAATCTTATGACGTTGATGGAGCAAGACAACCTGGATATGGCAATAGTTGGCATAACCCCGGCCATCGGATCAATCAGCCTGGGCTGCGAGGCCAAAATCATTCAACCGGTGCAGAATTTAGGCTCGGGACTGGTCATGGCAAACGCTTCTAAAGCCGAAGATTGGAATGATTTCGTTTCCCTGGCTAAAGACTCCTTTGCCAACGGTCAGCCGCTAAAGATAGGCGATCCGGATTTGGGGACAATTACGGACGTGATTTTTCAGGATGCACTGAGAGCATCCGGCCTGCGGGGCGTGAGAGCATCAGGAACCTGAAGATCGTTCGAAAGCTGCTGCTTCCTTTTGCAGTGATACTGATCTGGCAAGCTCTGGCTCTTTACGTCAACAATCCTTTTGTGCTTCCCACTATTGAGGCGATCCTCTCCGTCCTTCTCAAGCCGACGGCAGACATCCTGGGCAGCGGCTCTCTCCTGGAAAATGCCAGGTTGAGTCTGGTCAGAGTGACACTGGGATTTCTCATCGCCGCCTTCCTGGCGGTGCCTTTGGGCGTGGCCATAGGCCGCTGGGAGGTGTTTAAAGATGTCTCGGAAGGCCTGATCTCAGCTCTGCGGCCTGTGCCGCCGCTGGCCTGGGTACCACTGGCCATGGCCTGGCTCAAGATTGGGCTGGCATCCATGGTTTTCATAATCGCCCTTGGCGCGTTCTTCCCAATTCTGCTCAGCACAGCGCAGGGAGTTTTGGGCGTGAAGAAATCCTGGCAGGAGGCAGTCTCTATGATGGGGGCGAGCGAGGCCCATCTCATCTTCAAGGTCATCTTGCCCGGCAGCGCTCCCGAGATCTGGACGGGAATGCGGGTAGGCTTTGGCATTGCCTGGATGTGTGTGGTGGCGGCGGAAATGCTGCCCGGCACCAGCTCGGGCCTTGGATACCTGATCATGTATGCTTACGGCTGGGGGCAAATCCAGGTGGTGGTGGCGGGCATGGTGGCCATTGGGGTTCTTGGCATACTGATCGACCGGTTTTTCATAGCCGTGGAAAGAAGATGGTTCTCCTGGAGGGCATACGACAGATGAAGCTGGAATTGTTGGAAATAACAAAGCAATTCGAAGGGGGAAACAGCAAGCCTGTTGTAGTCCTGCAGGATATTTCCCTGCAAATAAATGATCATGAGGCGGTGGGCATCCTGGGGCCATCGGGATGCGGAAAGACTACTCTGCTGCGCATCATCGCCGGACTGGAACAACCCTCCTCTGGACAGGTGCTGCTGGATGGAGAACCGGTAACCAGGCCGGGCGCAAGAATGGGAATGATCTTTCAGGAGCATGCTTTGCTTCCCTGGCGCTCTGTGCTCGATAATGTCTCACTGGGACTGGAAATGCAGAAAATGTCCCGCAAGGAAAGGCATGAGAAAGCCATGAAGTACCTGGAGCTGGTGGGCCTGCAAGACAGCGCCCAATCCCGTCCTTACGAGCTTTCCGGAGGCATGCGCCAGAAGGCAGCAGTGGCGAGGGCCCTGATTCTGGAGCCCTCTTTGCTGCTCATGGACGAGCCATTCTCGGCTCTTGACCCCCAGACGAGAAAGCAGATTCAAGAGGATATCATCCGCATCCAGGAAACGACAGCAAAGGCCATCGTGTTCGTGACCCATAGCGTGGAGGAGGCCATATTTCTGGCAGACCGGCTGGTAATCCTGAGCGCGAAGCCGGGGAGGGTTCAGAAGATATTGGATGTGAAGCTGGAGCGGCCCAGAGACAGGATGAGCCCGCAATTTCTGGAGATGAGGGAGAAAGTTCTGGGGCTTTTGGGCGGGAGCTGATCTGGACCGGAAGAATAAGAACTGCGTGAAGACCTTTTCATTCTTCTTTCATAATATCAGGACCTGCTCCGCGAGAATCCTGTCTTTGAGCATGGGATGCAGCGACCTGTAAGTGTGAAGATCTACCCGCCTTTGCAGAGCATCCTCTAAATCGAGCTTCAGGCCAGCGAGGTCGAGGAGGCTCTTTCGGCCTTCAAACTCGACAAGGATGTCTATGTCGCATTCATCGGTCATCTCTCCCCTCACGATGGAGCCAAAGAAGGCGGCGCGTTTGATCCCGTTCTTCTGCAAGATCTCCAGCGCTTTTTCGCGCGCGGCCTGCAACTGCTCGTTCATAAATCTCCGTGCCTATAATTTTATGTGATCATACCATTTTACTCTTTCCATTATTAGGGACGATGGAAAATTATAGACCAATAGATTCTTAACAAAAATCGTCCCACCGAGAACTAAATATATCTCAAAATCAGCGGCAACATCAGCACCCCCATGGCATGCGTCCTGCGGATTCCCGCCACAGGCGCAATTAAGCCCACCACAGTGGACAGGAAGAATATGAACAGCCCGAAGAGCCCGGTGAAGGCATAGGTCATGCCCGCCAGGAAGAGCAGCACCCCCAGGCAGAGCAGCCGGTAGTTGAGCAGGGAAATAACCCGCCCGGCCAGGCGCGCCGCGCCGATGCAGGCTAAATAGGACGCCGCCGCCACGATTACCACGATTATTATCATCTGGGCCAGTATGCTCTGGTCGAGAGCCATCAGCTCCCGGATAGCTGCGGCTGCGCCGCTGCGCGGCTTGTCGATAACATAGAGCGCCACCAGAGAGAACAGCGCATTGGCTGTGTTTACCCCGGCGATAGAGACCAGGAACTCCTCCGGACTGGGGGCCGCGCCCAGGCGCGTTGTGATGGCAGCCACGGAAGGCGAGACGCCGGGAAGCCAGGCCACTACTGATCCGCCCAGGCCGCCGGAGAAGACCGCTTTGGCGAGGGCGCTGGATGAGAGCTTGATGGCGCTCTCCTTCTGCTCAGGAATATTTGTCTCTGTGGAAAGGCTGAGCAGGAGAGAGGAGGCGCCGAAGATGCCGGACAGGAGAGGCAGAAGCACCTGTGGCTCCAGGCCGAAAGGAGAGCTTGCGAGGTTTTCATGATCAAAGGCGAATATGCCGAGAAGGCCGGAGGTTATGAAGAGCAGAGCGGCTACGGCCTTGTACTTGTAATGCACCCAGGAGCCCTGTCCCTCAATCCACGGGCCTCTCTCAGACCTGATCATCATGAGAGCGATTGCCAAAAGCAGAATGCCAACATATTTTGTGAGATAATCATAGTAGCTGGAGGCGATCCAGGAGAGCGGGACGATCAAGAGAAGTGCAAATAACATGCAACCCGCACTGCCCAGAGCCGAGAGCCGTACCGCCTCGATGCCTCGCCCCTCCAGCATAAGCCTTTGGCCCGGAAGAACCGTCAGAGCCGTCTCACTGTCCGGCGCGCCCAGGAAGACCGCAGGAATGGCATCAAAGAACGTCTGAGAGATGCTGGCGGAAAGAATGATGCAGGCCACTTGAAATGGCGAGAGGCCCCAGGCCAGGAGCTGCGGCGAGATGGCTAAGAGGAGGGCTGCAAAGTTGTTCAGATGCAGGCCGGGAGTCAGGCCGCTCAAGATTCCCAGGACAAAGCCAAAGGCTATGCAGGCAGGGAGGAGGAAGTCGATCATTTCACTTCGCAGCAATTTTCTGATAGTCCTTGCATTAATACCTTACTTTTGATTCTGATATTTAATTTGCGAATAGTCTTTCTACATTCAGCATGATCACGTTACCGGACAATTGTCCAGGCGTACCGACGAGATGCCGCCCTGCGCCAGGCTTTGGAAAACACTTAAATACTGGCGCATTGTCGATCTAAATATTCCGCACAGGGATGAAGATGCCCTGGGCGCATGAACCAAATAACAGGTTCGAACGCGCGCGTTTGCGCGTGAGTCGGCCCGATTGGGGCCGTGCGGAGGATTGAAATGGCATTTGAGAAGACAAATCCAAGGATAGTCCGTCTTATCGGTGAACTTAAGGCGGCCTCTCGCGAAACTGGCGCACCCCTCTGGCGCGATATCGCCCGGAGGCTCGAGAAGCCCAGTCGCAACTACGCTGCTGTAAACCTCAGCAAGATCAATAGGCATACCCAGTCTAACGATACTATACTCGTGGCAGGAAAAGTGCTGGCCTCCGGCGATCTGGAACATAGCGTTACCGTGGCGGCTTTCAATTTTAGCGGCCAGGCATTGTCCAAGATCCAGGCAGCAGGCGGAAAATGTCTGACTATTGAAAAGCTGATGGCTGAGCATCCCAAGGGATCGGGCATAAAGATTTTGAGGTGAAGCAATGATCGTAGTAGATGCAACTGGATTGGTCCTGGGGCGCCTGGCGAGCGTAACCGCCAAGAATCTCCTGGCAGGCGAAGAGGTCAAAATCGTCAATGCCGAGAAGGCACTCGTTACTGGTGGAAAAGATTCCATTTTCGCAGAATATGGGCATACAAGGGATCGCGGCCATAAGGAGAGAGGTCCCTACTTCCCCCGCCGACCGGAAATGATACTCAAGAGGACCGTGCGCGGCATGCTTCCCTACAAGATGGGGCGGGGAAGAGACGCATTTTCCCGGCTGCGGATATATGTAGGCATACCCAGAGAACTGAAGGGAATGCCGTTAGAGCAACCAACCGCTGCTAAGATGAGAACCGAGAGCAATAACAAATATATCGAGCTTGGGGCCTTGAGCCGAAGACTCGGCGCAAACTTCTGAAGGATTCCCTATGAAGATAATTAATACCTCAGGTAAGAAGAAGACGGCAACTGCAAGGGCCACTTTAAAGGAAGGAAAGGGCGTTGTGCGCATCAACAAGGTTCCCTTAGAGATCTACGAGCCCCACCTTGCCAGACTCAAGATTCAAGAACCAGTTCAGATCGCAGGAGATCTGATAAAAACAATGAATATCGATGTCGTTGTTGCCGGCGGCGGTACCATGGGACAGACGGATGCCGTAAGAACGGCCATCGCCAAGGGTATTGTGGAGTGGACAGGCGATACCGGACTGAAAGAAGCTTATTCCGAGTACGACCGAAATCTCCTCGTCAGCGATCATCGGCACAAAGAGAGGAAAAAGTACGGCGGACTTGGTGCCAGGTCTAAGTACCAAAAGTCCTACAGGTGAAACTACTTGATTCCAGTCAGGTGCTATTCCTGTGGCAAAGTGGTCTCCCATGTCTGGGAGGAATACCGGGAGCGCATCAAGACCGAGCCTCCCGGCAAAGTCTTGGATGATTTGGGAATAGACAAATACTGCTGCAGGCGCATGCTTCTCTCACATGTGGAGATCGTGAACACGCTTAGGCGGTACCAGTAGAAGGGGTTGTAGGGTAGCCTGGTCCATCCTACAGCGTTCGGGACGCTGTGACCTGAGTTCGAATCTCAGCAACCCCATCATACTCTTCCTTTTGAGGTGGCTATTTGAAGGGCGAGAAATATACAAGATATGAACGTGCGCGCATCGTAGGAGCACGGGCTTTGCAAATTTTCATGGGCGCTCCAGTGTTGATCGATACCAGTAATACCGACCCTCTCGAAATAGCGCTTGAAGAGATGAAACTGGACGTAATTCCCATCACAGTAAAACGCGATCGATTAGGTAGGTGAATTAGTTGGTAGAAGATGAGGTGATAACGGTAGCGGGAGAATATGAGACTCTCATACCAATCGATGAGTACCTGGCTGCCGGCGTGCATATTGGTACTCAGCAGAAGACGAATAACATGATGCCCTATATTTACAGGGTGAGGACAGACGGGCTTTACGTGCTGGATGTCCAGTCCACGGACAAGCGCATCCGGCTGGCTGCCAAGTTCCTGGCAAAATACGACCCGGCAAATATATTGGTTGTATCTGCGCGGCAGTATGGCCAGAGGCCGGCCACCATGTTCGCCAAGGCCGTAGGCGCCAACGCCAACGTGGGTCGATTCGTACCCAATACCCTGACCAATCCAGCCTTCCGGGGCTTCATCGAGCCCGATGCACTCATAACTACAGACCCCAGCGGCGATGCCCAGGCGGTCAACGAGGCTGTGGATATAGGCATACCGGTAATCGCTCTATGCGATACAAACAACATGACCTCCAATGTTGACCTGGTCATACCAACCAACAACAAAGGCAGGAAAGCTCTAACGCTTATCTACTGGCTCTTGGCCCGTCAGGTGCTTCGCGAGAGGGGCGAAGAGGATCGATTCAAATACACTATCTCGGACTTTGAGATGGAGTTTTGATCCATGCGTTTTCCGGCTGTTGCAGGTCAGTTCTATCCGGGTAGCGGAGCGGAGCTAAGGCATCAGCTGGACGGCATGTTGCATCCTGAAAAAGAGATTCCTTGTAAGGGCGCAGTGGTCCCGCATGCTGGATATATGTATTCGGGTCAAGTTGCAGCTGCAGTATATTCTCGCCTGCCTAAAGCGGAAACCTATGTGATCATAGGGCCCAATCACCACGGCCTCGGTTCGCCAGTGGCGCTCTCCCGTGACTCGTGGAGAACACCACTGGGCGATGTCGAGCCGGATCTGGAGCTGGCTGATGCCTTGGCCGGCAGCATTATCGATCATGATGAAACTGCTCACCTGCATGAGCACTCTATTGAGGTTCAGCTCCCTTTTCTTCAGAAGCGATTTCAAGGATTCAAGGTACTTCCCATCTGTATGGGTTTGCAGGATGAGCAAACCGCACTAGAGGTCGGGCAGGCGCTTTCTTTGGCCGTGCAGAAGCTTAACCGCAGCTGCATCGTAATTGCCAGCAGCGACTTCACCCACTATGAGCCTCAAGAGACTGCCAGAAAGGTAGACGCAAAGCTACTGGAGGCCATATTAAATATGGATGTTCCAGAGCTTTACGACAGAGTATATCGCTACGATGCCACAGCGTGCGGCTATGGGCCGATAGCAGTAACCATCACAGTCGCCGCTGCTCTGGGAGCTAAAGTCGGTCAGCGGATTGCCTATGCTACCAGCGGAGACGTGAGCGGTGACTACAGCCAGGTAGTCGGATACGCAGCAATTGCTTTTTCCTGAGGAGGCCCTTTATTGACTACGGCTTCGGCTCCCGGCAAGATAATCCTTTTCGGAGAGCATGCAGTCGTCTTTGGAGTTACAGCTCTTGGCGGTGCCATAGATCTGCGAGCAAAAGTCACCGTGCGAGACCTGCCGGGCAGCGTGCTCATAAAGACGGAAGAGCTTGTTTTGCGAGGATTCTCCTTGGATCTGACAACCGATCGACTCACATCCACCCAGGCGGTGCATGCTACCAGATATATCTCCGCCGTGCTCAGAGAATTTGACGTCAAAGATATCCAGGTTTGCATTGATTCAAACCTGCCGCCAGCCGCCGGACTGGGATCATCTGCAGCCATCGTGGTGGCCGCTGTGGCTGCCATAAGTCAGCACTGCGGGCTTGGCCTGTCTCGAAAGGAGATTGCAGAAATCTCCTACCGTCTGGAAAAAAAGGTTCAACATGGATTGGGAAGCCCTACGGATACGGCTCTGGCAACCTACGGTGGCTATCTGCAGATATCCCGAGATATTCAGCCCATTGATCTTCCACCGCTTGAGATGGTAGTTGGATACACAAAAATGCCTCACGATACAAAGTCTGAGGTCGAGAAGGTGCAAGACCTGAAAAAACGCTACATCGACCTGGTCGACCCAATATTTCAGGCCATTGGGGCCATCTCAAAGCGAGCCGTTCCCTTCATCAGAGAGCTAAATCCAGCGGAGCTGGGTTGTTTGATGAATGTCAACCACGGACTTCTGGTGGCTTTGGGCGTCTCTACCCGTGAGCTGGACGAACTGGTTTATGCGGCGCGAGGCGCAGGTGGGGCGCAGGGAGCCAAGCTTACCGGAGCTGGAGGCGGTGGCTGCATGATTGCCCTGCCAGGGGCCGCAGGCGTAGATGCACTTATGGTGGCTTTAAGACAGGCAAGAGGAGTTCCTTTTAAGGTTGTGACGGGCTGTGAGGGTGTGAGACTGGAGGGCGACCTATGACCCGGGTTCTGAAGATCGGGGGAAGCATTTTGACCGATAAAAACAGTGAACTGACGGCACGAGAGAGCGAGATCACGCGCGTGGCTAAAGAGATCGCACTCCACCCGGAAGATGTGGTGCTCGTGCACGGGGCCGGCTCCTTTGGACACATTCCTGCTAAAAAATATGGTCTGCCCCATGAATTCAACAGGCAGGGATTGAGAGTGACTCATAACAGTGTGGCAAAGCTCAGTGAAAAGGTCGTGGAGGCACTGAGCTTGGCGGGCGTCGACTGCCTGCCGGTTCATCCCCTCTCCTGCCTTCTCCTTAAGAGCGGCAGAATAGACCGCTTTTTTATGGAGCCAGTAAATGAGATGCTAAAGAACGGCATCATGCCGGTGCTGCATGGCGATGTGGCAATGGATGCCACCGGAAAGGCCGCAATAGTATCCGGAGATCAATTGGTAGCCTATATCGCCAAAGCTCTGCAAGCCGAGGTAGTTGCCGTGGGAAGCAATGTTGATGGCGTCCTTTTTTCCGGCAAGCCTCTCCCCAGGATTACAAGAAAAGAGCTTTCACAGGTAGAGAGCGCCATCGGAGGCAGCGCTGGTGTTGACGTT
>JBATEC010000098.1:0-8992 GCA_049663825.1 Methanothrix sp. | reverse complement strand
TTGTCACTCACGAAGGCCTTTACTCCGAACAGCCGATTGAACTTGGATACAATAGACAAGGCCCGGCCGTGTGGCTTTCTGAGCAGGACATTCAGGTCACCATCTATTCCGGCTGCCTTTTTGACCTGCGCCAAAGCCAGAAGAGTTCGCTTATTCTCTGTTCCATCAAAACCTACAAAACCAGCATTTGACTTCAAGCTTCTTCACTTCCTGAATGGGAGTCTAAGTGACTATATTTTAATCTTTCCGGGATTGTAGAGGTTTAGTATTTTGTCGGCAATATGCCCGGCACTCTCATCCGAGTTCATGCTCGTAGTATCAACCTTAATCTCGGGTGAATGCGGTTCTTCGTAGGCTACGTTTACACCGGGGACGTGGGCCTTCTCGCCAGCCGCTTTCTTGTAGATATCCTTGGGCGAGAACTTTGCCTTGCGCTTCGCTTCCCTTTCGATGCAGATGGACAGTGGCGCCTGGATAAAGACCTCGGCGAAATTGGGGATCAGACTGCGGGCAAAATCTCGATAGCGGCGTCTATTGGCGGTTGCATCTATGATGACATTTATTCCCTCATCAGCCAAGAGCTTGCCCATGTAGGCTAAGCTGGCATAAACGATATCCCTCTCTTCTTCGGTATATTTTGGTCGGGGAGTTATCGCTCTTCTGATCTCATCCAGCTGCAGGATCCTGGCGCGGATGCCCTTTCCTGATAGAATCGTCAATACTTTATCTGCGATGGTGGTCTTCCCGCAGCCTGGAAGGCCCGTGAACCACATGACCCATGCCATAATTATAGAAGCGGCGTCCTGATTAAAAAACCATTCCTTGGGGGGAGCCTCGCCGGAATTTGGTCCTTCAAGATATTGGTGCTCTTCATATATAGTGTAATCAAACAAAAGATTAATATAAGTGTATTAGATATATAGACATGCTGCAAACTTTATGTGCCACTGCATACGGCTCTACGTGAGGAATAAAAATATGATAGAAAAAAGAAATTTCGCATTGCGAGACAAGGATGGTAATGAGATTGGCGTCTTTTCTGGGAAACAGCCCAGGCAAGCGGCCCTAAAGGCGGCAAACCGAGGCTTCACCGATATCAAGCTTCGGGAAAGAGGCACCAAAAAGGTGCACATATTCCAGGGCGAACGGATACAGATGCCCAAGCCCGCCAATGCCCCCAGCTGGATGCCAGCCAATATCTGGAAGCCGAAAGTCAAGAAGCTGGGCGTCGAGATGCTGGAAGAACTTTAATACAATTTTTAAAACTTTTGAGCTAAAAAAAGTGAAAAAAAAGCTGAAGGAGATTCAGCCGAAAAGGGCGCCCAGGCCCTCTACACCGCTCTCCTCTGCAGCTTCCTTATCCTCTGCGGGCTCTTCTGCCTTGGCTGCGCCCTTGGCGGCGGATGCAGCGACAGGGGCTGCGGCAGCGGCAGCTACTGGCACTGCGGCTGCCTGGGCGAGGACCGTTGCGATATCCACGCCTTCTAAAGCGGCCACCAGAGCCTTGATTCTGACATCGTCAGCGGCGGCACCGGATGCCTCGACGACCTTCTTAATTCCATCCTCGTTAACGTCTTTGCCTGCGCTGTGAAGCAGTAATGCAGCGTATACATATTCCATTTGAATCGACCTCGAATTTTCCTTTAATTTAATTTATCCGAAGAGAGCACCCATTCCTGCAGCGGTGTCTTCTTCATCCTTCTTCTCTTCTTTCTCTTCCTGGTCCTTCGCGGGGGCCTGAGCTGGGGCAGCCGACGGGGCTGTCTCACCACTGGCCAGGCGAGCGACGGCTCGGGCATTGGCAGCTGCTTTGGCTAAAAGCATCTCCATCATGCTGGGCACGGGTATTCCGGCTTCCAGTACCAGGGCTCTGGCCTTGGTCTGAGCCTTTTGCAGCATGGGTCCGACGGTCTTCGGCGTAGTATAGCCAATCTCAACTGCAAAGCCGAATGCTCTGGCAGAAGCTGCGAGCAACTCTGAGATCTGTGCCTCCACATCGATGGAAAGATCCTTGACTTTAAAGATCAAGCCACCATCGTAGGCCGCTCTCAGTTCCAGGCCCACGTTTTTGGGGAAGATCTCCATGGTCTTCAAAATGTCCGCAGTTTTGGCAGAAACGACCTCTCCCTCTTTGGCTAGAGTGATCTGCTGGTTGATGACCACCTTTCCGCTTTTAATTGCCGCTGGGATGCCGGCTGCCTGAAGCTTGCCGACCATGGGTCCCGGTGAGAACGAGGTCACTCCGGCCTCAATCACTATGTCTTTGGGAGCACGTGCACCGGCCTTGATGGGCATGGGCTGTTTGCCTTTCTCCAGGAGACTGTTGAGCTTGAAGGGATTGTCATTGCTGAAGATCAAAGCTGTCTGATCTTCAATGAAATCGGCCAGCGGTCTGATCTCTGGGGCAGAGGCCTCTAGGGCGCGGCGAGCGATGGTGTTCCTCACCATTTTTATCTCGACATTGCCTCTAAGACTGCCTCGTATCTGCTGAAGATTATCGGCTGGTATCTCCCTCACGCCTACAACAGCGACAACGCGGCTTTTGCCTATCATCTCGACAAGCTCTTCGACATCCTTAACCTTCCACTCAGGTATGTGGGCAGTGTGACGAGTCTCTGCTGCCATTTAAATCACCCTTATAGAAGGCCCCATGGTGGTCTTGATGTAAACCGACTTCAGGTTATGTTTGCCATCCTTGAGGGTCTGCTCGAGCTTGACGACGACCGTTTCAATGTTTTCGGCCAGCTCTTTGGTATTCATATTTCTGTTCCCAACAGTCAGGTGGAAGGTCGGCTTGTCCCGAGACCTTATCCTGATCATGTTCTTGAGCCTCTGTATCTGCGGGGTTACGTCCTGTGTCGGCGGTAGAGGTGTGGGCATTTTGCCCCTCTTGCCGAGAATGGAACCCAGGCTCTTACCTATGACGGGCATGAACTGAGTCTCTGCTATGAAGAACTTATACTCGTCTGCCATTTTGCGCACAGCTCTTTTATTTCCGGCGAGCTCTTTGATCTCGTCCGCGGATATAACCCGATCTGCGCCAGCGCTCTTGGCTCGCAAGGCAGTCTCTCCTGCAGCGAATACAGCGATCTTGGTCGGTTTGCCAAGTCCGTGGGGTAGGATAACCTCGACATCGACTCTGTTTCCCGGCTGGGCCAAGTCGATGTTATGAAGGTTAATAGCCAGATCCACGCTCTCGTTGAACTTCCTGGCAGGTGCCTCAGTGATAGCCTGTTTAACGGCTTCTTCTATATCCATTTCAATCCTCCGTAGTCTACGACTCTAGGTCTTCTACGGCTTCTCAAAAAAGAGAATTAGAATTCAGATAATAACTCTATATTTTAAGCCTTCGCTTCTAATATCTCATCGTATTTGCCACTGGCCACAGCCAGTTGAGCCTCTTTACTATCCATACCATCAATGGTCGCGCCTACAGACCCTGCTGTGCCGATGATCTCGCTGGCCGCGTTCTTCAGGGTTTTGGAGAGAAGGCCTTTTCTCTTGATATTCGCAATCTTGAGAACCTGCTCCATAGTGATATTCCCGACGATGGTTTTGTCTCCAGTGCCTTTCTCTACACCCATCTCCTTGATGATCAGGGCTGAGGTAGGAGGCGTTCCGACTTCGATCTCGAATTCGGTTCTGGACTTCACTATGACTTTGACGGGAACCTGCATTCCATTGAGATCTTTGGTCTTTTCATTGATCTTGGCAACCACCTGGGCTACATTTACGCCCAGAGGTCCCAGGGCCGGGCCCAAAGGTGGCCCCGCGCTGGCCTTTCCGCCAGGGACCAATGCTTCTACTACATTAGCCAATACTTGTCACCTCTAAATTATTAAGTTCCATCTTTACTGAGCACGCGCACGTTATCTCCCCGTACCGTGATGGGGATAGGCACCATAGCTTCAAAGAGTTCCAGTGTTATCTCTTCCTTGGCAACGTCCACGCGTTTGACCCTTGCCTTTTCTCCCTTAAACGGTCCGGATATGAGCTCGATGATGGCCCCTTCATTGATACCGATTACGGCAGGCTTGGGGGAGAGAAAGTGCTCAACCTCTCCGATGTTGGAGGCCCCTTTTATCACAGAGCGTGCGTGGGGTATTCCTTGAATCGCCTGATCTACGATCTCCGATGCTGGTGATTCCACAAGAACGTAGCCTTTCAGCACATCTGGTACCAGCAGTGCCCTTATATCATACTTTTCCTTGCGTGCTATCTGGGCGATCATGTTGGCCACCGATCGTTCTTGATTCGCAGTGGTCTTCACAACATATATGCTGGTCTCGGACATTCCGCCTTCTTAGACGAATCTCGTGTATAAAAAGGTTTGTAATACCATGGAAATCTCTTTATACTATAAACAAAAGAGTTTCCATGGGGTGAGTATCTTAAATGAGTGGCAGGACTGATCAGCTTCGGGACCTCGTTATGAAGATTGGCGCCACAACCAAGGTCGTGGAGAAGCAGGCCACCCGTCATGGTAGTCTCCGAGGAAGCGGCGAGATTGAGCGCGCTTTGTTGGGTGTAGTCCAGGAGATGATAAAACAATACGGCATCCAGACAAAGCTGACTGCCGAGCAGTTATCATCAGTTGTCAGGCTCTTTTATAAGAGACTAAGTGATACTGAGATCGCAGAACAACTGGGCGATCGAGCCCTTAATAAAACCGTCAGCCGGGCCAGAATCAAGCTCCACTTATTCCGGGAGACTGATTTGAAGCCCCCTTTCGACAAGGATGAGTTTATTCGCCTAACGGATGCCAGCAAATCCGTCAAAGATATGGCAGAGAGTCTGCGAGTAGCTCCTTCCACCATATCTGAGTACAGGAATATCTTCGACAGCCAGAAAGCATCGGAGAGAGATGGCTACACAAAGCGTTTTTTGGAGATACTCTCCGATCAGGATGTATCTGAGCGCATGGTGACAGCCCATACTGAAGATGGTCTTTCTGATACTATCGATACCGATTACGAGGCGGCAGAGGCCTAAAAGGCCGCACCTCACATTATCTCCGGCAGAGGAATATTTGCCGCGTCAAGCTTCCATGCACGCGGTCCGTATGCTTTTGGAGAATTTCGAAGCCAGCATTCGCGAGCAAGGCATCCAGCGGGCTGTCCGCCACGATTACCATGCGGCGGCCACGCTTGATCACCCTGAAGAGTTCGCTTAAACTTTCCTGCAAAAGAAATTCTTTCGACTTTGCCAGGATTTTAGCCGACCTTCCATAGGGTGTGTCCAGAACGGCAGCATCGATGGAAGCGTTTTGCAGTGGCAAGCGCTTGGCATCTCCCAGTAAAAGTGAGCAGTCAAGCGTACGCAAATTGCATAAAGCACCCTTCACCAGCCGGGTCTGGACCTCTATTCCCAGCCCCTGGATGCCGATCAAGCAGGCTTCGATCAGAATGCCGCAAGTTCCTGCAAAGGGATCGAGCAGCATCTCGCTTGCGCGAACCTGGGTGAGGTTGATTAGGGCACGGGCCATTCGCGGCATAAGTACGCCGGGATGAAAAAAGGGCTTGAGGTGAGGTCGGCGCGCTTCAAAGGAGCTTCTATCGGTCCGGGCAACCTCGCGCCCCAGGACGATCTTGCCGGCAGTGATGATAGCCCGCAATACCATTTCCGGATTTGACATGTCTGCTCGATATCCCTTTTGAAAAAGGATGCGACCGGCCTCATGTTCCACGACATCTGCCCCAGGTGCTGCATTCTTGATGCGCCGGGCCCTGACCATATATCTCTTGCGAGGTAGCTCCAGGAGGCTCACAGACCTGGCAAGCGCCTCCAGGTTCGCGTCGCAGACAGCCAGCACCTCTATGATGCGATGAGTCATGGCCAGACGACTGCCCAGTAATTGTACATCGAGGTCTTCTGCCCCCACTATCAGGCACTGGTCCAGAAAGGCGACCTCAGAAAAACGGGTGGAGTTGATCTCCACCAGGGCTAAGGCCTCGCTTCTCGGCAGTGTTTCATGTTCTCCGGACAGCTCAAAGGCGTAAGTCTTCATCCTTAGTCCAGGTAGCTGTTCACATCCCTGTAATTGAACTTCTTAGAGGCCAGGACGTTCTCCAGGAAGTTGAAGAGGGCCCGTCTTACATCATCGGAGAGCAACGGATACCAGGTGGGGCTGGCCACTACAACTGCCCGGAAGGCGAAGAACGGCGCGATGACCTCCAGCAGCTCTTCGTCACCCGTCTTTTCCAGGTAGTTTTCGAAGAACAGTTCGAAGAGATCTTTCAGGTCTCCGGTCAGGCGCAAGCTCTTTTGCACTGAGTAGAATATGTAGTTCATGGCGAGAGCAGTGATGTCGTCTGCAGCTTCCCCCCACTCACCCCTGCTTCTGTCCAGCACGGAGAAGTCCGTGCCTTCCCTGAACATAATATTCCATGGGTGGAAGTCGCCGTGCACCTGGCAGAGCCGCCCGGCTTTACCTCGCAGCATCCAGCGCCACTCTACGCAGATC
Source organism: Methanothrix sp. (assembly GCA_049663825.1). GTDB lineage: Archaea > Halobacteriota > Methanosarcinia > Methanotrichales > Methanotrichaceae > Methanothrix. The sequence continues at coordinate 2,529 of JBATEC010000098.1, read as the reverse complement.
TTCTCGACCTCTTGCAGCTCATCGCCGTCCAGAAAGCTGGGAGCATCCGGATAATCGTCCAGAATGCCGAAGATGCACTCACCGCTTCCTACGGTCTCCCGGATCTTGCGCTGATAGAGGGGCGGGCAATCGTTCTTGACTGCGTGAATCTCGGCCAGGTAATTGGAGAGGGCTATGACTCGGTTGTGATCCAGGTCGGTTGCGCCCTGCTCTTTTACCCGCTCCAGGTCAAAGAAGTACTCTTTTCCCTCAATCTTCTCCATGAGCAGGAAGTATTCGCGAGCGTCTCCCGCCGAGACCAGCTTTCCTTTTTCTGTAAAATAGCCTACATCGAGAGACGGGACATGTTTGGGGAGGCTGGCAAAGGTCGAATTCTGCCAGATCATAATCCCTGCCCGGTCGGAGAAGTGGTCGTGGCCGAAGCCATGCTGCACGCGCATGGAGGAGAGCACGGCCGAGCCCTTCTTTCCATTTATCTCGTACTCCACCAGCAGAGGCGATCCGTATCCGAATCCTTTCACGTCCTCTGTGGTAGGTATGGTCTCACCCATCTTGCGAGTGCTCAGGAGCGATAAATCTCGCCCGTAAAGGCTCTGCAGATATGTTTCCAGGTTACCTCTCTTTAGATCCAAGGCCAAGACACTTCCTTTTGTTATCTCTTTAAGTTCCCATCTGCCAGCTATGAAGGTATTTGTCCTGCTCCGCGGTAAGATTTTCCGTCTCCAGGCCCATGGAGGCCAGCTTCAGTTCCGCTACCCTGCGATCGATCTCCACAGGAACGGCATAGACCTTCTTCTCCAGCTTTCTTCCGTGCTCCACAATGTAGCGCACGGCCAGTGCCTGGTTGGCAAAGGACATGTCCATGACCTCAGGCGGATGGCCGTAAGCGGCAGCCAGATTGATGAGCCGGCCTTCTGCGAGCAGGTAGAGCCGACGCCCATCGGGCAGTTTGTACTCGGTGACATTGTTTTGCACCTCTGCTTTTTCCGCAGCCATCTTTTCCAGAGCCGGGATGTCGATCTCCACATTGAAGTGGCCGCTGTTGGCCAGGACTGCCTGGTCCTTCATCTGCATGAAGTGCTCCTTTCGGACCACGTTTATGTCGCCGGTGAGCGTGACAAAGAGATCTCCCAGGGGCGCAGCTTTATGCATGGGCATGACTCTGTAGCCGTCCATAGCTGCCTCCAGGGCTTTTCTCGGCTCGATCTCAACCACGATTACATTTGCGCCCAGACCTTTGGCGCGCATGGCAAAACCCCGGCCGCACCAGCCGTAGCCTGCCACCACCACGGTCTTTCCCGCGAAGAGGAAGTTGGTGGCCTGCATGATGCCGTGCAATGTACTCTGGCCGGTGCCGTAGCGGTTGTCGAACATCATCTTGGTCTCGGCGTCATTGACGGCGACGACCGGATAGAGCAGAGCATTGTCCTTCGCCATGGCCCGCAGGCGCACGACACCGGTGGTGGTCTCCTCGCAGCCGCCGAACATCTGCGCGGCCAGCTCTGGCTGCTCCTTGTGGATGATGGCAATGGTATCGGCGCCGTCGTCCAAACTGACGTTGGGCTTAAGGTCCAGGGCTTTCTTGATGCAGTCGTAGTACTCCTGCTCGTTCTCGCCCCGGAATGCGTAGACGTAGAGGCCCCGCGCCGCCAGAGCTGCTGCCACTTCGTCCTGCGTCGATAAGGGATTGGAACCGGTGACCGCCACCTCAGCGCCACCAGCCACCAGAGTTGTGATGAGGTTAGCCGTCTCCACAGTGACATGCAGGCAGGCCACGATGCGCGCGCCTTTGAGAGGCTTTTCCCTCTCGAACTCCTCTTTGATCTTCTCTAAAACGGGCATGTGCCTGCGGGCCCATTCGATACGCTTTTCCCCTTCTGCGGCGAGGCTTTGATCCTTGACTACGCTTTTATGCAAAATAAATCACCTTGAAATATATTAGTTGACCTGACAGAAGAGACCTTTTTCCAGATACTTAAATGCAACCCCGCCATCATGGATGGTGTATTCTGGAAATCACAATTCTCAATGGATTGCCCGAGCACACAATATATTATAAATTAATTATTATAAAATATAGTTTCTTTTGGCGTTTAACTCATTCAAATGCTCGCTTGCCCCGCAGCGGAAACTGTGCATTCCTTTGACTTCGCCAAGCGGGTGATGGAGAGAATCATGTCCTGGTTGCAGAAAAACACACGCATTTTAACCTGGTAGATGTCTTGGTTTGAACTAATCGGAATTTCCGATAAGTTGCCCTTGGAGCCATCCCATGATTGCTGAATATTGAGAAGAGGCAGATCACAAAAGTTTAATAGTCTACCAATAATGAATAGAATCTGAGGAATTGGCAAAATGGACTTTGATTCGATCGCAGCGTTTGCCGCAATGTCTATCGCTCCAGTATGTGTTTAGCTGGCCAGCATTGTAGTTAGCATTTGGAGACTGTTCAAGCCTTTCTGTCCCCATGTTGCCAGTGTCGTCATAATTCGCTCATGAATCGAAGTTCCTTTGTCATTGCGAAGCGTG